>NCJS01000254.1 GCA_002279005.1 Idiomarina sp. 34-48-12 | reverse complement strand
GAACCAGGTATGCGGGTGTGGTTGAGTGATTCGGAAAATCCTAAGCGAAAATATCTATATACCTGGGAGTTAGCCGAAACCTTCAATGGTCATATGATTTGTGTCAACACACACCGTGCCAATCAAATTGCCGGCGAAGCGTTAAAAAACAACCGTATTAAAGCGTTGACTGACCTTCAGCAATTGAGTGCAGAACAAAAGTATGGCTATGATAACCGCCGTATTGATTGGTTTGGACGCGACCAACAACAACGCAACGTATACATTGAAGTGAAAAGTGTCACGTTAGCCCAAAGTAACCAAGGCTACTTTCCTGACACCGTCAGTAAGCGCGCACTTGATCACTTAAGAAGCTTGCAAGATATGATTGCCGATGGGCATCGTGCGGTAGTTTTATATACGGTATTACACAGCGGCATTGAAAATGTCAGTGCCGCACACCACATAGACCCGAAATATGCTGACGCATGTCAGAAGGCGAATGCGGCAGGTGTTGAATTCTATGCGCTCGGATGCAAATTAACACCGGAAGGAATAACACCCGTGCGAGAACTACCTGTAATATATGGCGCAAATAATTAGAAATTAAATTGCGCCGATATTAGCTTTCTGGTATATGTACCGACCTTTTTAATAACAACGTCTCATACAGGAGAACCATAATGCCTCAAGGAACGCCGAAAAAAGCCCATGGCATTCTGGCGCAAGCTGGTTTGGAGCCATACGAGCTCGGGCCGGACGAAGAGTACATGAATGAGGCGCAACGTGCGCATTTTCGTAAAATTCTAGAAGTATGGCGCGCGCAATTGCGTGAAGAAGTTGATCGCACTGTGCACCATATGAAAGATGAAGCGGCGAACTTCCCTGATCCGGTTGATCGTGCTGCTCAAGAGGAAGAGTTCAGCTTAGAACTTCGCACACGTGACCGTGAGCGTAAGCTGATCAAAAAAATCGAAAAGACTCTGCAAAAAATTGAAGCGGATGACTTTGGTTTTTGTGATCAGTGCGGCATTGAAATTGGAATTCGCCGCTTAGAAGCTCGCCCTACAGCTGACCTTTGTGTTGATTGCAAAACTTTAGCTGAAATCAAAGAGAAGCAAATGACTGGCGCCTAATATGGCCGCTTCATTTCCTTATTGTGGACGCTTTGCCCCGACCCCGTCGGGGCCTCTTCATTTTGGCTCTCTGATTGCCGCCCTCGCTAGTTACCTCGATGCACGCGCCAATGCCGGAACATGGCTGGTTCGAATCGAAGATGTCGATACCCCACGCGCCGTTGTCGGTGCTAACAACATCATTCT
>NCJS01000253.1 GCA_002279005.1 Idiomarina sp. 34-48-12 | reverse complement strand
AATTTTTTTCATGAATGTGATCCCTATTAACGGATTGATCGAACTTCGGCGTCGAAGCTTACACTATCACCATCACTAAAATGAAGCGTAAATTCAACTTGATCACCCGGTTTAAACGCATTCTTTACACCAAACATCATCAAATGATAGCCGCCAGGTTGAAAAACGATCGTTTCCCCAGGCTCTAGAGCAAGCTCAGGTACCCGGCGCATACGCATCATGCCGTCACGCATAACATGCTGATGCACTTCAATTGCTCGCGATGCATCGGTAGCTGCGCCGACTATACTAATGACTGACGAGCCTGTGTTACTAATAGTGAAATAGCCTGCGCCATTCTCTGTACCTGGAATCGACTCTTTCACCCAAGCATTGGCGATTTCAACCTCTGCAGCCAACAATTGGATTGGTAGTAGCAAACAAACAATAAGAAGCTTTCTGAATACTCGCATAACAGTCTCCGCAACAAACCTCGTTGCAGTTTACACAGTATTAGGCTTTTTTCGTACCACCAAATAGACCAAGAAGCCAACTAACAGGTACGGCAGCAACCAGCCAAACAGGCTCAATACAAGAGCTACGGTTGCAATAGTCAACGCCAAACCGACGCTACAGCCTACAAACACTGCCAACGCGAATGCACCTGCCGCTAATGCAAGAAGCAATAAACCGGTAAACCCAATACTAAATACGATACCAATAACGGCGCCTACAAAGCCAAGTATTTCATCAGCGAAAAACAAAGCGGCGACCACCGCGATAACGATCCACATGATATTTTGTTTGCGTTGCATAAACTTATCTCCAGCATGATATGTCATCAAAATTCTATCCAATGAGTTATATGCAATTGTCGCGCCTGCTTTTCATCCAATTGTTTTTATTGGTTTTTTCAAGACAAATAAAAAAGCCACTAACCTGAAGTTAGTGGCTTTAACAACTATTTCGTTAAATTTTAAACTTAGAACGAATAAGTCAACTCGGCAAAATAATATCCACCATTAAACCCAAAAGGTGCATTGGTATTTGGGTAAATAAAGATGCCGTTGAATTGATTCGACGGATCTTGTTCATCTGGATACTCATCAAATAAATTTTGAACACCGACGCTAACATTCACGCTATCAGTTGCTTGGTATCGTAATGATAAATCCGTGATCCACTTGCCACTGAATGTTGTTTCCAGACCAGAGTTATTCTCCAGCACGTAATCTCCGAAGTAATTAAACGCTAACCGAGTCTCGAAATCATTGATGCTGTGAGTAAACGCTAGCGAACCACTATTACGCGGCACCGAACGTGTCATA
>NCJS01000252.1 GCA_002279005.1 Idiomarina sp. 34-48-12 | reverse complement strand
CGCGAAGCACTCGAACAGCAAAAAGCAGCCGGCCATGCCAAATTAGTTGGCTTGGTGATGAAAGACAAAGGCGTATTGCGTCATGGTCAAAAAGTGATTGTTGACGGCGGTGAAGGCGAAATTACCTCAGGCACTTTCTCGCCAACACTTGGCTTCTCAATTGCCATGGCACGCGTACCAGCTTCTGTGGGTGAAACTGCAGAGGTGGAAATTCGCAAGAAATTAGTTACAGTAAGCGTGGTCAAACCAAGCTTCGTGCGTCAAGGCAAATCAGTACTTGCCTAAGCCATCATTTTTTAAGAATTGAATTACGAGGAACAGAACATGAGCAATATTCCAAAGGAACTTAAGTACGCATCAACGCATGAGTGGGTGCGCAACGAAGGTGACGGCATTTTCACGGTAGGTATCACTGAGCACGCACAAGATTTGCTTGGCGACATGGTGTTCGTTGAATTGCCAGAAGTTGGCGCCAACGTCGCCGCAGGTGACGACGTTGCCGTAGCAGAATCAGTGAAAGCAGCTTCTGACATCTACGCACCAATTGCTGGTGAAATTGTCGAAGTAAACGAAGATTTAGAAGATGCACCAGAAACTGTAAACAATGACCCATTTGGTGACGGCTGGTTGTTCAAGATTAAAGCCGAAGACCCAAGTGAAGTTGAAAGCTTGCTTGATGCCGAAGGTTATCAAGCAGTTATCGACGAAGAATAACAGCTCGTTTTGTTGCTAAGCCCCGGTCACTTGCACCGGGGTTTTGTGTTTCAAATGTCTTGTATCCACCCGGAAGCTAGGGGACCTGAAGTAAATGACGACTACTACGCTGAAGCAGTTAGAAAATCACGGTGAATTCATTGCCCGCCACATTGGCCCAAGCACTGATGAAACCAAGGCGATGTTGGCTGAGTTGGGTGTTAGCTCACTCGAAGAGCTCACGCGTGACACCGTTCCTGGCGCGATTCGTCGCGACCCATTTTTGTCTGTTGGCGAACCAATGAACGAGCGCGAAGCGCTTGCCAAACTCAAAGGTATCGCGAGCAAGAACAAAGTGTATAAGTCATTTATCGGTATGGGTTATTACGACACCCTAGTACCGAACGTTATTTTGCGTAACGTACTTGAGAACCCAGGTTGGTACACTGCGTACACGCCGTACCAGCCAGAAATTGCTCAGGGTCGCTTAGAAGCCATTTTGAACTTCCAACAAATGACCATGGATTTGACCGGCCTTGAACTGGCGAGCGCGTCATTACTTGACGAAGCAACGGCAGCAGCCGAAGCCATGGCCATGTCGAAGCGTGTGAGCAAGAG
>NCJS01000099.1 GCA_002279005.1 Idiomarina sp. 34-48-12 | reverse complement strand
ACTTACCTCTTAAAGATGTGGCCGCAGCAGTCACTCGTTCAGCGGTGGAAGAAACATTACACATTCTTCAAGCTGATTTAACCAAGAAATGGGGAATCGAAAAACCTCGAATTTTAGTCTGCGGTTTAAATCCTCACGCTGGTGAGCAAGGGCACTTAGGGCGAGAAGAGATTGATCACATTATTCCAGCGATTCAATCCTTGCACGAGCAAGGAGTTGACGTGACGGGCCCCTACCCTGCAGATACCGTGTTTCAGCCGCATTATTTAGCCGAAGCTGACGCCATTGTCGCAATGTATCATGACCAAGGTTTACCTGTGTTAAAATACAAAGGGTTTGGCAATGCCATCAATATAACCTTAGGGTTACCATTTATTCGTACGTCAGTCGATCACGGCACCGCCCTTGATCGTGCTGGTACACACAACATAGATGACAGTAGTGCATTACTCGCTTTGCGCACTGCAATCGACATGGTAAATCGATGACAAAAACACATTTGGGTCACCGCGCAAGAAAGCGTTTTGGACAAAACTTCCTTCACGATCAATTCGTCATCAACGATATTGTTGACGCAATTAATCCACAACCCAGCGATAACCTCGTTGAAATTGGTCCGGGTTTAGCCGCTCTCACTGAGCCGGTTGTGGAACGCGCCGGTAAGCTAACGGTGGTTGAGTTAGATCGCGATCTTGCTGATCGCCTTGAACAGCATCCATTTCTGCAAAGTAAATTAACTGTGTTTCGCGGCGATGCATTAAAAACAGATTTTCGTCAGTTTGCCAGCGAGCAACCTATACGTGTTTTCGGTAACCTGCCCTACAATATTTCTACGCCGCTTATCTTCCATTTATTAGAACATTTGGAAGTTGTGGAAGATATGCACTTTATGTTGCAGAAAGAGGTTGTCGAACGTTTAGCTGCAGAGCCTAACAGTAAGGCCTATGGACGGATTAGTGTAGCTATTCAACAAGCATGCGCGGTTGAACCGGTTCTGATGGTACCGCCGGGCGCTTTTACCCCGCCGCCTAAAGTAGAGTCTGCTGTGGTGCGCTTAGTACCGCACAAAACACCTCCTTACCCGGTCAACGATCGCAAAGCATTACATAAAATTTGTTTGATTGCGTTTAATCAACGTCGTAAAACAATTCGTAATAACCTCAAGCAAATTATGAACGACGAGCAGCTCGAGGCTCTTGGTATTGACCCAGGCGCACGTCCAGAAACATTATCTGTAGCAGACTATTGTCGACTGGCGAACTGGTACAGTGAGCAGCAAGGTGACCATGCATAATATCGACATTCAAGTGAAGACTCATTTTATTGCTTCGCATTCAGATGAGAGCGCGAATGAGTATGCATTCGCTTACACTATCACCATTACCAACCATTCCGACGTGACGGTTCAGTTATTGAAGCGAGCTTGGAAGATAACCGATGCCGATCATAAAATTACTCGTGTCGCCGGTGACGGGGTGGTGGGTGAACAGCCGCACATTGCACCTGGCGAGAGCTACAGCTATACCAGCGGTACCGTTTTAGCGACGCCAATCGGCACCATGGAAGGCTTTTACACCATGGTTTCAACATCGGGTGAACATTTCGATGTTGAAATTCCCTCGTTTCGACTTGCTATTCCAAACATCATTCACTAGTCATGGCGCGCTATCTGGTTGGTGACATTCAAGGCTGTGCGGCGCCACTAAAACAAGCGCTCAAACAAATCAACTTTGATACCACGTTTGATGAGCTTTGGTGCGTTGGCGACATTATCGGACGCGGACCTAGCCCACTAGAGTGTCTCGAATTACTTCGCGACATGGATACATCGACTAAGATGGTTCTTGGTAATCATGATCTGAACTTACTCGCAGTGTTAAGTGGCGTTCGCGAAGCCAATCCAAACGATCGGCTGGATACCGTTATGAACTTACCAGAAAGCGAAAAGCGCGAATGGATAGACTGGTTAGTGCAAAAACCTCTGTTAATACGCAGCGACGATAACTTAGTGATGACCCACGCGGGTATTTATCCGTGGTGGAGCGTGACTGAAGCAGAGTCATACGCCAACGAGGTGTCTGAAGCGCTACGACAGGCATGGCGATCAAACAAACTTAATGAGTTCTTGGTAGCGATGTACGGTAATGAACCAACACAATGGTCCACCTCGCTCGACGGAATGGACCGCATTCGGTTCTTTATTAATGTATTTACCCGCATGCGTTTCTGTGACCTCAGTGGTCATTTGAATTTTTCAGTCAAAAAATCCCCAGAAGATAGTATCGTTCCGGCGCATCTCAAACCGTGGTTTGAACTATGGGATGTATCCGAGCACACCTTAGTATTCGGCCATTGGGCGGCTTTAATGGGCAAGACATTACGTGATGATGTGATTGGCTTAGATACTGGATGTGTTTGGGGTGAGTATTTAACAGTAATGCGATGGCCTGATGGCCATCGCACCAAAATAAGAGCAACGAGTTAGCTCAACGTGATTCGAGCGAATTTGCGTTTTCCAACTTGATAGACAGCGGTGGTTCCCGCCGTTAACGTTAACTTGGTATCACTCACTTTTTCACCGTCGATTTTTACCGCACCTTGTTTAATCATGCGCATTGCTTCAGAAGTCGACGCGACAAGTTCGGCCTCACGCAATAAATTACCGATTGCCAATTCACCATTATCACTGGCAACCGTTATCTCTGGCATTTCATCTGGAATTGCATTTTTACTAAAGCGCTGGATAAAGTCTTGCTCAGCAACGTCCGCAGCTGCTTCGTCATGGAAACGTGCGATAATTTCTTTCGCCAACAGAACTTTATAATCGCGCGGATTCGCGCCATCAGCTACTGCCTGTTTAAAGCTCTTAATTTCATCCAGTGGACGGAAGCTCAACAACTCGTAATAGCGCCACATCAGTTCATCAGAAACTGACATAACCTTGCCAAACATGTCATTTGCCGGTTCGGTAATACCGATATAGTTACCGAGTGACTTCGACATTTTTTGAACGCCATCGAGCCCTTCAAGTAACGGCACCATAATGACCGTCTGCGGCTTTTGCCCTTCATCCTTTTGCAACTCACGACCCATGAGCAGATTGAAACGCTGATCGGTTCCACCAAGCTCAACATCAGCCTTCAGTGCAACCGAATCCCAGCCTTGCACCAATGGGTATAAAAACTCGTGAATCGCAATTGGCTGACCTGAGCTATAACGCTTTTTGAAGTCATCGCGTTCAAGCATACGCGCTACGGTCTGACGCGCCGCTAGCTTGATCATGCCTGCTGCGCCCAGCTCATTCATCCATTCAGAATTGAATCGAATTTTGGTTTTGGCAGGGTCAAGAATTTTAAATACTTGCTCTTTGTAAGTTTGCGCATTGGCCAGCACATCTTCACGCGACAATGGCTTGCGGGTTACATTTTTACCGGTTGGATCACCAATCATCCCGGTAAAGTCACCAATCAAAAAGATAATTTCATGGCCAAGATCTTGAAACACGCGCATCTTGTTGATGAGAACTGTGTGGCCGAGGTGCAAATCGGGTGCGGTTGGGTCAAAACCGGCCTTAATTACAAGTGGTTTGCCACTTGCTAGCTTCTCTTTAAGCTCTTCTGCTAAAAGAATTTCTTCGGTACCACGCGCAATTTCCGCAAACGCATCCGCAGCTGACAAGGTCATATTCGGCTTTCTCCCTACGCAATTCAAATTGGCCACAAACCCCGCATTGTATGCTATTTCCTTAACTCTTTTAAGCGCAATTAATGGTAAATTGACTGGAAAATCGCCATGCTTCATATTATTCTGCAATCTGACTTACAAAAATAATGCGCTAACACATCGGAAGGTTATGAAGTCGATTCCTAAATATATGACAAGATTCATCGCCGCTTTACCGCGTCGACATCAAGTACTGCTCAGCTCTGTCTGTGCGGTAACACTCCTTGTTGTGTTGCTTCCATCCGAGTCTGCGACAGCATCTAAGCACGTATCAGAGCCTCAACTTGGTCAAGCGGAATTAATTCTTGGGCAGCGCTATCAACTACAGATTGAGGTAGAAAACCCGCAAGCCGATGCAAATGGTCAGCAGGATAATACTGTACGTTGGAGTGGCTACGAAGTTCGCTCTGGCGACTCATTGGCGCGTATTTTTGACAAAATGGGGTTCACCCCACAACAGCTTTACCGCGTGACGCAAGATCCTCAAGCGGATAAGTTATTGCGCAAGATCCACCCAGGTGACACTTTGCGTTTTGCCAAAGACGAAAATGACGACTTGATTCAAATTGCTTATCAGATTAATCCGACTGACACCTTAATCGTTAGCAAATCTGAGAGCGGCTTTGTTAGTGAAATTGAATCCAAAACGGTAGAAGTAAGAACCGAAACTGCACATGCACGAATCTCTTCGAGCTTCTGGAATGCAGGAATTGATGCTGGTTTGACCGAAGGTCAGATCATGAGCATTGCCGATATTTTTGGTTGGGATATCGACTTTGCACTGGATTTACGCGAAGGCGATGAGTTTAGCGTGATGTTTGAAAAAGAGTACGCCGACGGTGAGTTTGTAGGATACGGCCGCGTTCTAGCCGCTGAATTTGTTAACCGCGGCGAGCATTACCAAGCATTTTTGCACGAAAACGGTGATTTTTATAATGCCGAAGGCCGTGCAATGCGTAAGTCATTCCTTCGATCGCCAGTTAAGTTTACCTACATCAGCTCAAGTTTTAACCCGCGTCGCCTACATCCAGTTACTGGTAAAGTGCGTCCGCATAATGGTATAGACTATGCGGCTCAAACAGGCACCCCGGTGATGTCATCTGGCGCAGGTAAAGTTATTGCTAGCGCCTATAACAACCTCAATGGTCACTATGTGTTTATTCAACATGGTGAGCGTTATGTCACTAAGTACCTGCATTTGAGTAAGCGCCTTGTGAAAAAAGGGCAACGCGTGAAGCAAGGTGAATTAATAGGCCGAGTTGGCGCGACAGGTCGTGTTACCGGTGCGCATCTTCATTACGAATTTCTAGTCGATGGTGTGCATCGTAACCCTCGCACAGTTAAGTTCCCACAAGCCGAATCACTCGTCGCTGGTGAACTTCCGGTATTCAAAGAGATAGCACAACAACGTCTCGCAGTTTTGAATGATAGTAAACGGTTGTATTTGGCGATGCGCTAATGCCGCAGCGTGAGCTCTACCTCGGACTCATGTCAGGTACCAGTATGGACGGGCTTGATGTGGTGCTTGTAGAGTTTGATACGGCGCAGCCAGAGCTTCTGCAGCACCGCCAATATCCTATCGATGACGAGCTTCAGCACCTACTTCATACACTCTGTCACGAGTCACCCGGCGAGCTTCATCTATGGGGAATCGCAGACCGACGCTTTGCTGAGTTTTGTGCTGCGTCCGTTAATGATTTTCTTGCCTATTTCGATATTTCATCCAGTGCGATAACCGCGATTGGTAGTCACGGACAAACTGTACGTCATCAGCCCGATCAATCAACGGCCTACACGCTGCAATTAGGCGATCCAAATACGCTTGCAGCATTAACCGGTATACCCGTGGTTGCGGATTTTCGACGTAAGGATGTCGCACTCAGTGGGCAAGGCGCACCTCTTGTTCCCGCATTTCATCAGGCCATATTTAGCAGTTTTGATGAGTCGCGCGTTATTTTGAACCTTGGCGGCATTGCCAATATTACTTGGCTTCCGGGAACGCCGGCCGGGGTCACAGGGTTTGATACAGGGCCCGCAAACACCTTATTAGATAGATGGTTCAAAGCGTGTCATCCTAATCATGATGACGACTTTGATCGACACGGCGCATTTGCCGCACATGGGCAGGTTCTCGAAGATGTTCTATTAAAGCTACTCGAGGATGACTATTTCAAACGTTCTCCGCCTAAAAGTACCGGACGTGACGATTTCAACTTGAAGTGGTTGGAGAAGCATCTTGGCGACTTATCGCAATTTAAAGCGGAAGATTTACAAGCGACGCTTGTTGAACTGACAGCTTGCACAGTTACCCAAGCAATTAAAGATTGGCTACCTGAACGACCAGAGACTATTTTTGTTGCAGGTGGCGGTGCTTACAACCCGATTTTGATGAG
>NCJS01000025.1 GCA_002279005.1 Idiomarina sp. 34-48-12 | reverse complement strand
TCGGTGATATTTGCGGCGCTCATGGGTTACTGGTTTTGGGATGAACCCATTACTGTGAGTATGATTTTAGGCGCCTCGATTATTACGGTTGCGGGATATTTAGCAATTCGTACACGTCGCAAGGCAGAAACTGGTCACAAAGTTGGCAGTTAGGCTTGGTTCAAGCTAAAATAGCTACCCTTTTATGATGTGGTGTCCGATTGTGGTCGTATCAATGTGATAAGCGACACAACGAAGTAGATGAGCGCAGAGGTTTATGAGTAAGAAGTTATATATTAAAACGTGGGGTTGTCAGATGAACGAGTACGATTCAGCGAAAATGGCTGATCTACTCAAAGCAACGCACGGTTATGATGTTGCTGCAGAGCCAGAAGAGGCAGACTTGATCCTGCTCAATACCTGCTCTATTCGCGAAAAAGCGCAAGAGAAGGTGTTCCATCAATTGGGGCGCTGGAAAACACTCAAAGATAAAAATCCTGACCTCGTCATCGGTGTGGGCGGCTGTGTGGCATCCCAAGAAGGTGATCACATTCGCCAACGTGCGCCATATGTCGATATCGTATTTGGTCCACAAACATTGCATCGCTTGCCTGAAATGGTCAAACAAGTTCAGACCAACCACACGCCGATGGTTGATATTTCATTCCCTGAAATTGAGAAGTTTGACCGCCTACCAGAGCCAAAAGCTGATGGCCCGAGCGCGTTCGTTTCAATTATGGAAGGTTGCAGTAAGTACTGTACCTTCTGCGTTGTGCCTTATACCCGCGGCGAAGAAGTTAGTCGTCCAGTTGACGATGTCTTATTTGAAATTGCACAGCTGGCTGAACAAGGCGTTCGAGAAGTGAATTTACTCGGACAAAACGTGAATGCGTTCCGTGGTGAGCACCATGACGGTACCGTTTGTCGTTTTGCTGAATTACTACATTTGGTTGCGGCCATTGATGGTATTGACCGTATTCGTTACACCACCTCTCATCCGGTCGAGTTTACTGACGATATCATTGAAGCCTACGCGACCATTCCTGAGCTGGTGAGCCATTTGCATTTACCTGTGCAAAGTGGTTCTGACCGCATTCTGACATTGATGAAACGCGGTCACACGGCCATCGAGTATAAATCTCAGATCCGTAAGTTGAAAAAAATTCGCCCAGACATCGCGATGAGTTCTGATTTTATCATTGGTTTCCCGGGCGAAACCGATGCTGATTTCGAGGCGACTATGGATTTGATTCAAGCTGTCGACTACGACATGAGCTTTAGCTTCATTTACAGTGCTCGCCCTGGTACACCAGCGGCCGATTTGCCTGATGACGTTAGCGAAGATACCAAAAAGCAACGCCTACAATTGTTGCAGCAACGCTTGAATCAACAAGCGCACGCTCATGCACGCCGTATGTTAGGTACTGAACAACGTATTTTGGTAACTGGACCATCGAAGAAAGACCCAATGGAGTTAAGCGGTCGTACTGAGAACAACCGTGTTGTGAACTTTATGGGTACGCCAGATATGATCGGTAAATTTGTTGATGTGAAAGTCACCGATGTCTTTGTCAACTCGCTGCGAGGTGAAGTCTTACGCGTTGAGTCCGATATGGGCTTACGAGTCGATACGTCGCCGCAAGCCATTCTCGCACGCCAGGCAAAAACTCAGCCTGATGAATTGGGTGTCGCCACTTTTGTGCCGCCACAAGCCAATTAAAGTAACGAGGTAACCTTGAGTCAAACAGTTAGTACGTTAGACATCGATTTAGAACCGGTCGACAATCGCCGCATCGCTGATCTTTGCGGCGCTTTAGATGAAAATTTAAAGCACATTGAACGTCGTCTAGGCATTGAAATTAGTCATCGTCACAATGAATTTCGCCTGATTGGTCCGAACCATACGGTACAAGCCGGCGCTAAAATTTTGCGTGATCTCTATGTCGAAACCGCAACGGTAGAAGGCGAAGAAGGCAAAGTGACACCACAAATGGTGCATTTAGCAGTACAACAAGCCAAAGTACTCGAGCAATCGCCGGACAACGATCCTGCGGCAGAGAAGATGACCCACATTAAAACCAAACGTGGGTTAATTAAGCCGCGCAATCATAACCAGTCTGAATATGTACGAGCTATTTTGGCGCATGACGTCAACTTTGGCGTGGGTCCTGCAGGTACGGGTAAAACGTATTTGGCTGTTGCCTGTGCGGTTGACGCATTGGAACGCCAAGAAATTCGTCGTATTTTATTGACTCGTCCCGCCGTTGAAGCCGGCGAGAAACTTGGTTTCCTACCAGGCGACCTCGCACAAAAAGTGGATCCGTATCTCCGTCCGTTATACGACGCATTGTTTGAAATGCTCGGGTTCGAAAAAGTTGAAAAGCTCATCGAGCGAAACGTTATCGAAGTTGCACCACTTGCCTATATGCGTGGTCGCACATTAAACGACGCGTTTATTATTCTCGATGAAAGCCAAAACACCACCTGCGAACAGATGAAAATGTTCCTTACCCGTATCGGCTTCAATTCTCGAGCCGTTATTACCGGTGATATCACTCAGGTCGACTTACCGCGTGGCCAAAAATCAGGGCTGCGCCACGTCATCGAAGTACTGAAAGATGTCGATGATGTCAGTTTCACCTTCTTCCAAGCTTCTGATGTTGTGCGCCATCCGGTGGTGCAACGCATTGTGCAGGCCTATGAGGCGTTTGACGAAAACTCATGAACCACGTAACTATCGACGTGCAAATTGCCTGCAATGCAGCTGAATTGCCGTCAGAAGCTTCTTTTGAAGCCTGGGTTGAAGCGGTGCTGCATCATTTGAACAGCACCACAGAAACTGAACTAACCTTACGCATTGTTGATCCAGAAGAGGGTTTAGCGCTTAATCAGCAGTATCGAAACAAAGCGTATGCAACCAACGTTCTGTCGTTTCCATTCGAGTCTCCCATACCTTTGCCGATTAATTTACTCGGCGATTTAGTGATATGTGCCGAGGTTGTCGCCAACGAAGCAAATGAGCAGAATAAGCCATTAATTGCACATTGGGCGCATATGGTTGTACACGGTACCTTGCATTTGCTAGGTTATGACCATATTGAAGACGACGAAGCCGAGCATATGGAACAGCTCGAAAGAGACATTCTAGCAGCGCTGGGGTATGCTGACCCCTATGCTGATGACTACGCTGATGACCAGCACTAAACGGAGTAAAAACAGCAAATGAGCGATGATAATCCACACTCTACCAACGGTTCTGCGCGTAAAACGTGGGCAACCAAATTGTTGCAACTTTTTACCGGAGAGCCGAACAGCCGCGAAGAGTTAGTTGATTTAATCCAAGACGCTGAAGAACGCGACTTAATTGATAACGACACCAAAGAAATGATCGAAGGTGTACTCGATGTCGCCGAGCTTAAAGTTCGCGATATCATGGTGCCACGTTCACAAATGGTCACTATTGATATCAACCAAAGCGTCGAATCGTTTTTACCTATCGTGATTGACTCGCAACACAGTCGCTACCCAGTGGTGAGTGAGAACAAAGATCACATTGAAGGTATATTACTCGCGAAAGATCTACTCGCTTACGGATTTGGCATGACCGATCATGAGTTTGCCTTATCTGAAGTGATCCGCCCTGCTGTGATTGTTCCTGAAAGTAAACGCGTCGATGTATTACTGAAAGAGTTTCGATCGCAACGTTACCACATGGCCATTGTTGTTGATGAATACGGTGGTGTCTCGGGTCTCGTCACTATCGAAGACATTTTAGAAGAAATTGTTGGCGAAATTGAAGACGAAACCGACTACAACGAAGACAACAAAGCGGATATTCGCCGCATCAACAAGTCACGCTATTCTGTGAAGGCACTGACCACCATTGAAGATTTCAATGACTACTTCAATACCACATTTGGCGATGAAGAATATGACACAATTGGCGGCATGGTTGCCCACGGTTTCGGTCATTTACCGCAAGTTGGCGAAGAATTAACCCTCGGTGGTATTTTATTCAAAGTTACCGGTGCCGATAAGCGTCGGATTCAGCAACTTCAGGTAACCATGACGGATGCCAATAACGTTGTCGATGCAGATTAGATGAACATTCGCCGCATAGTTGCGTTGCTACTCGGTGGCAGCCTTGTATTCAGTTACGCACCCTTTTCACAAGCGTGGTTAGTACTCCCGGTATTATTTGGGCTGTTACTGACCACTCGCCATGCAACGCCTTACATGGCGTGGCGCATCGGTTTCTATTTTGGACTGGGCTGGTTTAGTGCTGGATTAAGCTGGATTTATGTCAGCATCGACCAATTCGGTGGATTACCCGTACTGGCGTCCATTGCTGTTCTCGCGGCCTTGTTTCTATATTTAAGCATTTTCCCTGCACTCGCTTTATTTCTTTGGAAATATTTCGAGCGCTGGCTTGGTGCTTTCGCAATCGGCATTTTACCGCTAACCTGGCTGGTCAGTGAATCGATTCGCGGCTGGTTTCTGACCGGATTCCCATGGTTAGAGCTTGGCTATACACAAACCGATGGCTGGCTTGGTAACTACGCGCCGTGGCTCGGCGGTGTTGGCGTCACCGTGATTTTGTGGGCCATTGCCATATCACTGTTCTGTTGGTTTGAACATCAACGCAAAGAATTCGGTCTGGCCGCCTTTGGCTTATTGATCATTCCATTTGCATTGCCTTGGATAAGCCCAATTAAAGCAACTGGCGAAGAAGCACGCGTATTATTGGTACAGGGGAATATTGAACAATCGATTAAATGGAACCCTGACCAGCATTGGCAATCGCTCATGACCTATTTGGATTTAAGTCGACCGCACTACCCTACCCACGACATTATTGTCTGGCCAGAATCCGCCGTCACCATGCCTGAGCCATATACTGACGACGTCTTGAAGAACATTCATAAAGCCCTAGTGGATACCGATACAACACTCATTACCGGAATCATTGATTACGAAAATAGTGAATACTTCAATACTATGATTGTGTTGGGACTCGATGCACCATTTCAACCCGTAGAGCCTTATGCACACGGACATACCAACCGCTATCAAAAACATCAACTATTACCGATTGGTGAATTTGTTCCATTTGAAGATTTGCTGCGTCCGCTAGCGCCGCTGTTTGATTTACCGATGAGTTCGTTTTCTCGCGGTGATTACAAACAAGCTAATTTACGTGCAAAAGGTTTTCATTTGGCCGGAGCCATTTGCTACGAAATTGCGTTTCCAGCGCAAGTTCGTGCGAACGTCTCAGCCAGCACAGATTATATTTTGACCGTAAGCAATGATACTTGGTTTGGCGCATCTCACGGGCCCGCACAACATATGCAAATTGCCCGTATGCGAGCACTCGAGCTCGGCCGACCTCTGCTAAGAGCAACCAACAATGGCATTACTGCCGTTGTCGATGCCTATGGGAATGAGCTGGCTCGCGCACCTCAATTTACCTCAACCGCGTTAAGCGCTGAAGTACCGATAGTTCGCGGACAAACGTTGTATCAATTATTCGGCTCGCTCGGTGCTTGGCTCATTGCTGTTTTAACGGCATTGGTCACTACTTTGATAGCACTTCGTCGTAGTCAAGTACGCTCAAAATCAGTAAACTAAGCTTACTCAAGCTATTGTATAAAACATTCATTAATCTCAGCATGGAGAATCGCCATGGAAAACGTTATTGCTGCTATATTATTTGCTGTTTTAGTCGGCGCTGGTTCACTTGGTGTAACTAGCTTAGGCATGTTTGCTTTTCACCGTAACGAAGATCGCGATGCTCAGCAACGCGAGCGCCTTGAGTATGCATTCTTTGGCATCTTTGGTGTCGTGGTCATGCTCATGATGTGGTACGCACTTTAATCAATTACTAAGCAGTTGAATGGATAGTCAGATGTCAAAAAAAATAGCGGAACAGTATGATCCAGCCATTGTTGAACCAGCGGTTCAACAGCGTTGGGAACACGACCAAGTATTTAACGTTACCGAAGACCCAAACAAAGAGAAGTTTTATTGCTTATCAATGTTTCCTTACCCAAGCGGTAAGTTGCATATGGGTCATGTGCGTAACTACACACTTGGCGACGTGGTGGCCCGCTATCAGCGCATGCAAGGCAAAAACGTATTACAACCTATGGGTTGGGATGCGTTCGGCTTACCTGCAGAAAATGCGGCTATCCAAAATCAAACCGCGCCAGCTAAATGGACCTATCAAAATATTGATTACATGCGTAACCAACTAAAGTCTCTGGGCTTTGGTTATGATTGGTCACGTGAAATTGCAACCTGTACGCCAGAATATTATCGTTGGGAGCAATGGTTCTTCACGAAGTTATTTGAAAAGGGCTTAGTGTATAAAAAGAACGCGACCGTCAACTGGGATCCAATTGATCAAACTGTCCTTGCTAACGAGCAAGTCATCGATGGTCGCGGCTGGCGTTCAGGCGCTATTGTTGAGCAAAAAGAAATTCCACAGTGGTTTATCAAAATCACCGATTATGCCGATGAGTTGCTCGCTGATCTTGACCAGCTTGAAGGTTGGCCAGAGCAAGTAAAAACCATGCAGCGCAACTGGATTGGTCGTTCTGAAGGCGTGGAAATTGACTTCTCGATTACCAATAGCGAGCGTCAGTTAACCGTTTACACCACACGTCCAGATACGCTTTACGGTGTCACTTATATGGCTGTAGCGGCGCAGCACCCGCTAGCACAAGAAGCAGCAGCAAATAATCCAGAACTCGCAGCATTTATCGAAACCATCAAAAATACCAAAATGGCTGAAGCCGAATTGGCGACGATCGATAAAAAAGGCATGGATACCGGCGTTCGCGCGATTCATCCAATGACTGATGAAGAAATTCCAGTTTGGGTCGCTAACTTTGTCCTAATGGATTACGGTTCAGGCGCCGTCATGGCGGTACCGGCACACGACCAACGTGATTGGGAGTTTGCGACTGCTTACAAACTGCCTATCCAGGTTGTGATTAACCCGGCATCTGGTGACGAAGATATTAACTCGGGTGCCATTACCACCAAAGGCACTACAATCAACTCAGGCGATTACAATGGCTTGTCGAGTGACGATGCCTTTAATGCTATAGCTGCGCACTTAGAGCAACGCGGCATCGGTCGTCGTCAGGTGAATTATCGTCTGCGTGATTGGGGCGTATCCCGTCAGCGTTATTGGGGTGCTCCAATTCCAATGCTGAATTTGCCAAACGGCGAATCGGTACCGGTTCCAGAAGACCAACTTCCGGTACGTTTGCCTGAAGATGTGGTTATGGATGGCACCACGTCACCAATTAAAGCAGATGAGAACTGGCGAAAAACAACCTATAACGGTGCGCCAGCCGAGCATGAAACAGATACCTTCGATACGTTCATGGAATCGTCGTGGTACTACGCACGTTATTGTAGTGCCAATTTCCATGACGGCATGCTGAACCCTGAACAAGCGAACTACTGGTTACCAGTCGATCAATACATTGGTGGTATCGAACACGCGATTCTTCATCTCTTGTACGCGCGCTTCTTCCACAAACTATTGCGTGATACCGGTTTGGTGAGTTCAGATGAGCCATTCAAACGTCTATTGACCCAAGGTATGGTGCTAGCCGACAGCTACTTCCGTGAAGATGCATCAGGCAAAATCACCTGGTACTCGCCACTCGATGTTGAAATTAGTCGCGACGAGAAAGGCCGTATTACCAAGGCAATTTTGAAAACTGATGGTCAGCCGGTGCAGCATGGCGGCATGACGAAGATGTCAAAATCAAAGAACAACGGCATTGACCCGCAGGTTATGATCGACAAGTACGGTGCCGATACGGTTCGTTTGTTCATGATGTTTGCAGCTCCACCAGAAGCCACGCTTGAATGGGCTGATTCAGGGGTTGAAGGTGCGCAACGATTCCTACGTCGTGTTTGGCGTTTGGTAGCCGATTTTGTTGAGGTTGCTGAGCAGCCACGCAGCGAAGCTTGGAGCGAACTCACCGAGGCGCAACAAGAGGTTCGTCGCGAGGTGCATCGCACCATAGCCAAAGTCACCGATGATATGGGGCGTCGCCAGCACTTCAATACCGCCATTGCTGCTGTGATGGAGCTATTGAACCGCTTGCAGAAAGCACCACTTGATAGTGAACTCGACCGCGGCATTATGGCCGAAGCTCTAGACGCTATGGTACTGATGCTTGCGCCAGTAACACCGCACTTGAGCGAAGCATTATGGCAAGCGCTTGGACACAACGACGACGTTAACTTTGCTGCTTGGCCGCAATTTGACGAAGACGCCTTAGTTGAAACGTCGGTTCTTGTGGTTGTGCAGGTTAACGGCAAAGTTCGTAGCAAAATTACCGTGCCAGCTGATGCGAGCCAAGAGCAAGTGACAGACGTGGCATTAGCCGATGAGAACGTTCAGAAATTTATCGATGGCAAAACCATTCGTAAACAAATTTACGTTCCGGGCAAACTGTTCAACATTGTGGCAAATTAAATAATGCGTCATTTGATACAGAAATTAACCGTGATCATCATCGCCACAGCCCTTACCGGCTGTGGCTTTCAGCTGCGTGATAATTATCAGCTACCACCAGCAATGCAAACGGTTAGTATCGAAGCCCCTGCATTTAGCGAGTTTGGACAAGTTTTAGAGCGCCGTCTAAGCCTTGCCGGCGCTCGCATTGAGTCACCACAGCAAACGAATCTGGTGATTGAAATTCTTGAGGATACGCTAGACCGTCGAACGCTCTCACTATCACAGTCAGGGCAAGTGGCCGAATATGAGATGATTTATACCGTTTACTATCAACTCATCGAACAAGGCGAGATTTCCGCTGTACAACAAGTTGAGGTTTATCGCGATTATCAAGATGACCCGAACTTTGCTTTGGCAAAAACACGTGAACGTGAGGTTCTTGTTCAAGAAATGCGCGACGAAGCCGCTCGGCTGCTGTTACGCCAGACCATTGCACATCTCACGGAGTAGCTTCCATGCAACTCGCACCCGCACAACTGCATGACCAATTTTCTCAACAAGGGTTGCCGGCAGTCATCAGTGTGTTTGGTGATGCGCCTTTATTGATTGATGACGCTTTGCAGCAACTTCGAAAAATAGCGCGGCAGCATGGTATTGACGAGCGCCAGCGTCATGTTCAAGACAGTCAGTTCGACTGGCGTCTGCTCACCGACCAAAGTGCCAGTCTCAGCCTATTTTCAAGTCAGAAAGTCATCGAGCTTGAGCTGCCAGAAGGAAAGCCGGGTCGCGAAGGCGCTGATGCTTTGCGACACTATGCGCAAGCACCGCTCGATGATCAAATTCTTATTGTCATTGGGCCAAAGTTAAAGCAAGAACAGCTTAAATCGAAATGGTATCAAGATTTAGCTTCGGCAGGCCCAGTAGTCAATGCAAATAGTCCTGATCGCGCGAGCTTGCCTCGATTCGTGCAGCAACGAGCTCAACGTTATAACCTGCAACTAAATCCTGAAGCCAACCAACTGCTTGCCAATTGGTTTGAGGGGAACTTATTAGCGCTCGATCAAGAGTTACAAAAGCTTGCATTAACCGATTTACCGCAGCCAATCTCAGCTGAATCGATTCAACAAACGGCTCAAGATCAAAGCCGCTTTAATGTCTTTGCGTTGCAAGAAGCAATATTACATGCCGACCTTAACAATGCCCTGCACCGCCTTGCACGACTGCTGGAAGATGAGGTTGAAGAAGCCATTCTAAATTGGATGTTGCAGCGTGAATGGCAAGTGGTTTGCACGTTACAACAAGCCGATAATTTCGCAGATGCGTGTCGCAAGAACGGCGTTTGGCGTAATCAAGAAGGCCCCTACCGAAATTTCTGTCAACGTATGTCACCGCAGGCGATTAGCAAGGCCGCAGAATTACTCGCACGCCTTGAATATGCGTTTAAGCGCGATTCCGGTGAAGATTACGGAACCTTAGCCACGCATTTGGTCACGCTTTACTGCCAGCCCGAATCGGTGAGTCGATTACCACAATGATGCGCGCAATTTTAGGTGGTACATTTGATCCGATTCATTGGGGGCATTTACGAGCCGCATCGAGTGTCTGCCACCAAATTCAGTGCGACCATTTAGTATTGTTACCCAGTGCCCAACCACCTCATCGCAGCTATCCTGGGGCGACAGCCGAGCAGCGTTTCACTATGGCAACGCTTGCAGCCGCTGAAATTCCCCATTGCATCGCCGATAATTGGGAGTTATTGCAATCACGCAAGTCATACACCCAATTAACGTTAGAGCAATTTCATCAACGCTGGCCGCAAGATACACTGGTATTCATTGTTGGCGAAGACGCTTTTGCTGGTCTAGAGAGTTGGTACAAGTGGGAGCATTTACTTGATCATGCGCATTTAGTGGTGATGCGCCGCCCTCATTCACACAATGTGTTTAGCGACACCCTTCAACAGTGGTTAGCTAACGTACAAACCAAGCGACCAGAGCAGCTTCATCAGCAAGCGAGTGGCCTTGTTTATCTCGCCGAAACGCCAGCGTTTGATATCTCCGCAACAGCCATTCGGAATGCCATTCAAACCGGACAAACGTGGACACATTACCTACCCAGCTCAGTTGCTAACTATATCCAAACACATCAGCTCTATCGTTAGCTGATTTTTACTATCTCTTCGTGGTAAACTACGCCTGTTTTATGCCATTATTTTATTAGCCGAATCATTGGAGTGTGGAACTCTTGCAAGCAGAACAATTACGCGATTTCGTTGTAGACAAAGTTGAAGACCTCAAAGGCCGTGACATTAAAGTACTTGATGTTCACGATCAGACTGATGTTGCTGAATACATGATCATCTGTTCAGGCAACTCAAAAACACATGTACGTAGTATTGCCAACTACGTTGCAACTGAAGCGAAGCACCATGGCGTTGCGCCATTAGGTATTGAAGGTCATGAGCATTCAGAATGGGTTCTGGTAGACCTCGGTGATGTGGTTGTCCATATCATGCAAGAGTCTATTCGTGACTTCTACGAGCTTGAGAAGCTTTGGGGGCGTAAGTAATGCGTATTCGGCTGATTGCTGTTGGGCAAAAAATGCCTGATTGGGTCAGCACTGGTTATCAAACCTACGCCAAACGTTTTCCCGCCGATTGCCAACTTGAGCTTATTGAAATTAGCGCTGGCAAACGCGGGAAGAACGCCGACATTCCCCGTATTCTTCGACAAGAAGGCGAAGCTATGCTCGCCGCTGTTGGTAAAGGCGACCGCATTGTCACGTTAGAAGTGACCGGTAAAAGCTGGACCACGCCACAACTTGCACAACGGCTTGAGAATTGGCTCATGGATGGACGTGATGTCAGTTTACTTGTTGGTGGGCCTGAAGGTCTGGCCCCAGAATGTGTTGCCGCTGCCGACGAACGCTGGTCATTATCGGCCCTGACCCTACCGCACCCTTTGGTACGAGTACTGATTGCAGAAAGCTTGTACCGAGCATGGAGTGTGACAGCTAACCACCCTTATCATCGCGAGTAACATGAAGCATAAACGCGTCACCATTCGAGATCATCATGCTGAATCAGCGCTGTTTGGGCGTCGTGTATTTGTTAGTTTAATTATTGTTGTACTGGCTTTTGGTGTGTTGTTTACCAACATGTATCACTTACAGGTCGTTGACCACCAAAGCTTTCAAACACGCTCAAATGATAACCGTATCAAGGTTGTGCCATTAGCACCCAACCGAGGTTTGATTTATGACCGCCGAGGGCGATTATTAGCTGAGAACCGACCGGTAATGAGCCTCGAAGTGACTCCCGAGAAAGTTCAAGATTTAACTCAAACGCTAACCGAATTACAGCAATTGCTCGCCATTGATGATGAAACCGTTGCTGAATTTCATGAAAGTAGACGGCGTGAGCGACGCTTTAATCAAATTATTTTACTCGATGGATTAACCGAGCAACAGGCGGCGAAATTCGCCGTTCGTCAGCATGAATTCCCTGGTGTTAGCATTGAAGCGCGCCTTGTTCGCCATTACCCATACGGTGAAGCTATTACGCATGCGCTTGGCTATGTTGCCAAAATAAATCGGAATGACTTAAACAACTTGCGCGAGCAAGATAAACAAGCCAATTATGCCGCCACTCGCGTGATTGGGAAGCTCGGCATTGAACGCTATTATGAAGAGTTGTTGCACGGCACTATCGGCTATCAACAAGTTGAAGTTGATATTCATGGTCGCAATATTCGAACCCTCTCGGTAGAGCCCCCTATTCCAGGACAGGATCTTCATCTTGAGCTCGATATTGAGCTGCAACAGTTCGCCTATGATCTCCTTGGTGACGAACGCGGCTCAATCATCTTAATGGACCCGAACGACGGCGCCATTCGTGCCATGGTCAGTAAGCCAAGCTATGACCCGAATTGGTTTGCTCAAGGGATTTCCTACTCGCAATACCAAAGCTTACTCAGTTCGCGCCACTCCCCTTTGTTGAATCGCTCAACTCAAGGTGGTTATCCACCCGCGTCAACGGTGAAGCCGCAACTTGCAGTGCTCGGCCTCGAGCAAGGTATTATCACACCGACCACAAAAATTTGGGACCCAGGTTGGTTTCAAATTGATGGCGTCGACCATCGCTATCGAGACTGGCTAGCATGGGGACATGGTTGGGTTAATGTTACCGATGCCATCGTCGAAAGCTGTGATACGTTTTATTACGACTTAGCTTTGAAATTAGGTATTGATAGTATTCATGACGACATGGTTCGCTATGGCTTCGGCGCTCGAACCGGAATCGATATCGCTGAAGAATCATCCGCAGTTATGCCGTCACGAGGCTGGAAGCGCGCACGTTTCAATCAACCTTGGTACGCCGGTGAAACTGTATCGATTGGCATTGGTCAAAGTTATTGGACTACCACGCCGATACAACTCGCAGTAGGCACCGCTGTCGTTGTCAATCGTGGTGAGCGGCCAGTGCCGCGACTTCTACACGCCATTCAAGAAGGCGAAGTTGTGCTTCCGGCAGTCGTGGAAACACGCGAACCGGTTACTTTGAAAAACCCAAAAAATTGGGATGTGGTATTGCGTGCACTCAATTTAACAGTGAGTTCAATCAAAGGTACAGCGCACAGCGCCTTTAAAGACGCGACGTTCACTAGCGGCGGGAAAACCGGGACAGCTCAGGTTCGCAGCATCGGGCAAGAGGAAGAATATAACGCCGAAGAAATTGACGAACGCTATCGTGATAACGCCATGTATGTTGGTTATGCCCCGGCCGATAACCCAGAACTGGTGGTTGTGATTGCGGTTGAAAACACCATTGGCGGTGGTGGAAGCGTTGCCGCACCAATGGCGAGAAAGTTGCTCGACTTCTATTTTGAACAGGAACAACGATATGCGCAGCAATAATGAAAGCAATAAGTGGCTGCAGCGTTTTCATATTGACGGCCCCCTATTCCTTGGGCTACTCACTTTGGCCGTATTAAGTTTAGCCACGGTTTATTCTGCCAGCGGGCAAGATTTAGCGATGACTGAACGCCAATTGATTCGAATTGGGCTCGCTTTTACCGCAATGCTGGTAATTGCACAAATTCCGCTGAGTGCGGTCGAGCGGTTTTCGCTACCATTATTCGCACTTGGCGTAGTGCTTTTGCTTGGTGTGTTGTTATTTGGTGAATCCAGCAAAGGCGCGCAGCGCTGGCTGAACCTTGGGGTTGTGACTATTCAGCCATCAGAAATTATGAAACTTGCGGTACCCATGACAATCGCTTGGTTTTTAGCTGAACATGGTATTCCACCAACAAAACGTCGCATGGCAGCAGCATTCTTGTTACTGATGGTACCGACATTAATGATTGCCAAACAACCCGATTTAGGCACATCGATTCTTATCGCTAGCTCTGGTATTTTTGTGTTGTTTTTAGCCGGTATTAGCTGGCGATTGATTATATTTTTTGCCGCCGCATTAGGGGCCTTTGTTCCAGTATTATGGTTGTTCTTGATGCACGATTACCAACGCCAGCGGGTATTAACTTTTTTAGATCCTGAACGCGATCCACTCGGTGCTGGCTATCAAATTATTCAATCGAAAATCGCCATCGGTTCAGGTGGTGTCGAGGGGAAAGGCTGGCTTCAAGGCACACAATCACAACTCGAATTTCTTCCTGAACGTCATACGGACTTCATTTTCTCAGTATTTAGCGAAGAATTTGGGCTGGTTGGCGTTATTGGCCTGTTGTTACTCTATGGCTTTGTTGTCTTCCGAGGCATGATAATTGCCATGCGCGCGCAAAAAGTTTATCAAAAACTTCTTGCCGGCAGCCTAACACTTACTTTTTTTGTTTATGTTCTTGTAAATATTGGCATGGTTTCCGGCTTATTGCCGGTGGTTGGTGTACCCTTACCGCTAATCAGTTATGGAGGCACCTCAATGGTGACTTTGTTAGCTGGGTTTGGTTTACTAATGGCCATAGCAACAAATAAACGCTTAGTCATGCACGATTAGAAAAAGGAACAAATTCTCATGGGTAACTTGACCACAGCACTGATGCTGGGCATTTGCGGTACGGTAAGTTTGGCATGCCAGACCGCTCAAGCCGATACCGATTATCAGCAACAACGCGAGCAGTTTGTTGAGCAAATGGTGACAAAACATGCGTTTGAGCGCAGTGACGTCGAATCGTTGCTAGAACAAGCCAAGCGTGATGAGACAATTCTCGAAGCCATTGCCCGCCCATGGGAAGCAAAGCCCTGGTACCAGTATTATCCAATCTTTTTAACTGAAAAACGTTTGCAATCTGGCCTGAAATTTTGGCAGCAGCATGAAGAAACATTGGCGCGTGCCGAGCAAGAGTTTGGCGTTCCTGCAGAAATCATTGTTGCGATTATTGGTGTTGAAACGTTTTACGGTGAATACCGCGGTAAATATAGCGTGTTAGATGCCCTCTATACGCTTGGCTTTCACTATCCACCGCGTGCTAATTTTTTCCGTTCAGAACTTGAGCAGTTTATGTTGCTCACACGTGAGGAGTCGCTTCCAGCTCTTGAGTTGATGGGCTCTTACGCCGGCGCGATGGGCTACGGTCAGTTTATTTCCTCATCCTATCGCCATTATGCCGTCGATTTTGACGGTGATAATGTTCGCGATTTATTGGGCAACCCTGTCGACGCCATTGGCAGTGTCGCAAACTACTTCGCCAAACATGGCTGGCAAAACAATGAACCCGTTGCCGTTAAATTGGCGGCGTCCGAAGCTCATGCAGAGCTGGTGAGTAAAGGGTTAAAGCCGGACACAACAGTTGCAGAGCTGAAACAGAACGGTCTAGAATTACCAGAAGACAGTTTGGCAACGGAACAAGCCTTAGCCAAAGTTTTTGAATTTGAACTAGCTGAAGGACACGAGTACTGGCTCGGTTATAACAATTTTTACGTCATTACACGTTATAATCACAGCCCGTTGTATGCCATGGCTGTCTATCAACTGAGTCAACAAATAAAACAAGCGCGCTAATCTATGATGACAAGTTTTCGATTTGTGCTAACAGTGATGGTCATTGTTCTACTGAACGCGTGTTCTAGCTCAGCGCCGTCGACCTCGCGCTATAGTCAGAAGCACGATTCTATTCCGTCGCGCTTACCCACTGCGGATGAACTAGTTGAACCCGAACCGTCTTTTGAGCCGCCAAGTCGACAAGGCAATCGAACTTACTCGTTATTCGGCAATACCTGGCATATCTTGGATGACGTGAGTGATTTTAGCCAAGAAGGTGTTGCCTCGTGGTATGGTGAAAAATTCCATGGCCACCTCACCTCCAACGGCGAAACCTACGATATGTACGCCATGAGTGCTGCGCACAAGACATTGCCGCTACCAACTTATGTGCGGGTCACCAATTTAGATAATGACAAAAGTGTGGTTGTGCGAGTCAATGACCGTGGTCCATTTCATGGTAATCGGATTATCGACCTTTCATATGTCGCAGCATATAAACTAGACATGTTGAAATCTGGCACCGCCCGCGTAAAAATTGAAGCGTTACAGCCTAGCTCAGGCAACGAAGCGCTAGCTGTTACCCCGCCGTTAAAAATGGAATCAATCGACCAGTTTTATATTCAAGTTCATGCGGGGAGTGATTCAGCGCGATTACAAGCAGAAGCTGAACGCTTACAGAAATTATACCAAGTTCCTGCAACTACTCAGCCAAACAATGGTCTATATCGGGTAGTTTTAGGTCCGTTGGCTGAACCGCAAACCAATAAGTTACTAGAACAGCTAAGGAAAGCTGGGTATCCCGACGCATTTCGTGTCGCGGTTCCGTAATCTCCACGTTGGTCGGAAATAACTAGCAAGCTACGGCAGAATCGCTTCGGTGACTGCTACAGCTATGAAATTTGTGCTATATTCAGCGCCCTTTATTCATCCAGAGTTACAAAAAAAAGAGAAGAGTTAACATGCGTCGTGTACTTCGTCACTTTGTTCGCACAATTGCCTTTACTGCAGCCGCGTTTACCGCAGTTGCGCAAGCCGCAATTGTTCCCCCGGCACCTTCAGTCAATGCCAAAGGTTACATTCTGATTGATTACACAACCGGGCACGTGATTACCTCAGAAAATGCCGATGAAGCCTTAGCGCCGGCTAGCCTAACCAAAATGATGACCAGTTATATTATCGGTCGCGAACTCCAAGCCGGTCGTATCAACAATGATGATATGGTGACCATTAGCAACAATGCATGGGCCAAGAACTTCCCTGAATCATCGAAGATGTTTATTGAAGTGGGCAAGCAAGTGTCGGTTGCCGATCTTAATCGCGGTATTGTCATTTCTTCAGGTAACGATGCCTGTGTCGCCATGGCTGAGCATATTGCTGGAAGTGAAGGTGCATTTGCTGACTTAATGAATACTTACGCTGCTGAATTAGGCATGAGTAATTCAAGCTTCGCAAATAGCCACGGCCTACCCGATCCCAATCAATACAGTTCGCCGCGTGATATGGCAACTCTGGCACAAGCGTTAATTCGTGACGTTCCTGAAGAATATTCCCTGTATGCCGAGAAATCATTTACCTACAACAACATTAAGCAATATAACCGCAACTCACTGTTGTGGGACCGCAGCATGAATGTTGATGGTATTAAAACTGGTCATACGAACGAAGCTGGCTATAGCCTTGTTTCTTCAGCAACTGAAGGCGATACCCGTTTAATCGCTGTCGTGATGGGCACCTCAAGTGAGCAAGCTCGTAAAGTTGAAAGCAAAAAATTGCTGAACTACGGCTTCCGTTATTTTGAAACTGTCACCGCTTATCAAGCTGGCGAGAGCTTTGTCGACCATCGTGTTTGGGGTGGCGAGCAAGATACTGTGCAATTAGGTGTGACGGAACCGGTCGTGATCACGTTACCAAAAGGCCAACGTAATAATTTGAAAGCTAATTTTGAACTGAACCAAACGCTTGAAGCTCCTATCGCGAAAGGCACACAAGTTGGTACTGTCTATCTTCAGTTAGAAGGCGAAGATATTGCAAGCTACCCACTTGTGACGCTAAACGCGGTTGAACAAGGAGGCGTGTTCAAACGTTTAATGGATTGGGCAAAACAAAAGTTTAGTGGTGAAAGCGAAAACTAGGATCACCAATTAAGGCAGCACAAGTGTCTGACATCGTCTATTTAAACGGTGACTGGGTCACCGGTAATAACTCAAAAGTCTCGGTTTTCGACCGAGGCTTTTTGTTTGCGGATGGCGTCTATGAAGTGATTCCAGTTTATCAGCGCCGCCCTTTCCTTCCCGAACTCCATATTCAGCGACTGCAACGCTCAGCGGATGCGATTGGTATTGCGCCTATCGCTACTGAGTTTTGGCATCAGCTCGTTCTTGATTTGATTCAACGCAATGACCTCGATGACTGTTTGGTATACATTCAGCTCACGTTTGGTGCCGATAGTCAGCGTAGCCATTTACCGACGCAACCGCTAACACCGACCATCTATGCCAGCCTATCGCCGCTTCGCGTCCACTGGAATACGCCATCTCCTGTTAAAGTGGCTGTTTTAGAGGATATTCGTTGGCAGCGTTGTGATATCAAAAGCATCAGCTTGCTCGGTAATATCATGTTAAAACGTGAGGCTGCAAAACGAGGCGCTTTTGAACCATTATTGCATCGCAATGGACGCATCACTGAAGGTGCTTCGTGCAATTATTTCATGGTAAAACAAGGGCTTCTTTACACACCACCAGCAGACCACTTGATTTTAGCTGGCATCACCCGCACCTGGGTAATACAACTAGCGCGACAGTTAGAGATTGAGGTTCACGAAGAAGCGATTGATGTCAACGAATTGCAACACGTCGACGAGGTATTCCTAACAAGCTCAAGCCGCGAAGTACAGCCGGTTGGTCAAATTGATGATATAATTGTCGGCAATGGTCAATGCGGAGCGATTACCGCACAGATAGCTGAAGCGTTTCACGCCAGCAAACGACATCTCATTCAGGAGTAAAGCATGCAAAAAACACGCTTTGATGAGTTGGTAGAATTCCCATGTCACTTTACCTTCAAAGTGATGGGGCTTGCTGTACCTGAGTTACCAGACACGATTGTTTCGGTCGCACAGCAGCATGCACCCGGCGATTATTCGCCAACGGTTAAGCCAAGTAGCAAAGGCAATTACCATTCAGTATCGATCAAAGTTCAAGTCACGAGCCAACAGCATATTGAAACGCTGTATCGCGCCTTAGCCGATATTGAAGAAGTTCGCTATGTCCTCTAAGTTAATTATTCGTCACTTGGGTCGACAGCCTTATGAACCTGTATGGTCTGCCATGCAGACGTTCACCGACGAACGTGATGAAAATACCATTGATGAACTTTGGGTACTCGAACACGATCCAGTTTTTACTCAGGGTCAAGCTGGTAAAGAAGAGCACATTTTAGCACCGGGCGACATTCCCATCGTGAAAGTTGATCGGGGTGGTCAAGTGACGTACCACGGTCCAGGTCAGTTGGTGGTGTATTTCTTGCTCGATATTCGTCGCCGCAAAATGGGCGTTCGCCAGCTCGTCAATGCTATTGAAGATTCCATTGTGGCCATGATGGCAGAGCACGGTGTTGAAGCAGCCGCGCGTCCAGACGCGCCTGGCGTTTATGTAAACGGCTCAAAACTTTGTTCGCTGGGTTTGCGTATACGTAAAGGTTGCTCGTTTCATGGCTTAGCCTTGAATGTCGATATGAACCTTGAACCATTCTTGCGCATTAATCCATGTGGTTATGCCGGCATGCAAATGGTGCAATGTAAGGACTTAAATGGGCCGCAAAGTGTTAGCGAAGCGGCGCAGCATGTAACCCAAATTTTCGCACGACTATTGGGTTATGAACACACGACTGAAGAAACAGGATTCGCGAAAGATTATGTCAAAGCCAGTTAGAGTTGAACCTGGAGTTAAACTACGTGACGCCGATAAAATGGCGTTGATTCCAGTCAAGATTGTCCCTACTGAGCGCGACCAAATGTTGCGTAAACCAGAGTGGTTGAAGGTGAAGCTCCCCTCTTCGACTCAACGAATCGACGAAATCAAACAAGCGATGCGTAAACATGGTTTGCATTCAGTCTGTGAAGAAGCCTCTTGCCCTAACCTTGCTGAATGTTT
>NCJS01000024.1 GCA_002279005.1 Idiomarina sp. 34-48-12 | reverse complement strand
CTTGAAGAAATATGTAGTGCGCCCGTTTTATTGGTTGAAGATAATGATATTAACCAAATGATTGCAAAAGAGATGCTGCAGCAAGCAGGACTGATTGTCGATGTTGCACGCAACGGTGAAGAAGCTGTGACTATGGTCAAAGCAAAATCGTACGCGTTAGTATTTATGGATATCCAAATGCCAGTGATGGATGGTTTAACTGCGGCAGAAAAAATTCGAGGCTTCTTCTCCTATCAGCAATTACCAATTATTGCCATGACGGCAAACAGCAGTGGTGAAGACATTGAGCGCTCGCTTGCGGCGGGAATGCAGGACCATATTAGCAAACCTATTGATGAAGAAACGCTGCTTGATGCTTTAGAAAAATGGTGTGTTCGTGGTCATTATATGGATAACGAACCAGCTTCTGAAAAACACAATTCTCCAATTGACACCAGTGAACAAATTTCTTACCCGAATCACAATGGAATTGACTTCAATGGCGCATTGGAGCGGCTAGGTCACAACCTATCTCTGTATCAAACCCTCGTAGAACGACTATACAAAGACTATCATCAGGCACCTCAGCAGGTCGTCAAATTTTTGTCGAAAGGCCAGCATGACCAAGCGAAGCGTTTTTTCCACTCATTAAAAGGCGCCTCAGCAAACTTAGGGTTGACGAAATTATCGACAGTTGCGGCAACTCTTGAACAAAGCATGTCGTCCGGTGCAGTCAATGAAGTTGCCGATAACATTACTCGCCTCGACCCACTACTCGAGCAAGCCCGAGAAGCTGTTGCCGATCTCGTTTTGTGGCAGCAGCGTCAACAAAATTCAGGAAAACAGTCATGACCCGATTTCTATTCTTAATACCACTTATTTTAAGCGTGGCTTGGTTCGTTTATTTGAGGTTACATGGCTGGACGTTACGGCAAGGCCTAAAGGGCTTCGTTTATATTGCAGCTTTTAGCGCATTCATTGCTGTTTTCTATACGCTAATGTTGTGGTCAACGGGAAGGTGACCTCCCCTTCCCGTTTGATTTTTTAACCTACCAAAGCTAGCAAAATACCCGCAGCAACGGCGCTTCCCAGAACACCTGCTACGTTTGGTCCCATTGCATGCATGAGCAAGAAATTTTGAGGGTTTGCTTCCAACCCTACTTTGTTTACAACGCGAGCCGCCATTGGTACAGCAGACACACCTGCAGCACCAATGAGAGGATTAATCGGTTGCTTGCTCACCTTACTCATCAATTTGGCCATCAGCACGCCTGAAGCCGTTCCAATACCAAATGCGACAGCACCAAGAGCTAAAATTCCGAGCGTTTGTAGCGATAGAAACTCTTCAGCTGACAACTTTGAGCCAACCGCAAGGCCAAGGAATATAGTCACAATATTAATGAGTTCATTCTGTGCTGTTTTACTTAATCTATCGACTACGCCAGCTTCACGCATCAGATTACCTAAACAAAACATACCAACGAGGGGCGTTGCTGTTGGCAAGAATAAGAGCGTGAGGAACAGAACTGCTAATGGGAACAAGATTTTCTCACGACGAGCAACTGGTCGTAATTGCTCCATCTGAATTTTGCGTTCGGCTTCTGTGGTCAACAGCTTCATGATTGGCGGCTGAATAATAGGCACCAATGCCATGTATGAATAAGCGGCAACAGCTATCGCACCAAGTAAATCGGGACTCAATCGCGAGGCTAGAAAAATTGCGGTGGGTCCATCAGCACCACCAATAATCGCAATGGCCGACGCATCCGCCAGCGTAAAATCAAAGCCTGGCAACCCATTCAGTGCAATCGCACCAAGCAGCGTCGCAAATATACCGAATTGTGCGGCGGCGCCGAGCAATAAGGTTCTTGGGTTAGCCAATAGAGGACCGAAATCGGTCATGGCTCCGACACCCATAAAAATCAGTAACGGAAACACACCGGTTTCGATACCAACGTAATAGATGTAATACAACAGCCCGCCGGGCTCAGTAAATCCAGCCTGAGGAATGTTTGCCAGAACAGCACCAAAGCCAATTGGTAATAGCAGTAGCGGCTCGAATTTCTTGTGAATCGCTAAATAGAGTAACAGTGCACCAACCAACATCATGATGGCAGCACCCCAAGTGAATGCTGCAATGGCTGTGCTATCCCATAACGTCATTAAACGGTCCATGTGTTACTCCAAAGTCAGCAAAACATCGCCGACATTCACGCTGTCACCTTCTTTGGTTACCAGCGTTGCCACCGTACCATCGTGTTCAGCTTTAATGTCAGTTTCCATTTTCATGGCTTCGAGAATAATTAAAACGTCACCGGCTTTAATTTGTTGGCCTTGCTTCACCTGAACTTTGAAGACATTACCGGCGAGGGGAGCTTTCACCTCTCTGCTGCCAGCTGCCTGCGGCTCTGGAGCTTCAGTCGTTGGTTGTGCTGCTGAAGCGGTCACAATCTGCCCAGACGGCGCCACTTCAACGGTAAATGTCTTACCATCGACTCGAACATCATAAACTTCGGTTTTTCCCGTACTCTGCGTGTTATTGCCTGATGCTGCTTGAGCGTTCGCAACTTCGTCTTCTGCATTAGGAACGGGTTCGAATGCATCTGGATTGCCACGGTTCTGTAGAAACTTCAAACCGATTTGTGGGAACAAGGCATAAGTTAAAACGTCATCGACTTCGTTTGTTGCTAACTGAATGCCATCCGCCTTCGCTTTTTCCTTCAGCTCTTGCGTTAATTTGTCCATCTCATCATCAATCAGATTGGCGGGGCGACATTCAATCGGTTTGTCACCGTCTAACACACGCTGTTGCAGCTCTTTATTTACTGGTGCTGCGGTTGCCCCATACTCGCCACGCAACACGCCTCGGGTCTCTTTAGAAATAGACTTATAACGCTCGCCACTGAGCACGTTCAAAACAGCTTGAGTACCGACAATTTGCGATGTTGGGGTTACTAGCGGAATAAAACCTAAATCTTCACGAACGCGCGGGATTTCTTCAAGAACCTCTTCAAACTTGTCGGTCGCACCCTGCTCGCGTAATTGGTTTTCCATATTCGTTAGCATGCCGCCAGGTACTTGCGCGACTAAAATCCGTGCATCAACACCTTTCAACGAACCTTCAAACTTCGCATATTTCTTGCGGACTTCACGGAAGTAACTTGCAATATCCGTGAGCTCTTCGAGAGCTAGACCAGTGTCTCGCGCGGTACCTTCAGTCATCGCCACAATCGTTTCTGTCGCTGAGTGACCGTAAGTCATACTCATCGAAGAGATGGCGGTATCTAACATATCGATACCGGCATCAATTGCCTTTTGGTAGGTTGCTGTACTCAAACCAGTTGTTGCGTGACACTGCATTGCAATTGGAATATTCACCGTCTTTTTCAAAGCCGAAATTAACTCGAACGCAGGCTCTGGCCGCAATAGACCAGCCATATCTTTGATACACAACGAATCGCAGCCAAGTGCTTCTAATTCCTTGGCCATTTCCAACCATTTATCGAGCGTATGTACCGGACTAACCGTATAAGACATGGTGCCCTGCGCATGACCGTCGACTTCTTTTGTCGCTTTAATTGCTGTCTCTAAATTACGAACATCGTTCATCGCATCGAAAATACGGAAAATATCAACGCCATTTTCTTTCGCTCGCTCAACGAAACGACGTACGACATCATCGGCATAATGGCGATAACCCAACAGATTCTGCCCGCGCAATAGCATTTGCTGAGGCGTCTTTGGCATTGCTTTTTTTAATTCACGGATGCGTTCCCAAGGGTCTTCACCCAAGTAGCGAATACAGGCATCAAAGGTTGCACCGCCCCAAGACTCCATTGACCAATAGCCCATCTCATCGAGCTTTGCTGCAATTGGTAACATGTCATCAAGACGCATGCGAGTCGCAAGTAATGATTGATGTGCGTCACGTAATACTAATTCAGTCAACTTCAAAGGTTTTGTCATGAAAGCGCTCCTTACTTTTACGAACGACGGTTGCGACGGTATTGGTGAATAGCTGCTGAGATAGCAGCAAGCTGCATTGCGCTTGGTTGCTGTTCATCAGATGATTGGGTTTGTGACTCTAATTCCACTTTTCCTGCGATAACGCGTAAAAGGGCCATCGCACCAATTAAAAGCGTCAAAAACACAAAAACGGTGACCATTCCGGTCACCATGATCATGAAAGCTTCAGAGATGAGATTCGTCATGCAACGCCTGCTTCTGTTGAGTTTATTGTTTTAATCCTAATTGAAACTCAGGATAACACAATTTATTTACAGGCAGGGTTTAGCAAAAAAATAGACGATATAAGTGAGAGAGATATTAGATATTGGATATTAGATATTGGATATTAGATATTGGATATTGGATATTAGATATTAGGGATTGGGATGAAGTGTCGGGTACTTAGGTTTTAGCTAATATCAAATATCTAATAGCTAATATCGCTTTTGCTTTTCAGAAGGAAGTGGCGCACTCGGGAGGACTCGAACCTCCAACCGCTCGGTTCGTAGCCGAGTACTCTATCCAGTTGAGCTACGAGTGCGCATTTCAATTTTGACTGTCAACAAATGGCGCACTCGGGAGGACTTGAACCTCCAACCGCTCGGTTCGTAGCCGAGTACTCTATCCAATTGAGCTACGAGTGCGTTGTTGACAAATGGCGGTGAGGGAGGGATTCGAACCCTCGATAGAGCTACAAACCCTATACTCCCTTAGCAGGGGAGCGCCTTCAGCCTCTCGGCCACCTCACCGCTTACTTGTGGCGTTGAATTCTAGCGATGTTGACAAATATGTCAAACGATTTTTTGGAAATCGCTGTTCGTTTGTGGGATTTTTAAGCATCTGGATGAAAAATCCAACACAACGGCCTATTTTCAAGCGAATCCATTTTCCTGAAGGAGCGTCCTAAACGCAAAAAGCTGACTTTTCTAAAGTCAGCTTTTGTACGTAAATCTTACTCTTTATCCGTTTTCTCGCCGTCTTGATGCTCAGCTTGAATGCGCATGTAAATTTCTTCTCGGTGAACAGAGACGTCTTTCGGTGCGTTTACCCCAATTCGCACCTGATTCCCTTTTACACCCAATACAGTGACTGTGACCTCATCACCTATCATCAAGGTCTCACCCACTCTGCGGGTTAAGATCAACATTAGCCTACTCCTTCCCTACTTCTGTTTTCCATACGGCTCAGTATAGAACATTACCGCACTGTCAGCCTGTCTAATTTTACTGCCCCATCGAATATATCACAATTGTTATAAGATTCACTAGCTGATCGCATATTTAATATGCGCAAATCAAATGGGGTGATTATTTTAGCAAGTAACCTAATCTAACACACCCACATTTATACTGAAGCCATCCGTGCTGCCGTGCAACTTATCGCAATAATGCTTCTATTTTCTCTTTGGCTACGGCAAGCGCACGAGATAAATGTTCAACATTTGTCCCGCCTGCTTGAGCCAGGTCAGGCCGTCCGCCACCTTTACCACCAACTTCGGCAGCAGCGACATTGACGACTTCACCGGCCTTGACGCGATCGGTCAAATCTTTCGTTACACCGACGATAAGACTAACTTTCCCTTCTCCCGCCAATCCAAGCACAACAACCCCTGATTGTAGCTGATTCTTCAAGTCATCAACCATTCCACGAAGAGCCTTTGCTTCAACATTTGAGACTTCCGCAAGGACAACTTTAACGCCATTGATATCAAGCGCACTACTAATTAAATCGGAACCCGCTTGTGAAGCTATTTTCTGATTTAATTCATCTATAGTACGCTCAAGCTGACGACTACGATCAATGTGCTGTTGTAATCGCTCACTCACATGCATCACATCGGTTTTAAGCATGCCAGCTGCTTGACGTAACTGGTGTTGTTGTTGCAGCGTAAACTGCACTGCTCCAGCACCCGTAACCGCTTCAATTCGACGCACACCTGAGGCAATACCTGCTTCTGATACAATACGGAACATGCCAATGTCACCCGTTTGCGAAACGTGTGTCCCGCCACAGAGCTCCATGGAATAATCGCCCATAGTCAACACGCGCACGTCGTCGTCATACTTTTCACCAAACAATGCCATAGCACCTTGTTGTTTGGCCTGTTCAATTGGCATGACTGCAGCTTTAACCGTGTGATTCTTAAATATCTCCTCATTCACTTGACGCTCGATAGCGTCGAGCTGTTGCGGTGATACCGCTTCAAAATGAGAGAAATCAAATCGTAAACGTTCCGCAGTAACAAGTGAGCCTTTTTGCGTCACATGCTCACCGAGCAAATTACGGAGCGCGGCGTGCAGTAAGTGGGTTGCCGAGTGGTTACGTTTCACTGCTTGACGGCGTTCCGCATCCACATGAGCTGCAACTTTATCACCAATCTTCATAGCCATTGCGGCCTGACCATGATGAGCAATCGCTTTGCCAATGTATTGGGTATCTTCAACGGTGAACTCGCCACCATTTGCCACTAATTTTCCGGTATCACCGATTTGGCCACCGCTTTCAGCATAGAAAGGTGTACGCGATAGCACGATAATACCCTTGCTTCCAGCAGCTAGTTCTTTGACTGACTCGCCATCGACAAACATTTCAACAATTTCGCTTTCGTCGGCTATTTCGGTATAGCCAGAAAACTCCGATTTCTGAGTCGACTTCAGGCGTTGGTTGTAGTCAACACCAAAGTTAGAAGCCTGCTGAGCGCGTTGGCGTTGTGCTTCCATGGCTTCGTTGAAGCCGTCTTCATCAATAGTCAAACCCTTCTCACGCGCCATATCAGCGGTTAAGTCCATCGGGAAACCGTAGGTATCATAGAGTTTAAAGACCAGTTCACCTGGTAATACTGTGCCTTCGAGGGACTCTAACGCTTCGTTCAAGATGCTTAGTCCGCGCTCGAGGGTTTTACCGAACTGCTCTTCTTCGCGCTGTAGTGCTTGTTCGATTACCTTTTGCTTTTCACGTAGCTCAGGATAAGCCTCCCCCATTTGCGAGACTAAACTAGCCACGAGTTTATAGAAGAATGTACCTTTGGCGCCAAGCATGCTTCCGTGACGCACCGCGCGGCGAATGATACGACGCAGTACATAACCGCGACCTTCATTCGACGGCTGCACTCCGTCGGCAATCAAGAAACTACATGAACGAATATGATCGGCAATAACTCGAAGTGACTTATTGTCTAAATCTTCAGTACCAATAATCTTAGCGGCGTCGCCAATAAGCGCTTGGAACAGGTCAATTTCATAGTTGCTATGAACGTGCTGAAGCACTGCTGCAATTCGCTCAAGCCCCATACCGGTATCAACCGAAGGTTTTGGTAACGGCAATAAGGTACCGTCAGCTTGACGGTTATATTGCATGAATACCAAGTTCCAAATTTCAATGTAACGGTCGCCATCTTCTTCGGGTGTTCCCGGAGGTCCACCCCAAACATCGTCACCGTGATCATAAAAAATTTCTGAACATGGACCACAAGGACCGGTATCCCCCATCGCCCAAAAGTTGTCTTTCGCTCCGATACGAGAGATGCGATCGGTAGGAACACCAATCTCTTTCGCCCAGATATCGTAAGCTTCGTCGTCTTCCGTAAAGACCGTCACCCAGAGCTTTTCTTTTGGAAGTTTTAATTCTTCGGTAAGAAATTCCCATGCGTATTGAATTGCTTCTCGTTTGAAATAATCACCAAAACTGAAGTTACCTAACATTTCAAAAAAGGTGTGATGACGCGCGGTATAGCCAACATTCTCGAGGTCGTTGTGCTTGCCGCCGGCACGTAAGCAACGTTGCGATGAAGTCGCTCGCGTGTAGTCGCGATGCTCATCACCCAAAAATACGTCTTTGAAAGGCACCATTCCGGCGTTGGTGAATAACAACGTTGGGTCGTTACCTGGGATTAATGATGCTGAAGGGACGCGATGATGGCCCTTGGTAGCGAAGAACGCGAGAAACGCTTCACGAATTTCCGCACTGGTCATATGCATGGACTACTTCCTACGACGTTTTGGGTAAAAAATGGACTAAAATATAAGGCGAAATGCTACCACGAAAGAAACGGGTAAACTAGTCTGCATCAGCGTTTGCTTGACGATCAAGCGCCTGTTTTATCTCACTGAAACTATAACCGCGCTGCATTAGGTGACGAATCATTTTATCGCGTTGTTTCTGGTCTTGTGGTGGCGTTTCACCAAATTTTCTAATTAAGCGCTCGTAACATGCCAAATTCCAATTTGGTTGCTCAGCTTGCAAGATCTCTTCCACCAATTCACTCGAAAGCCCTTTCTGTGGCGCCTGAGCCATTATTTTTCGCACACCGTCGCCCTTTGCGATGCATGCCCGAACCCAAACTTGGGCGAAGCGTCGATCCGATTGCCAGCCGTTTTCTTGCGCTTTGGTCAGAACCATTTCAATAGTTTGATGGTCGAAACCTCGTTGTTTTAACTTTTGTTTTAGCTCACGCGCACTATGTTCACGACGCGCCAGCAAACGGACGAGTGTTTCTTCTGCTTGTTGTGTTTCGTTATCAGCTGTCATATTGATGTGTTATCAACCGTATTTGGAGGCGCTATGTTATTTCGCCACGCAATTATCTTAAGTTTATTCAGTGCAATTCTTGCAGGCTGCCAACCAGCTAGCACTGAAACGACACGATCTATAAGCGTTACTGGACACGCCGAGTCGTTAGTTGCCCCTGATCAAGCCAAGCTAACCATCAGCGTGAATCGAGACGGCGCAGAGCTTGCAGAAATCAAGCAGCAAATTGATCAAGTTTCGGCATCAATCATAGCATTTCTTCGCGAGCAGCAAATAGACGATGCCGACATCACCTCATACAAAGTAAGTGCTAGTCCGGCGTATGATTACGAGGATGGTAAACGTGTATCTCGTGGCTATACTGCTGCGCGTCAAATTCAAGTGACGCTGCGAGACCTTGCGCAATACGATAGTATCGTCGATCAAGCCCTACAGGCAGGCGCAACGCACATTATGAATGTTGAGTTCATCATCAGTGAAACCGACCAAATCTATCAGCAATTACTTGCAGCAGCTGTCGAGCATGCACATCAGAAAGCACTCAAAATGGCGACTGCAGCTGGAAGCACAGTCGGTCACGTTATCTCTATTCAAGAGAGCAGTCATGCGCCCGCAGTAAGTCAGCAAGCCATGATGCGCATGCAAGAAGCTGCTGATGTTAGCTTGCCCGGGAAAAATGAATTACGAGCACAGGTCAGCGTGACCTATCGCATACGTGATTAAGGTGTTGGCAACGTCATACAATGTAATGCCCCACCGGCTTTTATGAATTCATCGGCGGCAGCACCAATAACGGTAAGTTGTGGTGCTGCGCGTCGCAGAATTGATAAAGCTTCAGCATCAGTATCAAGACCAAACTGCGGAACCAAGACAACCTTCCCCGCCCGCACAAAGTTCACGTAGCTTGCTAGCAAAGGAGCCTTACCTCGTGGCAGCACGCCAGCTTGCTTGCGAATCGTTCTATATTCACTTGCAACAGGTGTAATAACATCCGGTTGCGGCAACACAATCACTTTGTAAGGTGTACCGCTTGTGTTTGTCCAACGACGCGCTTGGTTTAGTTGTTTAGCGTAATCATCGGTTAACGGTGATGCTGCATTCGGGAGACTAACGACTATGGTATTGGCGTCTAAAAACTGCACTTGGTTATCGGCATGACCACCGGTTTCATCGGCTGGATGCGCGAAATGTAACCAATAAAGGTTACTTAATTGGAGTTCAGCCTTCAAATAGGCCTCAATTTCTACTTCTGACCAAGCTGGATTATTTCGAGTAACGCTAACGCTATGAACAACAGCTGTACCAGCCCCATCAGTGCTTATTGCGCCGCCCTCGAATACCAACTCATGAGCACGATAGGAAGTGCCTAAATGATGAGCTAAACGTTCGGCAAATAATTGGTCATCATGAAAATTTGGATAGAGACCATGCCATGCGGAAAACTTAAAACCATGTGCAACTGGCGTTTGCTTCTCATTGCGAACCCATAACGGCCCGATATCTCGTGGCCAAGCATCATCGTAGGTAAGTGGAATGAGAGAAAATTGATTTGAAACACGTTGGCGGACTGAATCGTATTTATCGGGATGAACACCTATCACAATGTTCTGATACGGCTGAATGCGTTCTGCGAATTGAAGCAGCTGACGCTGTGCAGGCTCTCCGTTATCGCGCCATACATCGTTACGAAAAGGCCACAGCGTAAGCAATGGCCCATTCAGTTCCCAATCAGCTAGCAGGCTCATGAGCGCGTTCGTTGACGTCCACTAGGCTTACGTTTTTTATCAGCGTTCGACCGCGAAGATGGTTTACCTTTTGATGGCGTTTTACCACGTGGATTGCGTGGTTCTCTTTGCGGCTCTCTTTGTTGATCTCTTTGTTGATCTCTTTGTTGATCTCTCCGCGAGTTTTTCCGCGGCGCTTTGCGTTGCTCTGGCGCGGCTTCTTCAACTTTCGCCCCAGGAGTACGCTGTTGCAGCTTCTGCGCATTAATGCGGCGCGCACGTGAATAGCGCTTCTGACGTGATTCACCTTGGCGCGGATCAATAAACGTGCGCGTTTCTTCCGGTAACTCAACCAAGTCACGAAGATAATTAATATCTTTCAGAGATAGCTCACCCCAACCACTTTGAGGTAATCCTTGTTCTAATTTGATATTACCGTAGCGTACACGAATTAATCGGCTAACCTGCACACCTTGTGATTCCCACAAACGGCGCACTTCGCGGTTGCGTCCTTCGGTTAATACCACGCGAAACCATTGGTTCATCCCTTCGCCACCACCGCGTTTGATTTCTTTAAACGCGGCAGGACCATCTTCCAATTGCACGCCTTGCTTCAATTTACGCATCATGGCATCAGTGACTTCACCAAAAACGCGAACTGAGTATTCTCGTTCAATTTCATGGCCCGGATGCATCAGTCGATTGGCTAACTCGCCATCGGTGGTAAATAGCAACAAACCCGAGGTGTTTACATCTAATCGGCCAACAGCCACCCAACGCGCTCCTTGCATGCGCGGTAACCGATCATAAACGGTTGGGCGACCTTCTGGGTCACGCCGCGTACACAGCTCACCTTCCGGCTTGTGGTACATCAATACCCGACAGACAACATCTTCTGGCTGTTTAATATTTACTTCACGACCATCAATGCGCACAATCGCATTGGTATCAATTCGCTCGCCTAAGGTGGCAACCTGACCATTGACGCTCACGCGCCCAGCAGCAATTATCGATTCCAACTCACGGCGTGAGCCATGACCAGATCGGGCTAATACTTTTTGCAGTTTTTCACTCATGGTGGATATTACTCTGTATTTGTCGCTGTCTCAGCGGTTATCTCAAGTTTAATCTGAGCGGTCTGCCCGGCATTGCTGCCTCGCTCTGGAGGTTCCGGAATTGCAGGTAATTCAGATAAATCGTGTAAGCTAAAATAATCTAAAAATTCATTGGTTGTGGCGTATAGCTGCGGGCGCCCCGGTACTTCACGATGTCCAACTACTTTAATCCACCCCCGCTCTTGCAAGGTTTTCATAATGTTAGAGCTGACACTGACGCCTCGAATTTCTTCAATATCACCGCGAGTTATCGGCTGACGATAAGCAATTAATGCCAACGTTTCTAGTAGTGCCTGTGAATAGCGCGGCGGCTTTTCTTGCCACAAACGGCTTATTATACCACCCAATTCTGCGCGCGTCTGAAATCTGTATCCTGAGGCAACTAAAATTAGTTGCACACCGCGCTCTTGGTAATCATTTTGCAACTCTCGCAGCACTTCTTTAAGTTGCTTTTTCGTCACGTTCTCAGTGGCAAAATGATCCGCAAGTTGCTGCTCACTCAAGGGTGACTCAGCGACAAATAACAATGCTTCAATAGCCTGTTTAAGTTGTTGAATCTGCATAAACTTGCTCTCGATTTGTCACATGAATTTCGCTAAATGCATCAACCTGGGTTACTTCTACCAACGCTTCTTTCACGAGCTCTAAAATAGCAAGAAAACTCACAACAACCCCAGCGCGCCCCTCTTTGGGTTCAAAAATATCACTTAATCGAAGCCGCTTCTTGGTTTGTAATAAATCTAAAATACGGCTCATTCGCTCGCGGGTTGAAAGCTTTTCACGCTGTACTTGGTGATGATTTTGCAGCTTGGCCTGAGCCAACGCCTGACTAAATGCAACCGCAATTTCTGCCAACGTGACTTCAGGCAATTGCTGCTCAATCAGCTCATGCGCGTCTGTCTGTGCATGCGCGACAAAGTTGTCACGACCTGTTTGCGGCATGCCATCTAAATGTTCAGCACCTTGGCGGATGGCTTCGTACTCTTGTAAACGTCGAACGAGCTCGGCTCTTGGATCGTGTTCATCTTCATCTTCAGTTGGCGGCCGCGGTAATAACATACGGCTTTTAATTTCAGCCAGCATCGCTGCCATCACCAAATAATCAGCCGCTAATTCTAATTTCAAATCTTTCATCATGTCGACGTATTCCATGTACTGCTTCGTAATTGGCAGTATTGGCAGGTCGACAATATCGAGTTTTTGACGGCGGATTAAATAGAGTAACAAATCCATTGGTCCGGAAAAGCTTTCGAGTATTAACTCAAGCGCATCCGGTGGAATATAGAGATCTTCAGGTTTTTCAATGACAGGCTCACCGCGCACAAAACCGAGCGGTAACGATTGTTGTTGAGCGATGGTCATGTCGGCGTTGCTCATCGCAGTTTATGCATCCACAAATGGCGAAATATCGCCGGCACCTTCCCGAACTAGTTTGACAACGTCATCGGCCAAGTCAATCACAGTGGTTGGCTCTTCACCACGATGCTCACCATCAATGATCAGCTCGACTTGTTGGTCTAATCTATCGCGAATTTCATAGGGATCAGATTCAGCAAACTCATTATCATCGAGAATTAAACTCGTCGACATCAATGGTTCACCCAGCGCTTCAAGTAATGCCATAACAATTGGGTCATCCGACACCCGAATACCGATAGTTTTTCGTTTCGGATTCAGCAGGCGTTTCGGTACCTCTTTGGTACCTTTTAAAATAAACGTATAAGCTCCCGGCGTGTTGTTTTTAAGCAGCCGAAACGCTTGGTTATCAACACGAGCATAGGTAGATAGCTCTGATAAATCGCGGCACATAAGTGTGAAGTGATGGTCTTTATCAATATTTCGAATACGACAAATGCGCTCCATAGCGTTTTTGTCACCAATACGGCAACCTATGGCATAGCCTGAATCGGTTGGATAAACCACCACACCACCCTGCAAAACAATATCAGCGGCCTGTTGCATCAGGCGCTTCTGCGGGTTTTCTGGGTGTACACTAAGGTATTGGCTCATAATAATTGAATTTGTCTCATAGCGGTTGCTTTAACACAGCCTATTTATATTGTTTACCACAGTGTCCATATTGGCACACAGCGCTCTGGTAAACAAAGATTTTTACCTAATTCACGCCAGCGTGCCGGATAGTGAAAATCAGAGCCAACAGAGGCTGCAAGACCTATTTCTTCAGCAAACGTCGCTAATGCTTCGCGCTGACCTGGTGATTGCGTGCCGATAGCAACTTCGACCCCAGTTACGCCAACTTGTTTAGCTTCGGTTAATAGGCGTCGTAACCATTTATTACTCAACTGATAAGCATGAGGATGCGCAATCACTGTTACGCCGCCAGCAGCCGTAACCGCGGCCACCGCATCGGCAAGTGTCACCCACTGCGTAGCGACATAAGCTTGCTGGCCCTTTCCTAAATAACGTCGGAATGCCGCTTCAAAAGAACTCACCCAACCACCTTCAACCATGGCATCGGCTAGATGTTTGCGAGTTGGCATAGTCATCGCCTGCGCCATGGGTGGCTGCACCTCAATACCGGCTTTGTGAAGTTTCGCGACCATTGCTTGGTAACGGTCACGCCGACATTGTTGTTGCTGCTCTAATAGCTGCTGCATGCTTGGTGCGTCCGCATCAAAGTTTAGTGCTACCAGATGAATTTCGAAACCTTCCCACGAGCAAGTGATTTCGGAACCAACAATTAGCTGCAGAGGCAACTGGTGTTGTTTAATAAACTCTTGTGCCTCGGTAACACCGCCTACCGAGTCATGATCGGTTAACGCCAAATGTGTGACGCCTTGTTCGCAAGCACGCTGAACCAATTCTGCGGGGCTTAATGCGCCATCAGAATAATAACTATGACAATGTAAGTCATAGCGACTTGTCACATCAGATGCTTGCTGCAAGCTCAGCTCCTTGACGAATGGCTCGTTTCGCATCAAGTTCCGCAGCAACATCCGCGCCGCCGATTAAATGAACCGATACACCTTTTTCCTGAAGTGCGTTATGCAACTCACGCTGCGGCACCTGCCCAGCACAAACCACAATAGTATCAACCGCAAGTAATTGCTCTTTGCCATCAATTTCAATCCACAAGCCTTCGTCGGTCACTTTTTTATAGGTAACGCCAGCAACCATTTCCACGCCTTTTTTCTTTAACGTAGCACGATGCACCCAGCCTGATGTTTTACCCAGACCAGCACCGACTTTCGAGGTCTTACGTTGCAGTAACCAAACTTCGCGAGGGCTATGTTCTGGCGCTTGTGGCATTAATCCACCGCGATGCTCATAGCTTTCATCAACGCCCCATACCTGCGACCACTCCCGCACATTTAATGTCGGCGAGTGCTCCGTGGTGAGGTATTCCGCAACGTCAAAGCCAATGCCACCAGCACCAATCAGAGCTACTTTATGACCGACCGGCTTATGTTCACGCAATACATCGAGGTAACCAAGAACATTGCTCCCGTTGATGCCAGGAATATCTAATTCACGTGGCACGACACCGGTCGCCAATACCACCTCGTCATATCCGCCTGAGCTCAAATCATCAGCCGTTTGACGTGAATTTAAGTGAACGTTGACACCGGTATCTACCAGACGGTTTTTAAAGTAACGAATGGTTTCGTGGAATTCTTCTTTGCCTGGAATCTGCTTGGCATAGTTAAATTGCCCGCCAATATCGCTTGCGCCATCGAACAAATCGACATGGTGCCCTCGTTCTGCAGCGCGACAAGCGAATTCGAGTCCTGCTGGGCCCGCTCCGACCACAGCAATTCGCTTGGCCTGTGCAACCGGAGTAAAGACTAACTCACTCTCATAGCATGCTTGCGGATTCACCAAGCAACTCGCCCGCTTATTCTCAAAAACATGGTCAAGGCAGGCTTGGTTACATGCAATACAAGTATTAATCTTATCGGCTTCATTGCGATTCGCTTTCGCAACAAAATGTGCATCAGCAAGCAAAGGACGCGCCATCGATACCATATCAGCTTCGCCATCAGCTAAAATCTTTTCAGCAACTTCAGGTGTATTAATACGATTCACAGCGACGACCGGAATGGATAGCTCTTGTCGAACTTTTGCAGTAATCCAGCTAAATGCAGCGCGCGGCACTGAAGTTACAATGGTTGGCACTCGGGCTTCATGCCAACCAATACCGCTATTGATAATGGTGACACCAGCCTGCTCGACAGCTTTACCCAGTGCAATCACTTCATCATAAGTATTGCCCTCAGGCACCAAATCGAGCATTGATAAGCGGTAGACAATGATAAATTCTTGTCCCACAGCTTCGCGAATGGCTTTGATAATCTCAATGGCTAACCGACTGCGATTTTCAAATGAGCCACCCCAGCGATCAGTTCGTTTGTTGGTTCGAGGACAAATAAACTGATTGATTAAATAGCCCTCAGAGCCCATCACTTCAACACCATCATAGCCAGCTTTTTGCGCGAGCTTAGCGGCGCGTGCAAAATGGCGAATCGTGGTTTGAATTTGTCGCTCACTCATCGCTTTCGGGGCGAATGGGTTGATAGGTGCCTTGATTTTACTCGGCGCTACTGAAAAAGGATGATAAGCGTAGCGACCGGTATGCAAAATTTGCATACAAATTTTACCGCCTTCAGCGTGCACAGCATCGGTGACTTTGCGGTGTTTTGCCACATGCCAAGGCTTGCTCAGTTCACTGCCAAAAGGACTCACACGACCACGAAAGTTAGGACTAATACCGCCAGTGACAATCAGGCCAACACCGCCTTTTGCGCGTTCTGCATAAAAGGCGGCGAGTTTATCAAAGCCATTTTTCTCTTCTTCAAGTCCGGTGTGCATCGAGCCCATCAACACGCGGTTCTTGAGTTGTGTAAAGCCTAGATCGAGAGGCTGAAATAAATGCTGGTATTTTGTAGTCACAGTGACCTCAACTTAAACAACTGTTTGAATAAGGTCACTGTACTCATTTTTACTTAAAAATAATAGCCTATATTAATGTTGAAACGCGTGTTGGTATCCGTTGCATTACCGCTCATAGAGCCACCAACAAATGGTTGATTGCGTGCTGTCACTAAATCAAAGTAGGTGTACAAACCGCCTGCTGAAACCGCAACACCGAGAACATTCATCAACGTGTCTTCAGAATAAAAACGTTTATCGGTCATCAAACTGAAGTCATTGTAAAACGTTAAGTTGGTCACCGGCCCCCATTTCACTGGAAGGCTGTACGCAATGTTCGCCGAGTACAACGTTGCTTTCGTTGGAATGGTATCAAAGTAATTGTACGCTCCAACAACAATGCCTGTATTCGGTGTATCCATGTCGTAATCGTATTGCGTAACTTGCCCCATGAATGTCCAGCGGTCGTAGTTATACAAACCATGTATTGCCCATGCCATGCGTTCGCCAACATTATCGACCCCATCATTCATGTCGCCCCACTGCACTGATGCGCCAAATTCTGCCGAGCGAATATCATCAAAGGACCATTTTCGAACGCCACGCAACGCCCAACTGTTGGTTTCAGCAGCTAGTGCAGTCGGTTCATCATACAAACCTTCATCCGCGAATCGAACTCCAACCGCATCATAAGCGTAACGATCCGATTTGTTTGTTGCTAAGCCGTCCGCTCCACCAAGCTCATCAGATTTAAAGAAGGCAACGTCAAAATCCCAATCGACATCGCGGTAACGCATTTTCGCGCCCATATCGTGGTCATCTTCTAAACCAACATAGAAATTTGAGCTGAAGAAATAGCTGTTTGAATTATACGGCGTGTTACCGAATGGGACTTTAGTTACGCCCAACTGCCCTTGCCAGTTCTCGGTGAAGTTGTAACCAACCCATGCGTGTTGCACCACATCCATATACTGGAACCAACGATACTGGGCAGACAAAATTACATCGCCAATTTCGCCGCTGTAGTCAATTCGAACCAGATCAAAGTCAAAGTCACCACCACGATCTTTTAGCGGATCGTTGTAATCTTCCCATACGTACTGAGCTCGCACTGCACCACCTATTTGTATTGGTGCATTTTGAGCCTCTTGCACATCTTCTTCTAATCGCTCTACTCTTGCTGCTAAGGCTGAGCTTCTCACCTGGCGTCGTGGCGCAAGCTCTTCGCCTTGCTGTTCAGACTGTTGCGTTTGTTCTTGCTGCTCTTGCTGTTGCGAGGCAACACGTTGCTCTAAGTCGACAACGCGTTGCTTCAACTGCTCTATCTGTTCAAGCAACTGTTTTAATTCCTCAGCGCTCGCTAACTCATTTGCCTGACCAAATGCGCTTGGTGCAGTGTTCAAAGTCGCTATCGCTACGGTTAACAGTTTCAATTTCATAGTCTGTTCCTTAACGCAGAACATGCAAGAAGTGCATGTGTTTATGGTAATGGTCAATGATGTCGCCAATCACCGCATCTCGAGACCAACCTAAAATATCGTAATCCTGACCGCCCTCTCGTAAGTGAACTTCGGCGCGATAGTATTTCTGTTCCTCCGGTGCATCTTCTTGCTCGCCTTCGGCATAGATAAATGCTGGCTGAACATGTGAAGCGAGTTCAACTTGATAGATAAAATCAATTTCGTCACCGTGAATGACACGGAACGTCTTGAGATTCTTATCTTCAACTTGCAATACAACTGTTAGTCCGCTGGCTTCCATTTCTTCAGCAACATCTTTAAATGCCGGTTCAACAACTTGCAGTAAAAACCGTTGCCCCACTGACTTACTCGGGAAGTCGATAATGTTATGTAAGCGTTCACGCCAATTCTTGTTACTTTGTGATGACGCTGTTAAATAGTTATTTTGTAACGTATCTTTCTTATGAACGTCTACGCGTAAGGCTTGGATCAGTCCGTAAGTGGCAATAAGAAGGATGATAGTAAACGGTAAGGCGCTGGCTATCGTCATCGTCTGTAATGCCCCTAAGCCACCAGCTAAGAGCAAGATAATCGCTACGACACCTTCACCACTCGCCCAAAATATACGTTGCCACGCTGGTGTGTCATCACGGCCATTCGAGCACAGCATATCGACAACCATTGAGCCTGAATCAGACGAAGTGACAAAGAATACTACGACCATTAGCGTCGCAACTAAACTCAAAAAGCCACTCCACGGGAACTGTTCTAGAAACGCAAAGAGCGCAATTGAAACATCGTTCTCTACCATCTCGCCAAGTGACGTGACGCCTTTATTTAGAATCATATCAATGGCTGAGTTACCAAAGAACGTCATCCACATCAACGTAAAGCCGGCTGGCACTAACAGTACCCCTAACACAAACTCACGAATGGTACGTCCGCGTGAGACACGTGCAATGAATAAGCCCACAAACGGTGCCCAACTTAACCACCAGCCCCAGTAAAATACTGTCCAACCGCCTATCCAATCTGTTTTTTCATAAGCAAATAGGTTGAAGGTATTGTTAACGAGTTCCGATACATACGAGCCTGTGTTCTGTACAAAAGCCTGTAATAAAAATACCGTTGGACCAAGTAACAATACGAATACCAACAACAGTACAGCCAAAATCATATTGAGCTCAGACAACCGGCGAATGCCTTTATCTAAGCCGGTGGTCACTGAAATAACCGCCAGTAGAGTCACGCCAATAATCAGAATGACTTGAACGGTGTCGGAGACTGGAATGTCGAAAAGATAGTTAATACCGGCGTTAATCTGGGTGACGCCATAACCTAACGAAGTCGCGACACCGAATACCGTTCCGATAACTGCAAATACATCCACAACATGACCAATTGGGCCGTAAATTCTGTCGCCAATCATTGGGTAAAGCGCAGACCGAAGCGTCAGCGGTAAGCCATGGCGATAAGCGAAGAATGCGAGAATTAATGCAACGATGGCATAAATTGCCCAAGCATGAAGTCCCCAATGGAAGAATGTAATCTTCATCGCTTCTCGAGCAGCTTCAACGCTGCCAGCTTCTGCCACCGGCGGTGCCAAGAAGTGCATCACCGGCTCCGCCACGCCAAAAAACATCAACCCGATACCCATGCCAGCTGAAAATAACATTGAGAACCAAGTTATCTTAGAATAATCGGGTTCAGAGTGGTCAGGGCCGAGTTTGATCGTGCCCATTTTAGAAAATCCGAGATACAGCACGCTGATAAGAATGATTGCAACTGCTAGCACATAAAACCAGCTGCCATTTTCAATAATCGCTGCCTGAATGGCCTGAAACCATGTATTAGCCGTGTCAGGGACAACTGCAGCAAACAGTAAAATCACGATGATTAAACCAGCGGCACTATAAAATACAGGCGGGTTGAGTCTTGCAGGAGCGTTAGTATCGTTCATTCTATGTCCTTGCTTGAATTGAAAAAATTGGGTATACGGATTTAATGGTTGATGGGGCACCTTCACCCCATCAATCTGATACCACCCTCAGATGGTTGATAGATCGACTCCGTAGTTGAGTTCCTC
>NCJS01000004.1 GCA_002279005.1 Idiomarina sp. 34-48-12 | reverse complement strand
ACCCAAACCACCGTATTACTCCCGTTCGAATCGTGTCATGACCTCAATGTGATGGGTCTGCGGAAACATGTCAACCACTTGCGCTTGTTTTAACTGATAACCGTTATCTTTCAGTACCTTCGCATCACGCGCAAGGGTATCTGGCGCACACGAAACATACACAATTCGATGCGGTTGTCGTGTGGCTACTTCTTGAATGGCATGTGGCGCGCCGGCACGAGCAGGATCCAACAACACTTTCGTATACGGCTCGTTGCTCCACACTTGGCGCGACCACGGTTGTTCAAGATCGGTGCAGAATGCGGCAAGGTTTACTTGAGCTCGGTGGGCATTTGCTTTGAGCTGTTCGACCATCGACGCAACGCCTTCAATGGCGGTAACCTGTGCTCCAGCTAGCGCCATCGGCACACTGAAATTACCGCTACCTGCATACAGTTCAAGCACCTTATCGTTCGGCTGAATATCAAGCCAAACCAGAGCTTGTTGAACCATTTGCTCACTAAGTTGGCGGTGCGCCTGCATAAAATTCGTAGGCGAACAGTGAATACTCATCCCTACAGTGCGATAACTTAAAGGTTCGACCGTTGAAAGTGGCGCTAGTTGCTGTTCGGAATCACACCATACGGCCACGTTGTAGGTGTTTGAAAACGCTTCGAGTTGCATCTGATCATGCGCAGTTGGCCATTCTCTGATGCGCAACAACACGACAATCTGATGTTCAAACTCAATCAATTCAACATGACCTAGCTGTTTGACTAACTCAAGTTGTGGCAGAAGTTGTTGTAACGGGGAAATAAGTTCATTTAAGCGCTCCGCCAACACCAAGCAAGTATCAATGACTGTAATACGTTTACTCTTCGGCGCCCGAAACCCCATTTTAAATTGTTGCCGTTTCGCATCATAGTGCACGGCTAATCGGGCTCGACGACGGTAGTGCCACGCATCGCCAGTTAAGGGTTCCAGCCACTGCTGCGGTTCAATTTGCGCGAATTTCGCCAGCATCTCAGTCACAACCTGCTGCTTATGTGCGCGCTGCGCAGCTAACGTGAGATGCTGTAAATCACAACCACCGCATTGCTCATAGAACGCACAAGGCGGCGTCACACGCTGCTTACTAACCGCCTGAATTCGCTCCAACTGTGCATCATGTTTACTTTGCACCGTTATCGTCACACGCTCATCGGGTAATGCACCCGGCACAAATTTGACGCCCTTGGCGGTACGAACCACACCTCGTCCTTGATGATCAAGGCCAACAACCTGCTGATCGGTTAATCGCTGCGGCTTTGCTGTGCGGGCTTGCGGCTTATAAAACTGAGCCATGTAACCGCGCCTGTTGCATGATTGCTTTCATATCGCGTACGGCTTGTTCTAGCCCAACTAATACCGCACGCGCAATAATTGCGTGGCCAATATTGAGCTCAACCAATTGTGGAATGGCCGCAATCGGCGCCGTGTTGTGATAATGCAGACCGTGCCCAGCATTCACCTGTAAACCAGCCGCCTGCGCATATTCTGCGGCGTCGCGCAACTGAGCTAACGCTTGCATCTGCGCCTGTTCATTGGTTTGTTCAGCATAGTGCCCGGTGTGCAGTTCTATAATCGGCGCGCCTGTCGCAACCGCCGCATCAATTTGACGTTTATCCGCATCAATAAATAGGCTGGTGGCAATACCATGTTCGGCAAGTTGTGCTACCGCATTGGTGATCTTGGCTTGTTGACCAGCAACATCGAGACCGCCTTCGGTGGTTAATTCTTCGCGCTTCTCTGGCACTAAACAACAAAACGTTGGCTTGGTACGACAAGCTATCGCTAACATTTCGTCAGTGACGGCCATTTCTAAGTTCATACGGGTCTGTAGGGTTTGCGCAAGAATCTCAACATCGCGATCCTTTATATGCCGTCTATCTTCACGTAAATGCACCGTAATGCCATCAGCACCCGCCTGCTCAGCAATCGCTGCTGCCGTCACCGGATCAGGGTAGCTCACGCCACGGGCATTACGAACAGTTGCGACATGGTCAATGTTAACACCGAGGTAAATCGGTGGAATTCCAACGGTTGAATTCATGACATATCCTTAAATTGAACAAAGAGTTGACGACTGCGCAGCGGCTGATTTCCCAAATAAGGTTGCAATGCCATACGCATCAGTCGTTTAAATAAGTTTAGTAGGCGTTGATCCGCAACTTCAAAATCGCCAAGCCGCAGTATATCGGCGCCTCTCAATACAATGATATCCGTCTGATTACTGGCGTTTGTCAGTGAAAATCCAGATTCAGGAATGAATTGATACGTTTGCGTTGCGATTATGGGTTGCTCATGGGTGTCCATATGCCAGTCAAAGCCATGCCCTAAATGACAAAGTAATTGCCATTCAAAGCGACGCAAGATTGGTTCAACATGGTTCACCTGAGTGAGTAGCTCCAAGGTTTCTTGGTAGTCTTGAAAAAGACCATCAACCACATGGTATGGGGTGGTCAGGCGTTGCACCAGTTCATTGACATAAAAGCCACTGTAGAGTGCCGTACCTCTTAAGTTCAAACTGGTATCGATTAACTCTGCAGCAACCAATGTTTGTAATTCGTGACGACCACGCGTACTAATCTGCAACGGTGTGAAGGGTTGCAAGATACTACGCCAAGCACTTTTCGGCCGTTTTGCACCTTTCGCAATCGCGCGAAAACGGCCATGCTCAGCAGAGAACAATTCAACCAGTAAACTGCTGTCTTGGTAGGGCCAGCGATGCAATACAAACGCCGGTTCCACCGCTTAATCCTCGCCGTAACCTAAGCTACGCAGCGCTCGCTCGTCGTCAGCCCAGCCCGATTTCACTTTCACCCACAACTGCAAGTGAACTTTGCCACCAACCAGTGGCTCAATATCGCGACGCGCTTCGGTGCCAATTGTTTTTAATTTACTACCACCTGCGCCTATCACCATGCGCTTCTGGCCGTCGCGCTCAACCAATATCAGTGCATGAATGTGTGTGGTGCCTGATGGTGCTGTCTTAAATTGCTCAATTTCAACGGTGGTACTGTACGGCAGCTCATCACCGGTAAAACGCATGAGTTTTTCGCGAATAATTTCCGCCACCATAAAACGTAACGAACGGTCGGTCACATAATCTTCTGGAAAATGATGAACGCCCGGACGTGCATACCTATGCACGATTTCTCGCAAGGCTTCTACTTGTGCGCCGGTCGCTGCTGATAATGGGATAATTTCAGCGAAGCTATGCTTTTCGGCAAGCTGCTGTAAATACGGTAATAACTCAGTTTTGTCTTTAAATTGGTCAATTTTATTAATGACCAAAATAACCGGACGCTCTGATTTTTTCAGTTTATTGAGTACCATTTCATCGTCGCTAGCCCACTTGCCCGCTTCGACGACAAATAGCACAACTTCAACGCCACTCAGTGAGCTCGACGCCGCTCGGTTCATTAAACGGTTAATCGCGCGCTTTTCATCTTGGTGAAGACCTGGCGTGTCCACGTAGACAATTTGGCGCTCGCCTTCAGTTTCAATACCTAAAATGCGGTGACGCGTTGTTTGTGGCTTACTTGAGGTAATACTTATCTTTTGCCCAAGAATACGATTAAGTAGCGTTGATTTCCCGACATTTGGGCGCCCTACAATGGCAACAAACGCTGATTCTGAGCTGTATTGCGGTTCAGTCATGAATTTTCCTGCTGAATAAGTTGTTCAAGTGCTTCGGTTGCAGCCTGCTGCTCGGCTTTACGGCGACTTGTCCCCGTACCACGAATAGGCTGTTCCAACCCATCAACTTGACAACTTACGGTAAATTGTTGGTTATGTGCTTGCCCTTGTGTCGCGACAACTTCATAAATTGGCAGTGCGCGCTGGCGCCCTTGCAAATACTCTTGCAAACGCGTTTTGGGGTCTTTATGGCTTGCGCCCGGTTTGATGGCTGCCAACTGTTTCGAATACCAGTTTAGTACAACCTCTCGACAAGTGTTTAAATCGCTTTCTAAATACATGGCGCCCAACAAGGCTTCTACCGCATCAGCGAGTATGGATTCACGACGATGTCCGCCGCTCTTCATTTCACCAGGGCCAAGGACCAAAAATTTCCCTAATTCGAAACGCTGAGCTAATTTAGCGAGACTGCGTCCACACACTAACGTGGCGCGCATACGGCTTAAATCACCTTCATCAATATTCGGGAATTGCTCAAATAACGCTTCACTAATGATGATACCTAACACTGAGTCGCCAAGGAATTCGAGGCGCTCGTTGTGTTTCGCAGCAGCACTTCGGTGCGTCAGTGCCTGCGTTAATGCATCACGATTTTTAAAGGTATAACCAAATGACTTTTCAAGCTGTTTCAGTGGTGGTTTCGGTAAACTCACGCCTTACTCCACACTGCCAAGACGATGCCAGCGAACGCCCGAAGGTATCCAGCCTGGTAACCACTCTGGCACCCAAGATTCTGGGCCGCGATCAAATTCCAAACTCATCCAAATAAACGTGGCTTTGCCAACCAGGTTCTCATACGGAACAAAGCCCCAATAGCGACTATCTTCAGAGTTATCGCGATTATCACCCATCGCAAAATAATGGCCTTCTGGCACTATCCATTCATCAGCGGCAGTGCCCGCTTGTTGAAAATAATAAGCGGTACGCGGTGCCACAGTCGGATCGATGAGTATTTCATGCTCAACGTCACCAAGTTGCTCCGAATAACGTTGCAGTGGTGTCGTGCGACTAAAATAAACTTCGTCTTGTTGTTGCACATTGCGTTCAATGACTTGCAACTGCGGACATTCTGCAGAGCTATCAACGCACGCCGGCTCCAAATACAAGGTTTTGTTACGATAGATAATTCGATCGCCTGGCGTTGCCACAATGCGTTTAATGAAATCAACTTGTGGGTTTACCGGAAATTTGAACACCGCAATATCGCCGCGGTTTGGCTTTCCAGTTTCTAGCAATTCTGTGCGAAATAATGGATCACGAACACCATAGCTAAACTTTTGCACCAACACGAAATCGCCAGCCAACATGGTTGGCATCATGGATGCTGATGGAATTCGAAATGGCTCATAGAAGAATGAACGAACAATTAAAATAATAAACAAAATAGGAAAAACGCTTTGTGCAAATTCCGCCACACGCCCCTGCGGCGCAACGCGTTCACGTTCTTCATCATCCAAAGTTTTGTTGGTTTGTTCTTCTACTTTAGCGATAGCTGCCAAACGTGCAGGTTTATTCATTCTGGCATCATAAAGCCAAATCAAACCTGCAACGATGGTCACTAGCGTCAGCACAATCGAATAAAAGTTAGCCATTTATTTTTGATTCCTAGCGCACCGAGCGAATCGCATTACTTGCCAACTTTCAGTACGGCAAGAAATGCTTCTTGCGGTACTTCGACGTTACCAAGCTGCTTCATTCGCTTCTTACCTTCTTTTTGTTTTTGTAAGAGTTTTTTCTTACGACTGACGTCACCACCGTAACACTTCGCGGTCACGTTTTTACGCAATTGCTTCACCGTAGCGCGCGCAATGACTTGCGTGCCAATAGTCGCTTGAATCGCGATATCGAACATTTGTCGTGGAATTAACTCTCGCATTTTATCAACCAATTCGCGACCACGGCCTTGTGAATTATCGCGGTGGGTAATCATCGCCAAGGCGTCAACCTTGTCACCGTTAATTAACACGTCAACACGCACCATGTCCGCTTCTTGGAAGCGTTTAAAGTTATAATCAAGCGACGCATAACCGCGACTCGTTGATTTTAAGCGATCAAAGAAATCCATCACCACTTCAGCCATTGGCAATTCGTACGTCACCGCCACTTGATTGCCGTGATAAGCCATTTTGGTTTGTACACCACGCTTATCAACACACAGCGTGATCACGTTACCAAGATACTCTTGCGGAACGAGAATATTCGCTTCAACAATCGGCTCATAAATGGTTTCAATATCATTCACTGCTGGCAAGTTAGCAGGGTTGTCTACCTTATGCTCTTTGCCGTCTTTCGTAATCACTTTATACACCACTGTTGGCGCAGTGGTAATCAAATCGATATCATATTCACGTTCTAGGCGCTCTTGGATGATTTCCATGTGCAGCATACCCAGAAAGCCGACGCGGAAACCAAAACCCAGTGCAGCAGAGTTTTCCGGTTCATAGAACAGTGACGCATCGTTCAATGAGAGTTTCGACAACGCATCACGGAAGTTTTCATAATCATCCGATGAAATTGGAAACATCCCCGCGTAAACCTGCGGTTTCACTTTTTTAAAGCCTGGTAGCGGTTGCGGTGCGGGTTGTTTCGCTAGCGTGAGGGTATCCCCTACTGGCGCACCGTGAATTTCTTTAATCCCGGCAATAACAAAACCTACTTCACCACAACGCAAAATGCCGGTTTCCGTGGCTTTTGGTGAGAAGAATCCAACTTTATCAATCTGATGGGTTTGCCCTGTCGACATCACTTTCATTTTGTCGCCAGCACGTAACACACCATTTTTTACGCGTACTAAACTCACAACGCCTTGATAATTATCAAACCAAGAGTCGATGATTAACGCTTGTAATGGTTCCTCGGCATCACCTTGCGGTGGCGGAATCTGCTTCACGATACGTTCTAAAACTTCATCGATACCAATGCCGGTTTTGGCAGAACACTGCACCGCATCAATCGCTTGGATGCCGACAATGTCTTCAATCTCTTCAGCCACTCGCATAGGATCAGCCTGCGGCAAATCGATCTTGTTTAACACCGGAACCACTTCAAGGTCCATTTCAATGGCGGTGTAGCAGTTTGCCAACGTTTGCGCTTCAACACCCTGTGCAGCATCAACCACCAACAAGGCGCCTTCACACCCAGCTAGGCTTCGTGATACTTCGTATGAGAAGTCAACGTGTCCTGGCGTATCGATAAAGTTCAGCTGATAGGTTTCGCCATCTTGTGCGGTGTAGTGCAAGGTCACGCTCTGCGCTTTAATGGTAATACCGCGTTCGCGCTCAAGATCCATTGAATCAAGTACTTGTTCAGCCATTTCACGGTCAGTTAAACCGCCACAATGCTGTATCAAACGATCAGAAAGAGTCGACTTACCATGGTCGATGTGCGCAATAATTGAAAAATTGCGAATATTTGCTTGCTTAAACGCCTTCTCTGGCATTAATGCCCCCGCAACAACAAAAAAATAAGGAATAAATACTAACCGCTGATCATACTGATTTATGCGGTTCGGGACAAAGAATTTCGGGTATTTTTAATCGATTTGTTGCACGCTCAACAGTTGCGCAACTTGAATATCACGTTGCTGTAACCAGTGTCGTAACAGATAGAAGGTGAACGCAAAGCCACTAAACGCGCTAAGAATCACCCATCCCTCTGACCACAACAAAAACTGACCTGTCGCAATAGCGATAAGTAATAAGGCTAGAATTGGCAGTAAGTAAACCGCTAGCGAGTAGCGTGTAAGCGCCTGTTCGGGAAGTAATAACTCAATTTGCTGACCCGGACTAAACTGCCCTTTCGGCTTGTGGACACGAAATTCAGCACGGCGATCAGAAAACGCCTTTGAGATAACGCCTGCGCCACAGGTATTTTGTTGTGCGCAGCCGTTACAGCCGGTTCTTAATTCTGTAGAAACCAATAAAAAATCGCTTTCTACGGCAATCACTTCGGCAAGTTCTCGAATCACTGCTGCATATCCTGAGTTGTTACGACCATATTCTCAGCGATACGACGCAATGTATCTGCAGGTAGTTTACCTACCACCGTCACGGCGTGTCCTTCAACAAAGGTGTTCACGAGTGATTCGGGCCCTTGGTAGGCCAAGCTTGGTAATTTTTGAGCGCGTTGATCAGTCACATAAATCGATACTTCGGTAAGACCATCGCTAAATAGAAAATAATCGGTTGGTAATTGCGTATCATACAACTGACGATGATGTGAACGACGCAAATCAAAGCCACCAGGTAGCCAATTCGGGCGCAACGGGAAACGGAGTTCAGCCAGTTGCTGCGTATCATAAAGCTTCGGCGGACGTTGAATGGCGCTTACTTCAGTGAGCTGCTCTGGTATTTGGTCAGAAAAACTAATCGACGTTAATTGTAACTGTTCGAGAACCTCACCTTGTGGGGTCATCATTTGCAGTTTCAACAGCATTCCCGAGTCACGATCAACCCAAAGATCATAGTGATAGCGATTATCGTCTCGACTAATGAGCCGCAAATACTGGGCAGGACGTCCCGTCACTCGCATACCGCCGCTGGCAATCACTTGATAATGTTGATTGATATTCGCAAATGGTTCGTAGAACGCGGGCGGAATGAGTCCAACCGTGACATCGGATTGAAGCGTATATGACCCACCTGCTTGAGAGTAATAATACGTTTGATCACCCACGCGCAATGCCCGCGTATCCGCACCGTTAAGATAAATTAATAACTCAAGGTCGGTGGTGTGGTCATAGTTACCATGAAACCAAACTAAGGGTTGAATCCGCTGCCCTTGGCTTTGGACTAAGGTCGCTTCAAAATTGAGGTCACGCAAAGAACGGGCCATGCGGTCAAACCATATTTGGCCCATATTGGCGGCGCGTTCTGCAGTCACCTCTTGTTGTGCATTGGCGCCTAGGGGGGCGATTGCAACCAACCAAAGTGCAACCGCAACAACATATTTAGTCATTCTGTTCGTTTAACTTCTCAACGGTTGATGATTCTTGCTGCTGTTGCTCTTTGTCTGCTTGCAATGACAGCTGCAATTGACGCTGGTGATCTAACATATATGACTGGAGTAATTGGCGTTGTTGAGCAATTTCTGCCTCTGACGGCGCTTGCGCTTCAATCACTGTGTTGTAACTTACCGGATTTCGACCACCAAATGGATTTGTAATGAGCGCTGGCGAAGTGACGCTTGGTGTTGCCTGTTCAACGTCAACCACTGGCTGTTGAACGGTGACAACAGCAACTAACGCAACACTCGCAGCAATCGCAATACTACCGGCAGGCTTGAGCCAGCGGTTTGCCGCACGCGCCATGGCGCCACCTTGCTGCACCGAAGGCTGTACCACTACCGATTCCTGGGATAATTGCGCCGCAACGCGAGCACTGATATCAATTTGTTGATTCGTTTGCGCATCACCACGCATCAGGTGTCCGACTAACGCATAGCGTTGCCATACGGCCTGTGCCTGTTCATCGTCCAACAACGCTGAAACTTCAGCATTAAATGGACGTTCAGCATCAGCACCTGAATCACCAAAGTGATTATCTAATAGTGCTGAGGCATTTTGTTTGCAACGATCAGACATAAAGCTTCCTCAAATTCAGTTTAGCGCTCTAATAACGGCCGTAATTGTTGATCTATCGCCTCACGCGCTCGGAATATTCGTGAACGCACGGTGCCAATAGGACAATCCATTTCAATGGCTATTTCTTCATAACCTAAACCTTCAATTTCACGCAGTGTTATAGCACGACGCAAATCTTCCGGTAAATCATCGATGGTTCGCATAACAACGTCACGAATTTCATCGGTTAACAACATACTTTCTGGAGAAGCGCTGTCTTTCAGCGCACCGCTTCCCTCATAAAACTCAGCTTCATCGGCATCGACATCATTGGCGGGCGGCTTACGCCCTTGTGCCACTAAATAATTCTTCGCAGTATTTACCGCAATGCGATACAGCCAAGTATAAAACGCACTATCGCCACGAAAATTAGCTAATGCACGATAAGCTTTCACAAATGTTTCTTGGGCTACGTCTGGCACATCGGCCTGCTGTTTGACATAGCGTGATATCAGACTCATCACTTTGTGCTGATATTTTTTTACCAACAAATCAAAGGCTCTTTGGTCGCCCTGTTGCACTCGTTCTACCAGGGCTTTATCTGTTTCTTGTTCGCTCATCCGAGCCCGCTCTCCTCAACCCCTAGCTACGTCAGATATTAGGCCCGTTGCGTACTTGCAAAGTATGACCCAAGTGTTCGTAAAAAGTTCGCAAAAAAAATTCAAAAGAGTAAAATCGCTTTTATTCCTTTGGCAGATCAGCGTGTTGTCACGCAAAATATCCCACATACTTTATGGAACAAATGTCACATTATCAATGCGATGTACTCATTATTGGTAGCGGCGCTGCTGGTTTAACACTAGCTTTACAACTCGCTGACCATGCCCAAGTTACGGTACTTTCGAAAGGACCATTAACCGAAGGCTCAACCTACTACGCACAAGGCGGTATCGCTGCTGTATTCGATGAGAATGATAGCATTGAAAGCCACGTTGACGACACATTAGTTGCTGGTGCCGGATTATGTGACATTGATGCGGTAAAGTTTACCACAAGTCACGCTAAAGAAAGCTTGCAATGGCTCATTGATATCGGGGTTGGCTTTGATCGTGTTGACGATGGTCAGTTTCACTTAAATCAAGAGGGTGGCCATAGCCATCGCCGTATTCTCCATGCGGCAGATGCGACTGGTCGCGCGGTGCAGACCACATTAGTTGAACAGACCAAACAACATCCGAACATTACGATTCTAGAACGCGTCAATGCGGTTGATTTGATTACGCATAAGCATGTTGGTGGTGAACAGCGTTGTTACGGCGCGTATATATTGAATCGTGTGAATCAACGCGTTGAAACAATTGCGGCGCGATTCGTCGCTTTATGTACCGGCGGCGCCAGTAAAGTTTATCAGTATACAAGCAACCCTGATGTCGCCAGTGGCGACGGTATTGCCATGGCGTGGCGTGCCGGATGCCAAGTTGCGAACATGGAATTTAATCAATTTCACCCAACCTGCTTATTTCATCCCAACGCCCAATCATTCCTGCTAACTGAAGCGTTACGTGGCGAGGGCGCTGTATTACGTCGTCCGGATGGCAGTCGCTTTATGCCTGAATTTCACCCAGCAGCAGAGCTTGCGCCTCGTGACGTGGTCGCTCGCGCTATCGACTATGAAATGAAGCGTCTCGGTGCTGATTGTATGTTCTTAGATATTTCGCATAAGCCAAAAGCGTTTATCCAAGAACATTTTCCGAACATTTATGACAAATGCTTAAGTTTAGGTATTGATATCAGCAAACAACCAATGCCGGTTGTCCCTGCCGCCCACTACACTTGCGGTGGTGTAAAAACAGATTTAAACGCGCGAACGGCGGTCAGTAATTTGTACGCCATTGGCGAAGTTGCCTATACCGGTTTGCACGGCGCCAACCGTATGGCGAGCAACTCACTGCTCGAATGTCTGGTGTTTGCCCGAGCGGCAGCAACCAACATCATCGAACAATTGCAGCAGGTTAAGTTACGTACCGACCTGCCCGTTTGGGACGAAAGCCAAGTGAATGACTCTGATGAAGAGGTCATCATTCAACATAACTGGCACGAACTGCGTCTCTTTATGTGGGACTATGTCGGTATTGTTCGCACCAACAAACGGCTACAACGCGCATTACGCCGCATTGAATTATTGCAGCAAGAAATTCATGAATATTACAGTCACTTCAAAGTCAGTAATAATTTGTTGGAGCTACGTAATTTGGTGCAAGTGGCTGAATTAATTGTGCGCAGTGCCATGGCCCGACATGAGAGTCGCGGTCTACATTACAACCTCGACTACCCTGAATTACTGGCTGAGGCGAAGCCGACCGTATTGACGCCAACGCAACAAAAATCGAGCTAGGCGTCGATATTGCGCATCGCCAAGCCAACTGCGCGGTAGCCATAACCAGCGCCGCGCCGTGTTCGGATGGTGCAAAATGAGTAATGCTCCCCAAGGGGTAACCCACGATAACGGCTGCAAGTGCCAACACCTTTGGTCGAAGTCGTCTAGTTGCACCCAAACACCCGTGTCGTTATTCACGCCCCAGACATGAGATGGCAACCGTAGCCACGCCCATGGCCGAACTGTCAGCTGCCAAAGCATAGCAAATGCGCTTAGAGTTAGACTTTAACGCGGCCGAGTATATACGCCACCATGCCTGCAAGCTCTTCATCTTCGCACTTTTGATGCCCCATAAACCACGCGAACAAATCAGGATCATCACAAGTTAGTAAACGTCGAAAAGCGTCTTGCTGCTGTGCATTCAGATCATCGTATGCTTCTTCAACGAATGGCATAAATAAAACATCGAGTTCTAACATGCCACGGCGGCACGCCCAACGAAGACGATTTTTATCTTTCAATGTGTCGGCATTTTGTTGCAACTTTTCCATGCGAATCCTTCTTTTACGACAAAAAATATGCGTCGTGAAATAAAACGGCTTGTATAATGAAAAAACATCCCCATCTATTCGTTTATCGATGAGAAAGTGAGGTTTCGTGTGTTAGATACAGAGTTTACCAAAGCTCAGCCTGAATACGTAACGGTTTCATTAACAGATTACGGCGTTATTCGTCTGACCGGTCCACAAACTGATGAATTTTTGCAGGGGCAGTTATCCTGTGACATGAAGCAACTCAGTGACCACGGCTGGTTATTTGCCGCGCACTGCGACAATAAAGGGAAAGCGATGAGCACGTTGTTCGTCACTCGCTTTGCTGACAGTGTGTTATTGCTGAGTCACAAAGACGCCATTGCCGCTAGTCTGGCCCAGTTACAAAAGTTCGGTGTATTTAGCAAAACTGATATCGTCGATGCTTCTGAGCAATTATCACTGTTTGGCGTATTTGGCACAGCGGCACCAGCGCGTTTAGCTGAGTGGCTTGAACAACCGCTGAATGTTGCCGATGAGCAAGCCGTAACTGCTTTTTCAGATGGCGTCGCACTAACCTTGGGTAGTCAGCCAGATCAGTACCTTTTGGTAACCGAACGTGATAACTTTCCTACGAATTCTTCAATGGATGCTTGGAATGCGCTTGAAATTGAACGTGGTCGACCGACACTAGTTTCAGGTACAATATTAGAGTATGTGCCCCAAATGCTGAACGTACAGGCGTTGCATGGTATTAGTTTTACCAAGGGGTGTTATATCGGCCAGGAGACCATCGCTCGGATGAAATATCTGGGCAAGCAGAAGCGAGCACTGTTTCGTTTAGTTGGCCAAGGGCAATCGGTTTCAGCCGGTGCCACGCTGGAACAGCAACTTGGTGACAATTGGCGACGTGCCGGTACGGTAATTAATGCAGTGAGCCGTGCTGACAATCAACTTGATCTCTTAGCGGTATTGCCGAGCGATATTGAGGCAAATACTAAGCTGAGAGTGAAAGATGATGACGCGAGTCTTTTGGAAATTTACCCACTGCCTTATAACTTGGATGAATCATGAGTCAAACTATTAGCCAGGACAAAGTTGTTGGAATTCACTACACCGTGAAAACCGCCGAAGGCCAAGTTCTGGATCAATCAAAAGAAGGTCAGCCACTACAGTTTATCTTTGGTCGCGGTATGTTGATCAAAGGTCTTGAGAACGCACTTGACGGTAAAGCAACTGGCGACAAATTTGAAGCTGAAATTCAACCAGCTGATGCCTACGGCGAGCGTCATGACGGTCTTATTCAAACCGTTCCACGCAGCTTGTTTGGCGACAACGAAGTTGCTGTTGGCATGCAGTTCCGCGCTAGCACTGATGCTGGTGAGCAGTCTGTCATGATTGTTGACGTGAGCGATGACGAAGTAACTGTTGACGGTAACCATCCGTTAGCTGGTACAACGTTAAACTTTGACGTTGAAGTCGTTGAAGTACGTGATGCTGATCCAAGCGAATTGGACCACGGCCACGTGCATGCTGATGGTAACCATAACCACGGCTAATTCGCAGAAAATTGCGACAAAAACGCACCCTCAGGTGCGTTTTTTTATGCGCAATTCAGCGTATACTAATCACCACATTCGCCATTCTCACAAGTGACTTTATTCATGACCAACAGCAAAGCTTATCCATTTAGTTCTGCCACCGCACTTGCTCAGGCGCTCGGTAAAATCGACCAAGAAAGTCAAGGTGTCGTGCTCCCTATCCACGTCGCCACCACTTACATTCGCGGTGCGGATAATACCTACCCAACCGGTAACGTCTATTCGCGTGCAGACAATCCAACGTATAAGCCAGTTGAGCAGCTGTTATGTCAACTTGAAGACGGCGAGCAAGCCTTGTTATTTGGTTCGGGTATGGCGGCAGCCACGGCCGTATTTTTGGGTTTAAAGCCTGGTGATCATGTGGTTGCACCAACCGTCATGTATTGGGCACTGCGTCATTGGTTGCTTAATTTCGCCACTGATTGGGGCTTACGCATCGATTTTGTCGACATGACCGACCTTGACGCTGTCGCTACGGCTTTCAAGCCGCAGCAAACCAAGTTAGTTTGGTTAGAAACGCCTGGCAACCCAATGTGGACTATCAGTGATATCGCTGCCATCAGTGAATTAGCGAAATCTGCCGGTGCGGCGGTTGCCGTCGACTCCACTTGTGCAACACCGTTACTGACTCAACCACTCGCGCTGGGTGCAGATATTGTGATGCATAGCGCCACGAAATATCTAAACGGCCACTCAGATGTCATTGCTGGTGCGTTAATTACCAAACAAGATTCGCCTTATTGGCAGCGTATTCGTGCAGTGCGCGCTCAAGGCGGTGCCGTGCCTAGCCCGCATGACGCGGCGCAATTACTGCGCGGCATGCGGACCATGCATTTACGGGTAAGAGAGAGCTGTAGCAATGCCATGTTCTTAGCCGAGCAACTAGAACAGCATCCACAGATTCTCGAGGTGTTGTATCCCGGGTTACCAAGTTTTGCTGGGCATAAGGTCGCCTGTAAGCAAATGCATGGTGGTTTCGGTGGAATGCTCTCCGTTCGCGTCAAGGGGGGTGAACACGCCGCTGTGCATCTAGCTGCAAACACCAAATTATGGAAACGCGCCACATCGCTCGGCGGCGTCGAAAGCTTGATAGAACATCGCGCCAGCGTTGAAGGCGAAGGCACCCCCTGCCCGCCAGATTTGCTGCGCTTATCAGCCGGCATTGAAGAAAAACACGAGCTACTGGCTGACTTGCTACAAGCACTTCCCAAGACCTAATTCGTTACTCGTTACTCGTTAGTCGTTAGTCGTTATTCGTTAATCGTTAGTCGGCTATAAAAAAGCCCGGCGTAAAACGCCGGGCTATGAATAACCAATAACGCTCTTATTTTTTAGGGCGCATGTGCGGGAACAACAACACATCACGAATTGACGGCGAATCAGTCAACAACATTACCAACCGATCAATCCCGATACCCTCACCCGCTGTTGGCGGCAAACCATGTTCTAACGCTGTCACATAATCTTCGTCATAGAACATCGCTTCGTCATCACCCGCTTCTTTTTGCTGAACTTGCTCACGGAAGCGTTCTGCTTGATCTTCGGCGTCATTAAGCTCCGAGAAGCCGTTTGCCAGCTCACGTCCGCCAACAAAGAATTCAAAGCGATCGGTAATAAACGGATCGTTGTCGTTACGGCGAGCCAATGGCGAAACCTCAGCTGGGTAAGCGGTAATGAAGGTTGGCTGCATGAGCTTATGTTCGGCTACCTCTTCGAAAATTTCGATTTGGATTTTACCCAAGCCCCAGTTTGACTTCACTTTAATACCTAACGATTCAGCCAAAGCGGTTGCTTGTTCAAGACTATCGAGCTGCGCTTCGGTAGCTGATGGCAGATGCTCTAGAATCGCTTCTTTCACTGTCATTCGCGCAAACGACTTACCGAAGTCGTACTGAACGCCTTCACTTTCAAATTGCGCTGACCCAAGAATTTCGGTGGTCATGCCACGCAGCATGTCTTCGGTTAAATCCATCAAATCTTGGTAGTCGGCATAGGCCCAGTAGAACTCAAGCATGGTGAACTCTGGGTTATGGCGCGTCGATAGACCTTCGTTACGGAAGTTACGGTTAATTTCAAACACTTTTTCGAAACCACCAACAACCAAACGCTTCAAATAAAGCTCCGGCGCAATACGCAGATATAACTGCATATCTAAAGCATTGTGATGCGTCACAAACGGACGCGCTGCGGCGCCGCCAGGAATGGTTTGCATCATCGGCGTTTCCACTTCCAAGAACTGCTTTTCCGCTAAGTAGCGGCGAATATAATCCACCACTTTTGAACGCACAATAAAGGTATTGCGAGACTCTTGATTGGTAATCAAATCCAAGTAGCGCTGACGATAGCGCATCTCTTGGTCCGATAAACCGTGGAACTTATCAGGTAACGGGCGTAACGCCTTCGTCAATAAACGAACGTCATCGACTTGCACACTCAATTCACCGGTACCCGTGATAAAAAGTGTTCCAGAAGCACCAACGATGTCGCCTAAATCCCATTTCTTGAATTCTTCGTTATAAAAACCTTCAGGCAGATTGTCACGCGCTACGTAGAGCTGAATTTGGCCAGACATATCTTGAATGGTCGCAAAACTTGCCTTGCCCATAATACGACGCGTCATCATACGACCAGCAACACTGACACGAATGCCCTTTGACGCGAGCTCTTCTTTCTCAGAACCATCAAATTGTTCATGCAATTCAGCAGCTAAACTGTCGCGACGGAAATCATTCGGGAATGCTACGCCTCGCTCGCGCAACGCAGCAAGCTTAGCCTTGCGCTGGGCGATTTGTTCATTGACGTCCAACTCAGGGGCTTGCGTTTTATCGTTCATGGGTAAGTTTCCTCTTTTCGCACGGCTTCAAGCCCTGCAACTTCAATTTATAAACCTGATTTCAAACTTGCTTCAATAAATGGATCAAGCGCACCGTCAAGTACCGCTTGCGTATTCCGGTTTTCAACACCGGTACGCAAATCTTTGATACGCGCATCATCGAGCACGTAAGAGCGGATCTGACTGCCCCAGCCAATATCTGACTTGGAATCTTCTAGCGCTTGTTTTTCAGCTAATTGTTTTTGCAATTCTAACTCAAACAACTTCGCACGTAATTGCTTCATCGCGGCATCACGGTTTTTATGCTGCGAACGGTCGCTCTGACACTGCACCACCACGCCGGTAGGTTCGTGTGTAATACGAATCGCCGAGTCTGTACGGTTAACGTGCTGACCACCAGCACCTGACGCACGGTAAGTATCCACGCGCAAATCTGCTGGGTTAATTTCAATCTCGATGGAGTCATCTACTTCTGGATAAACAAATACCGAAGCAAACGACGTATGACGACGATTGCCAGAGTCAAACGGTGACTTTCGTACAAGTCGATGCACACCGGTTTCTGTACGTAACCAGCCATAGGCGTATTCGCCTTGTACACGCACTGTCACTGATTTAATACCTGCGACTTCACCTTCAGAGAGCTCGGTAATTTCCGCTTTAAAGTCATGCGATTCAGCCCAGCGCAAATACATCCGCAGTAAGATGTTCGCCCAGTCTTGGGCTTCCGTACCACCCGAACCGGATTGAATATCCAAATAACAATCTGATGCGTCATGATCGCCCGAGAACATCCGACGGAACTCAAGCGTTGCCAGTTGCCCTTCTAACTGGTCAAGCTCAGCAACCGCATCGTTATAAGTTTCTTCATCGTCCGCTTCAACCGCTAACTCGACTAAACCTTCAACATCCTCTAGCCCTTGCGCGAGATTGTTCAACGTTTCAACCACCTGCTCAAGACTCGCGCGCTCTTTTCCTAAAGCCTGAGCACGTTCTTGGTCGTTCCACACGCTCGGGTCTTCAAGTTCACGAGTCACTTCTTCAAGGCGTTCTACCTTCTGAGCGTAGTCAAAGATACCCCCGAAGTAGCTCGCTGCGTTTACGCATTTCTTTTATCGCAACATAAGTAGCATTCGTTTCGAACATAGTTTTTCAATCTCAATAGCAACGGTTATTTGCATGGTTGTTCATAAAGGGGGCGTATTCTACCGCAAAGCGTAAAAATGCTCTAGTTGTAGCTGCACAGAAGTGCGTCCACGAAAATGATTTAATTGAACTTTGTATGCCGCATGCAAACGTTGTACCGAAGCATCTGGCCAAATATCCAAATCGATATTAAAGGCAATCGCATCAACAACCACACGTTGTGGTGTTTCAAGCACCAATTTCAAATGACGCTCGCCCACTAAACGTTGATTGACAATACGAAACTCGCCATCGAAAACCGGCTCAGGAAAGCCCTGTCCCCAGGGGCCGTATGCTTCTAATTGGCGCACAAACGGCTCTTGCAAGTAATCGGCATCAAGCTCACCATCTGACCAAATGGTGCGGTTCAGCTCTTCGTCGCCCAGCCAATCTTCAACCTGTTGCGTAAATGCCTGACGAAATTCGTTCAAGTTTTCATGCGCTAAAGTTAAGCCAGCGGCCATCGCGTGGCCACCAAAGCGTTCAATTAGATGCGGATGCAAACTATGCACACGCTCTAAAACATCACGTATATGTAAGCCTGGAATCGAACGCGCCGAGCCCTTTAAATAACCGTCATCACTGTCGGCAAAGGCGATAACTGGACGATGACATTGCTCTTTCACCCGCCCCGCCACAATGCCAACGACACCTTGGTGCCAGCCTGCCTGGTGTAGCACCAACGCGGCAGGTAATCGATCACTGTCGGCATTGAGTTGCGCCACGTAGGCTTCTGCTTCTTCACGCATTTCGGTTTCGATAGTGCGTCGCGCTTTATTTAAAGCATCAAGCTGTGACGCCAATTGTTGTGCTTGCGTCAAATTTTGCGCAAGCAAACATTCAATACCAGCGGCCATATCATCTAACCGACCTGCGGCATTTATTCGCGGACCGATTGCGAACCCAAGGTCGCTGGCTTGAAGCTGTTGCGGATCACGGTTGGCAACTTGCAGTAATGCAGCAATGCCAGGGCGGCAATAACCGGCCCGAATACGTTGCAATCCTTGCTGCACCAGAATGCGGTTTACGCCATCAAGTTTAACCACATCGGCAACCGTTCCGACCGCAACTAAATCCAGCCATTGCGCTAGATTCGGTGTGTCGATGCCGCGCTCACGTAGCTCATGGCGCAATGCTAGTAACACATAGAATGCGACACCGACGCCAGCGATATTGGGGCTGGGAAAATCACAAGCAGGCTGATTTGGATTCACAATAACATCGGCTGGCGGTAATTCTGCGCCAGGCAAATGGTGATCGGTAATCACGACGCTCATACCCGCCGCTTTCGCTGCTGCCACACCTGCATGACACGAAATGCCACTATCAACCGTGACGATGATTTCAGCGCCTTGTTGCTGCGCTTGTGCAACCACCGCTGGTGATAGGCCATAGCCATCCGCAAAACGATTCGGCACAATATAACTCACCCGCTGTGCACCGAGCGCTTCAAGCACCGAAAACATCAAAGCCGTCGACGTGGCGCCATCGGCATCAAAATCACCACAGATGCATATCGCTTGTTGCTGCGCAATCGCATCAGCAAGAACCTTTGCGGCGGCGTCGGTGCCTTTTAGCAAATTAAAATGTGGTAGCTGCTTCGCACCAAGATCAAGTTGCTGCGCTTCAGCAATGCCCCGTCGCGCGAGTATTTGCGCGAGCAACGCCGGCATTCCGGCAGCCCAATCCCCAACTTCAACCTTGGGACGACGTTGTATGCTGATATCCGTCATGATTATTTATCAAGCTCTGCAGCTAAACGCTCCGGCGGTACGTAGCCAGGTAACATGCGACCAGACTCAAACACAATGGCTGGTGTACCACGAACCCCAAACTTATGACCAAGTGCGTAATGTTGTGCAACGGGATCATCGCATTGTGCTGCATTTAGTGCTTCATCATTTTTTGCGGCACTTAGCGCGCCTTGCGGATCCTCTGCACACCAAACACTTTTTAAGTTCGCTGCGGCAGCACTTTGCATGCCATTGCGCGGCCATGCTAAATAACGCACGGTAATGCCCAAGTCGAGGTATTCGTCGAGACGTTCGTGCAACTGTCGGCAATAGCCGCAACTGGTATCGGTAAACACATGAATGACGTGTTTTTCATTCGGTGCCGTGTATTCAATGACGGTATCTTCAACCTGCGCTAAATCCTTAACTCGCATCGCCTCGAGAACTGCTTCGCTGACGTTGTTAGGCTCGCTACCAGTTATTTCATAGATCCGCCCACTGACAATATGACGGCCATCTTCGCTCGCATAAACTAGGCCTTGATCGGTAATCACTTCCATCAAGCCATCGATATGTGCTGGGCGTACTGACTCCACCACAAAGCCCATCCGTTGCATGTGAGCGGTATCAAACTCGCTGTGCGCAACTGATGCGGTTGGTTCTGTTGACGTTGTTTGCTCAGGCGAACAAGCCACAGCAAAAAAACTCAAACCCAAAACTGCCAAATACTTCATGAATTATCCTATGTTAATGGCTGTCGAATAATAGCTATGCGCGCGGATGATGGCTTGCATGTAATTGTTGTAAGCGTTCGCGTGCAACGTGTGTATAAATCTGTGTTGTTGATAAATCACTATGACCCAATAACATTTGTAACACCCGTAAGTCGGCGCCATGATTCAACAGGTGTGTTGCAAACGCATGACGCAAGGTGTGTGGCGACAAGTGCGAGCGTATATCCGCACGCTGGGCATAATAACGAATTCGATGCCAAAATGCTTGTCGTGTCAAAGGCCCACCGCGGCGCGTCACAAACACCCAGTCTCCCGGCTGAGAATGCAGTTGTTTACGTCCGTCTTGGAAGTATCGCTGCAACCAATCTAACGCTTCTTCACCTAGTGGCACTAGCCGCTCTTTATTCCCTTTACCGACAACGCGCACGAGCTCTTGCTGAAAGTGAATTTGATCAACCTGCAAATGCACTAATTCGGTGACTCGTAAACCCGTTGCATACAAGACTTCGAGCATGGCTTTGTCGCGAAGTTGCACTGGGTCGTCAATATCTGGCGCCGTTAATAATGCTTCCACTTCGGCTTCTGACAAACTGTGTGGAATCGATTGCGGTTGCTTCGGGCGAGCCAAGCGTGTTGTTGGGTCACTCGAACACAACCGCTCGGCAACCGCATATTGATAAAACTTTTTCAGTGCACTGAGCGCTCGCGAGGTACTACGCGGAGAAAAACCATTTTGCCGACGCCACAACAGGTAGCGCTCAAGGTCGGTGCTGGTGACTTGAAGTAATTGCGATTGTTGATACGCACTAAGAAAACGCTGAAAGCTACGTAGATCGGTGCGGTACGCTGCGCTTGTATGTTGACTGACACCCTGCTTTAGCCACAGTCGATCAAGAAATCTGGCAATTTCTTCTTCGACTTCAAGAGGTATCGCATCCACTGACTTTTCTGCGCTCATTGGCTCACTTCGTTATTTAATTCCAATGGCTTCATCATAAACGGGTTTACAGCGACTCTCAATCTGCTATTATGCCGCCCTCGCGTGGAGGGGTTCCCGAGCGGTCAAAGGGATCAGACTGTAAATCTGACGGCTCAGCCTTCGCAGGTTCGAATCCTGCCCCCTCCACCACTTCTTTTCTAGCAAACAAAATTCTACCAGACTAAAATCAATTTGCCTTGCGTTGCATTATCACGCAACCGCTGAAAGGCTTGCTCTACCTGACCTACCGGTATCACCTCATCAATAGTTGGCGTTATTTTTGATTGCTCAAACAGCGGCCAAACATGCGCATATAATTCAGCCATAATGCGTGCTTTCACCTGCAGCGGTTGGCTTCTTAAAGTACTACCAATAATACGTTGGCGTTTCATCAACAATCTGCCAGCATCAAGCTGTGCATCACGCCCGCCCATTAGCCCAATCACAATTAAACGGCCATCAAGATTCAACACGTGTTGATCCCACGCCAAATAGTCACCAGCAACAGGATCTAAAATAATATCGGCACCACCCCATGCCTTAACAGCTTCCACAAAGCTACCATGGCGTCGGTTCCAAACTTGTTCAGCACCAAGCTGCTTAGCCTGCTCAAGTTTGTCATCACGACCTGCTGTTGCGAATGTTGGGTTGCCTCGTTCACGCGCGAGTTGTAATAGCGCCTGACCAACGCCACTTGCCGCAGCGTGCACCAGAACGCGCTCACCCGGTTGTGCCGCGGCCAAACCATAAACGTTGTACCACGCGGTGGCAAAAACCTCACAAATGCCAGCCGCTTGAGCGAGATCCATTCCTGCCGGCACGGGCAGCACTTGTGCCGCGGGTACTGCCACATACTCAGCATACCCGCCACCGGTTAACAGGGCGCACACGCGGTCGCCAACGTTAAAGGCTCCCACCTCTGCGCCAACGGCATGAACCACACCGCTCACTTCCAAACCAAGCACATCAGATGCCCCTGGCGGTGGCGGATAATGGCCAGCTAACTGCATTAAATCGGCTCGATTCATGCCACTGTAGGCAACTTTAATGAGCACTTCATGCGCTGCCACATCCGGCTGTGACCGATGTTGCCAGTGAACCTGTTGCTGCTCACCAGCAACAATAACTTGCATACTTGCCGACATAAACGCTCCTTATTTACCGCAACAATCAGTGACGGTGAATCTCAATTATGCGGTTAATTTACCCGATTGATAATCCCGCAACGCCTGTTCAATTTCGGCCTGAGAATTCATGACAAAAGGCCCATATTGCGCGATAGGTTCGCCAATGGGTTCGCCTGCTAGAATAATCATACCGACCGCACTGTGAATTGATTTCAACTGCAAATCATCGGTGTGATTTAAGCGCACTAACTCACCGCGTTCAACTTGCGTGCCATTCACCGTTACCGTCCCAGCATAAACATAAGCCAAGCGCGTTTGTTGCTGCTGACTTGGAATCGTTAGCTCGGCATCTTGTTCAAGGCGCACATCGAGCATCAAGAAGCGTTGCTCCGGTTGCTGTATGGGTCCTTCTTCACCATCTAATTGGCCAGCAATGACCCGAACTTCGGCGTTCTCATAAGTGACCACCCCAAGCTTCGCTTGCGGATAGTCAGCCCAATCTGCGGCTTCCATTTTGCGAGCGGCTGGCAGATTAATCCAAAGTTGAAAGCCCCACATCAAGCCATCTTCTTGCTTTGGCATTTCTGCATGGATAATTCCGCGCGCCGCTTTCATCCACTGCGCACCACCAGCCTCAACCACACCCGTATTGCCGTTGGAGTCTTTGTGTTCCATCCGTCCGGCAAGCATATAGGTCAAGGTCACAAAACCCCGATGTGGATGCGGCGGAAATCCTGCGATGTAATCGTTGGGATTGTCTGAGCGAAACTCATCCAGCATCAAAAATGGGTCTTGGTAACGCAAACTGGGTTGATTCACAATACGCGTCAACTTAACACCAGCGCCATCTTGAGCAGGCATGCCACGGTGACGACTTAAAATGACAGTACTCATAACACCACCTCTTTACGCGTGTGCGATGCTAAAAAATCAATTTGAGGACCCACCGGTACAATACCCGTTGGATTAATCATGTGATGACTGCCGTAATAATGTTGTTTGATATGCGTCATCACAACCGTATCGGCAATACCGGGCACTTGATACAACGCTTTCACGTAGTTCCAGAGGTTAGGATAGTCCACAATACGACGCTTGTTGGTTTTAAAATGACCGACATAAACGGCATCAAAGCGCACTAATGTGGTAAATAATCGCCAATCGGCTTCGGTCAAGGTGTCACCAACCAAGTACGCCTGCTTCGCAAGCCTGGCTTCTAATTCATCAAGTGCATCAAAGAGCGCTTCAAAAGCTTCTTCGTAGGCAGTTTGTTGGGTCGCGAAGCCACATTTATAAACTCCATTGTTCACACGGTCATAAACAAAATCATTGATGGTATCAATATCGCTTTGCAGTACGTCTGGATAGAAATCTAGCGTGTTGCCAGTGATCTCGTTAAAGGCACTATTAAGCATGCGAATGATATCCGCTGATTCATTGCTGACAATGGTTTGTTGCTGCTTATCCCACAGCACCGGCACGGTGACACGACCGCTGTATTCACTATCTGCCTTCAAATAAAGTTGATACAGAAAATCTAGACTGTATAAATCATCAATCAGCGGTTGTTCAGCAAATTCCCAGCCATTTTCAAGCATTAGTGGATGCACTACGGATACAGTAATGTGTTGCTCTAAGCCTTTTAGCTGGCGGAAAATTAGCGTGCGATGCGCCCATGGGCAAGCATAGCTCACATACAAATGATAGCGCCCGCTTTGTGCTGGGAAAGTTGCGTTAGGGTCAGCCTCAATCCAATTTCGAAACTGCGCAGCACTGCGCTCGAACTTACCGCCTGTGCTATCAGTGTCATACCATTTGTCTTGCCATTTACCGTCGACGAGTAATCCCATGACGATCTCCTTTAAAGATAATTCGGATGTCTTGGAATAAAGTATAACGGGTAAGTTATCGAATGATTATTGAGAAATTCGGGGCTTTATATTCGAAAAAATCGAACAACCGACACTTAATTGGTGATTAACTGGCTGACAACTTGTGTACTTAGCACATCAGCGTGTTGTTTTAATTGATGATGTAACTCGGTAAATCGTACAACGGTTTGCTCGGCTTGCGGCTCCAATTGCAAAGCAAGTGCTTCAGTCAAATGAGCAACCGTTGCCTCTTGTTGCGCAAATTCAGGCACCAGCATTTCATCCGCAAGCAAATTAGGCAAACTAAAAAATCGGGCTTTGAACAAGCGCTTAATTAATTGATAGCTTAACCAATTAAACTTATAGGCAACCACCATTGGACGTTTAATGAGCATCGCTTCTAGGGTAACCGTACCGGAGGTTAACAGCAACGCATCGCAGGCCGCCATGGTGTCACGTGACTGTCCGTCAATAATCGTCAACGGGAGTTCAGGGGCAATGTGCTGCTGGAGTGCTTTAAATTGCTCTGCTCGCGCAGCACTGATCATCGGCGTCACGAACTTCAATGCGGGGTTACGTGCATACAAGCGTTTTGCAACGTCTAAAAACAATGGCGCCATGCGCGCAATTTCGCCTTTACGACTACCTGGCAAAACACCAATCCATTGCGCTTCGCTATCAAGCTGAAGCTGCATACGAGCATCGCTCTTGCGCCATTGTATTGGTATTGCATCCGCTAATGGGTGCCCAACAAAGGTGGCAGCGAGCTTATGCTCATCATAAAAAGCTTTTTCGAATGGTAAAAGACACAACATATGGTCAACGGCTTGTTTAATGCCATGAATACGGCCTTGCCGCCATGCCCACACTGAAGGACTCACATAATGAACTGTTTTAATTCCAGCTGCTTTTAGGCGTTTTGCAATGGGTAAATTGAAATCAGGCGCATCAATGCCGATAAACACATCAGGATGACGTTCTAAGAAGGTATTCACGAGTAAACGACGATGGCCAAGCAGCTTGAATAAGCTACCGACCACCTCAGCAATCCCCATAACCGCCAAATCTTCCATGGGCACCAGGCTTTGCAGCCCTTGGGCTTGCATCAATGGGCCACCAACACCTATAAATTCAGCGTTTGGATACATCTGACGCAGCTCGCGCAACATGCCGGCACCGAGCAAGTCACCCGAATGTTCACCGGCAATCACCGCAATGAGAGGAGCTGTTATGGTTGTCATGGTGTCTTATCGTTAAAAAACTTAACGAATAATGCCACGTTGGCTGTTTTGAACGAAATTAATCAGCGGCGACAACTCAGTTTCCGCATCAAGATCGCGCATTTTTTCGACGGCTTCGCTAATGGTAAGACCTTGGCGATACAGCAGTTTAAATGCACGCTTAATATTCAGAATCTGATTAGGTTGGAAGCCACGGCGCTTCAAGCCTTCAGCATTAATCGTACGCGGGGCTGCATTGTGACCTTGCGCCATAATATAGGGTGGAATATCTTGCACCACGACTGAATTAACCGCAGTAAACGCGTGTGCACCAATGTGACAAAACTGATGCACACCAGTAAAACCACCTAAAATCGCCCAATCGCCAACATGCACATGGCCGGCCAAGGTGGTGTTATTGGCGAGAATCACGTTATCACCCACCATACAATCATGTGCGACGTGCACATAAGCCATCAGCAAATTATTGCTGCCAATTTGGGTCAACCCTTGATCTTGCACGGTGCCGCGATGAATTGTGACGCATTCGCGAATGACGTTATTGTCACCAATGACTAAACGCGTTGGTTCACCTTTGTACTTTTTATCTTGGCAATCTTCGCCAACCGATGCGAATTGAAAAATTCGGTTATTCTTGCCCAGTACCGTTGGACCGCGCAACACGACGTGTGGGCCAATGACGCAATTGTCACCAATTTCAACATCAGCCCCAACAATCGTGTACGGACCAATTTCAACATTGTCACCAATGCGTGCTGAGTCATCAATAATCGCGGTTGGATGAATCACTTAGACTTCCCTTCTTGCACAAATGATATCGCAGCTACATGCTAACTCACCGTCAACATCAACACGACCTTTAAACACCCAGATACCACGGCGCTCTTTTTCAAACGTTACATGCAGGTTCATGGTGTCACCGGGCAACACTTGACGTTTAAAGCGCGCGTTATCAACGCCTGCAAACAAGTATAGGTCATTCGTGCCGGGACTGCTTTCAGTAATTTTGAAACCAAGCAAACCAGCGGCTTGTGCCAGTGCTTCTAATATCAATACGCCCGGGAAAATTGGGTTTTCTGGAAAATGCCCAGTAAAAATCGGCTCGTTAACTGAAACATTCTTAACCGCGTGAATCGTCGTTTTGTTGTCACAAGCAACCACTTTATCCACTAACAAAAATGGATAACGGTGCGGTAATAACCGAAGTACTTCTTTAATATCAAATGCGCCATCTGCAGACAAAGCGTCATCCTCGTTTTATCATTAATTAATTATTGTTCGAGTTGTTTTTCAATTTTCTTCACGCGCTGGAACAAATCGTCAAGCTGACGATAGCGAGCCCCATTGCGACGCCACTCTCGTTGTGGAGCAGCAGGAATACCTGAAGCATAGGCGCCAGGTTCAGTAATTTCCTTAATAACCATTGAGAAACCACTGATTTGTACGTCGTCACAAATTGAAATGTGACCATTAATTGCCGTTGCACCACCAATTAAGCAGCGCTTACCAATGCGGCAGCTTCCCGCCAGCACCGTGCATCCTGCAATGGCGGTGTCTTCATCAATAAACACGTTATGAGCAATTTGACACTGATTATCAATAATCACGCCGTTGCTAATCACGGTATCGTCGAGCGCACCACGGTCAATGGTTGTACTCGCACCAATATCAACACGGGCACCAATGACGACGCGACCTAGTTGTGGAATTTTAATCCACTTGCCGCCCTCATTCGCCCAACCAAAGCCATCAGCACCAATGACCGTACCAGCATGGACCAAGCAATGCTCGCCGATAACACAGTTGTGGTAAATCACCACGTGTTGCCACAGTTGGGTGTTTGCACCAATGTGAGTGCCAGGCCCAACATAGCAACCGACACCAATGGTCACATTGTCTGCTAACACGACATTTTCAGCAATGACCGCATTCGCGCCGATAGCAACGTTTTTCCCAATTTTTGCACTCGGATCAACTTGTGCGCTGGCATGAATATGTTCAGCTGGTTTCGGCGTGGTATCCAATAGTTGTGCGATTTTCGCGAACCCCGCATATGGGTTACGCGTCCGCAACGCTGACATGCCATCGGGAACATCAACGTCAGGTGCCACAATGACCGCGCTTGCTTTCGAGGCATCGAGTTGGCTGCGGTATTTTTCATTGGCCAAAAAGGCAATTTGCCCCGGCTTAGCCGAGGCAAGTGTTGCAACACCGGTGACAGTAAGGGCGGAATCGCCCTGTACTTCTGCACCAATTGCGTCAGCAAGCTGCTGCAATGTCAGTGTTTGCATTAACTTAGTTTCCACCAGTCATCTTTTTAACAACTTCGTCAGTCAAGTTTGCTGAGTCAGCTGCATAAACTAATGCGCTGCTTTGCAATACGACATCATAGCTTTGCTCGCTGGCAACAGCTTGAGCGTTACGCATAACGTCTGTCATTAACTTATCGCGAAGTTCGTTGCCGCGACGGCCCATGTCTTCACGCAACGCTTTTACTTTCAATTGGCGGGTGGTGTCGAGCATTTCCATTTCGCGTTCCATTTTAATGCGTTCAGCTGGTGACATGATTGATGCGTCACGCTGTGCTTTTTCGCTTAGTGCGCGCATTTGCTCTTCAAGTTTCGTCACTTCTTCAATTTGACCTTTGAATTCGTCTTGAACTTGCTGCTCAAGATTGCGCGCTTGTGGCAAGTTAGCCAAAACTTCTTGCATGCTAACAAAACCAATTTTCTGTTGTGCTTCTGCCGCGTTGGCAAAAAATGCAGATGACAATAAAGCAACTGCGATACTAGATTTAACGATAGCTTTCACTATTAACTCCTTGATACTTATTAGAATGTTGTACCGATATTGAACGTAAACGTTTGCGTACGATCGGTCTCTTCTGATTTAATCGGCCGACCAAATGATAACGTGATTGGTCCCATTGGTGAAATCCATTGTATAGAAATACCAGCCGCTGCGCGATAGTGCGTTGGCTCGCTATAATCTTTCAATGGTGCCGAGTTTCCTAAAAGCTCTAACTGACTATAGCTTGCATAGTCAAACTCGGTATCCCACACGTTACCTACATCAAGATAAAAACTGGTACGTACGGTGTTCTTATTCTCTTCAGAAATAAACGGCGTCGGCACAATCAATTCTAAGCCACCAACCGCCATTGCATTACCACCAACCGAGAATTGGCTGACAGCAAGCTGATCAGCGCCTGGGTATGCCGGTAATCCCGTTGGAATACCATCATAGCCTGGTTGACCCGGAATGCTTTGTGGATAACGATAAATCGCTCGTGGCCCAATCGTGTTACCTTCAAAACCACGCAGGTTATCACGGCCACCTAAGCGGAAGTTCTCATAGAATGGGAACAAGTATTCGTTACCCTTATCATCGGTACCGTAACCATTACCGTAACCAATTCGCAAACGCGTCATAAATACAAAACTATGACTGTCATTAATTGGGAAATAATGACGATAATCATAATTCGTACGGAAGTAGTTCACGTCGCTATTCGGCGTAGCCACTTCAACGCTTAAACTGTTCGATGAACCAGCCGTTGGGAACATCCCTCGGTTCAAAGTCACTCGGCTTATGCCAGCAGATAATTCAAAGATATCAAATTTCACACCCAAATTCGGATTTTGCTCATCCAAGTATGGGCGATAGAAACGTGATACTTGTTCGTAGCTATCAACATTACTGATTTGCTCATTCCGATACGTAGCGCCGAAGTTTAAACTGGTCACTTCGCTAATTGGAAAACCAATTGAGCTCCCGATACCATATTGCTTCTTATTGTAGCGAATATAGTTTTCAAGATTACCCGCATCAAACTCACTCACGTAAAGCTGGCCAGATAGACTTACGCCGTCTTTCGTCAAATAGCGGTCGGTATAAGATAGTGACGCGCTCTTATTGTAGCGGTTGGTATTCACGTTAATTGCGGCGCGGTTACCGGTACCCAAGAAGTTTTCTTGCGACAAACCTAAGCCAATCTGGAAGCCCGAGTAATCGCCGTATCCCAAGGTAAAGTTAAAGCTGCCTGACGGCTGCTCTTTCACAGTAAAGTCAACTTCAACGCGGTCATCTTCGGTATCTGACTTACGCGTCGACGTTTCAACCGTTTCAAAATAACCTAAACGCTCTAAACGTACCTTACTTTGCTCAATTAATTGGTCATTGAGTGGCGCGCCTTCAAGCTGACGCATTTCACGACGCAAGACTTCATCGGCAGTCACGTTATTGCCAATAAAGTTAATCCGATCGACATAAATTCGCTGACCAGGATTTACCGAGAACGTTAAATCAACCTCGTTACTCCCTTCTTGCATATCCGGTATCGCGCGAACTTCAGGATACGCGTAACCAAAACGGCCGTAATAACGCGAAATGGCGTCTTCTAAGAAAGTAATTTGCTCAGCGTTATAACGCGTGCCTGCATCGATTGCAGTCAGACGTTTAATGACTTCTTCATGACCTTTTAAATCACCGATAACATTCACTTCACGAATGTCATAAACCTCGCCTTCGTTCACATTAATCGTGATGTATACGCCTTCTTTATCCGGCGTCATGCTCACTTGAACGGATTCGACTTGGAACGCAAGGTAGCCGCGGTTGCGATAGAAACTTTCGAGCTTTTCAAGGTCACCGGTCAACTGTTGCTTCTGATAGCGACGTTCACCAATGAAATTCCACCATGGGAGCTGATCTTTCAGTTCAAAGTCAGCTAATAACTGGTCATCGGTAAAACTACGATTACCCACAATGTTAATTTGCTGAATTTCCGCAGAATCGCCTTCTTCAAATTGGAGTTCGAGGCGGACACGATTACGTGGCAACTCAATAACGTTGATATCCACAGTCGCATTATATTTACCAACACCGTGGAAGAAATCTTCAAGGCCTGTTTCAATTGACGAGATCATGGTGCGATCGAGCTGCTCGCCAACAACAATACCGCTGTCAGTTAAGCTCTCTTCTAACATCTCATCTTTAATTTCTTTGTTGCCATCAAATTCGATGCTTGAAATGGTTGGTCGTTCGACAACTTCGAAGACCAAGGTATTCCCATCGCGTTTGACAATAATATTTTCAAAATATGCCGCAGAGTTTAATGAGCGAATAGCCGCGCGAATGCGATTGGCGTCCACTTCGTCACCAACGCGAATTGGGATATAAGTTAGTGCGGCGCCTAACGCAACGCGCTGTAAACCACGAACGCGAATGTCTTCAACGACAAAATTCTCGGCATTTACTTGTGAATTATTCTCTGCACTACTCGCCTCGTAAGCCGGCAGTGCTGCCGCCGCAACGAGGGCGCTTAAAAACAGCTGTTTCAACGTCATTCTGTGCTACTTAATTGTTTTATGTTGTACATGTCGTTTCATTGCGACAATCGCAAAATATCATTACTAATCGCAATTGCCATTAACGCAAAAATTAGAATACCGCCAATACGGTAACAAATCTCTTGAACACGCTCAGAAACGGGTTTACCTCTGGCGCCTTCAATGGCCAAAAATGCGAGGTGTCCGCCATCTAGTACCGGTAACGGTACTAAATTGATGATGCCCAAGTTGACACTAATTAATGCTAGAAACCCTAAAAAATAAACTAAACCATAGCTGGCTGTCGCCCCAGCACCTTCCGCTATTGCGACAGGCCCACTTAAATTGCTAACAGAAACGGTTCCGGTAACAAGCTTACCAATCATCTTGACGCTAAGAACCATAAGTTCCCAAGTACGCTCAACTCCGCGCCACAGCCCTTCAAACGCACCATATTGCTGCGTAAATCGATAACTTTCAGGGTACGGTGCAACCGTTGGTTCTACCCCGAGAAAGCCAATCGCCTGGTTATTCACTTCTCGACGACCTAAACGAACCGGAATAGTCAGCTGCTGGCCCTCTCGTTCAACAGTCATATCAACCAATTGGCCCGGCGCCTGAACAATGAAGTCTCTGGTTTGAGGCCAATCAGTAACAGGAGTTCCATTGAATTGAAGAATTTTATCCTGCAATTGTAATCCGGCTTCTGCGGCAGGTGAGTTTTCCGCAACATAACTGAGCTCAAGTGAAACCTCAGGTTGAAACGGCTGCATACCTAACGCTAAGAATGTGGGCTGCTGACTATCATCTAATCGCCATTGAGAAATGTTCAAGGTGTAATCGCGCAAACGGCTATTTTCATCGCGCGTTTGCAGCACAACCTCATTATTACCAAGTGCGGCTGCAAGGTTTAGATTAACTTGTTGCCAGTCTGCAGTGCGCTGATTATCAACCGCAACGATTTCTGCTGGTGTTACAATACCAGCATCGGCAGCAATAGAATTTGGAACGGTACTGCCAATAACCGGCTTCACCGAAGGCACGCCAAGTAAGAACATCAGCCACAACACACCAATTGCTAAAATAAAGTTAGCAATGGGGCCGGCAGATATAATTGCAGCACGCTGCGCAACAGATTTTGAATTGAAACTTAAGTGACGTTGCTCTGCAGGCACATCATCAATACGCTCGTCGAGCATCCGAACGTAGCCGCCGAGCGGAATCAAGCCAATTTGATAAACCGTTCCATCAGCAGCTTGGCGCTGCCAAATCGGTTTACCAAAACCAACCGAGAAGGTCAGCACTTTGACGCCACACCGGCGCGCTACCCAAAAGTGTCCAAACTCATGAAAGGTCACCAAAATACCGAGAGTAATGACAAAGGCGCCAAGCGACCAAACAATACCACCCATTACGAAATTTGCTCCACCTGCTGTCGTGCCAATGCACGCGCTTCTGTATCCAGTTCAATTAATGCTTCAACCGTGGTTAATTCAACGGCGTTCAATTGCTGTAATACCCTATCACAAATATCCGCAATTGCGGTGAATGGAATGCGTTCTTGTAAAAATGCAGCAACCGCAATTTCGTTTGCAGCATTGAGACTTGTGGTAGCCCACTGCCCTTCCCAACACGCATCAATGGCTAATTGAAGGCAAGGGTATCGCGCGGCATCTGCTGGCATAAACGTCAGTTCACTGAGCTGCAGAAAATCTAATGCCTGTACGCCGCTTTCGATACGCTTCGGATAACCAAGGCCGTACGCTATTGGCGTGCGCATATCAGGTTGCCCTAATTGGGCAATCACCGAGCCATCAATGTAACTGACCATTGAGTGAATCACGCTTTGCGGATGCACTAACACTTGTATCTGGTCTTTTTTGCAATTAAACAACCAACGCGCCTCAATATACTCAAGGCCTTTATTCAACATTGTGGCTGAATCAACCGAGATCTTTTGTCCCATGGACCAGTTCGGGTGGTTGCATGCGGCTGCTGGTGTTTGTTCAGCAAGTTTCGCAATCGGTAATTGCCGAAATGGACCACCAGATCCGGTCAGCAATATTTGATGAATTCCGGCTGCCGCTAAATCGGAGTGCCCCAGCGGTTGTTGCACTGCCGGTGGTAAACACTGGTAAATCGCATTGTGCTCACTATCGATAGGTAGCAACTCGGCACCGTGTTTCGCAACCGCATCCATAAACAACTGACCAGACATCACTAATGCTTCTTTATTTGCAAGCAAGACGCGTTTGCCGGCTTGCACCGCAGCCATGGTTGGAAGTAATCCTGCGGCACCCACGATAGCAGCCATCACGGTATCGACTTGCGAGTCCGAGGCCACGGCAATCACCGCTTCCGCTCCCCCTAAAACGTCACAGCTGATATCTGCAAGCGCTTCTTGCAAGCGCTGTGCCGCTTGTTTATCAGCCATCACAGCATAGCGCGGCTTGAAGCGACGGCAGATCGTGATCATATCGTTCACATTGCCGTTCGCAGTTACCGCAAATAGCTCAAATTGCTCGGGGTGATTGGCCATGACCGCTAGGGTATTTTGGCCAATTGAACCGGTTGCTCCAAGAATGGTAACGCGTTGCTTCATATCAGGTTAAAAACCACAGGTAAGAGAGCGTAAAAATTGGTAACGCCGCGGTTAAACTATCGATACGATCAAGAATACCACCGTGCCCAGGCAGTAACGAGCCACTGTCTTTCACACCAGCACAGCGTTTAAACATGCTCTCATTGAGGTCACCAAACACGGAAGCGACAACCGTCACCAAGCCAGTAATGTAGTATCCACTAAATTGCTCCGCCGGAATCTTCAACCAATGGGCCAAAACCATCATCACGACAAACGCTAATGTGATACCACCACACAAGCCTTCCATGGTTTTTCCGGGGCTGACCGCCGGCATTAACTTGTTGCGGCCGTAGCGTACGCCGGCAAAATAAGCGCCAACGTCGGCTGCCCACACGAGCAGTAATACGAATAGCACCGAGAAGCCGCCAAATAACGGCTGCTCAGTGTAATTTAATGAGCGAACAGCAACTAATCCGGCCCATGCAGGAATAAGTGTCAACAATCCAAAAACGCCAACAATAGAGCGAGTACGTGACCACACTCGTCGACTTTTTGGATAATTAATAACGAGTGCGATAGCGATTAACCACCACACGCATCCAATGACAATCAAGGTATATATAATGGGGTCAAGTTCACCATCTAACCAGATTTTATCCAGTGGAACTAACCACATCAGCAAGCCGAGAAGCACAGTAACGAACGCTGTGTAGGCAATACGTGCACTTGTACGCGTTACATTCATCAGCGGCACCCATTCCCAAGCGCCGGCTGCCATTAGCCCGATAACGGCAATAGCAAACCATAACAATGGCAGCCCAAATACCGCATATAAAGCTAATGGGATTAAAATAAGTGCAGTTAATAAACGTTGTTTCAGCAAACTAATCCCCGGATGTCACGTCGGTATCTAAAATGGCTTGTTGCAGCTGCTCACTCGTCAGCCCGAAACGTCTTTCGCGACAGCTAAAGTCTGCAATGGCTGCAGCAAATTCACGGTCGTCGAAATCTGGCCATAATACCTTACTAAAATAAAATTCTGCGTAGGCCAATTGCCATAACAGAAAGTTGCTAATTCGGTGTTCACCACCTGTTCTTATTAATAAATCTGGCACTGGCTGACCCGCTAATTCAAGTTGGTTCGCCAATTGCTCTTCCGTAATTTGCTGCGGCGTTAGCTGCCCCGCGGCAACTTGTGCTGCTAATTTACGCGCCGCTTGGGTAATGTCCCAGTGACCACCGTAATTCGCAGCAATATTCAAATTCAATGCAGTATTGCCAGCAGTTAATGCTTCAGCTTCCTGCATTTGTTTTTGTAAACGCTCACCAAATGCTGACTTGTCGCCAATAATTCGCAAACGTACATTGTATTTATGAAGTTTTTTTACTTCTCGTTTCAATACTGTCATAAACAATTCCATGAGTACTGAAACTTCTTGTTCTGGCCGCTTCCAGTTTTCACTGCTAAACGCAAACAAGGTTAACGATTCGATACCTTTTTTGCGAGCAAATTCGACCGCTGCACGAACGGCATCCGCGCCTGCTTTATGACCTGCAGTGCGGCGCTTGCCGCGCATTTGCGCCCAACGCCCGTTGCCATCCATGATGATTGCCACGTGACGTGGAATTTTTATTGTCGAGACTTCCGTTGTTGTCATAGGTCATGCCATACAAGAAAAAACGCCGTGCGAGTATACCTGACACGGCGCTGTCCACCAACGTGGAATACGAGCAACTGCTTAAACTTCCATCAAGTCTTTTTCTTTTTCTGCAAGCAGTTCGTCAATTTTTGCGATGTAGGTATCAGTCAGCTTCTGAATTTCATCGGTCGCCTTACGTTCTTCATCTTCAGTGATTTCTTTGTCTTTTAACAATTCTTTGAAATCATTGTTCGCATCACGGCGAATATTACGAACCGCAACGCGACCCTGCTCTGCTTCAGCACGCACAACTTTGACCAAGTCGCGACGACGTTCTTCTGTCAACGGTGGTAATGGCACACGGATAACCGTGCCTGCTGCCGCAGGGTTTAAACCTAGATCAGAAGTCATAATCGCCTTCTCAACAGCACCACTTGATGACTTATCAAATACCGTAATCGCAAGTGTCCGCGAATCTTCGACTGTGATATTGGCTAATTGCTTTAATGGCGTGTCCGCGCCGTAGTAAGGCACCATAATGCCATCCAAAATACTCGGATGCGCACGGCCAGTACGTACTTTTGAAATTTGTGAGCGCAGCGCTTCAACGCTTTTTTCCATACGCTGCTTCGCGTCTTGTTTAATTTCGTTTATCACGTTTTTATCCTTTCAATTCTTAATGCACAAACAATTTGGTTTATGCTTGCTCAATCACGCTTTTGCTAGCTATTAGTGTACCTTCTTCTTCGCCCATAATCACGGCTCTTAATACACCGGGTTTATTCATATTAAATACCCGGATAGGTAAATTATGGTCACGCGCCAGTGTAAATGCTGCTAAATCCATCACTTTCAGTTGCTGTTGTAGCACATCATCATAGCTAATTTGACGGAATAACTGAGCATTAGGGTCTTTTACGGGGTCGGCAGAAAAAACGCCGTCCACTTTGGTTCCTTTGAGTACTAAATCCGCTTCAATTTCAATGCCACGAAGGCACGCAGCTGAATCGGTCGTGAAGAATGGGTTACCAGTACCGGCGGAGAAAATCACAACACGGCCTGATTTTAATAAACTGATTGCGTCAGCCCAGTTATAGCTATCACACACACCATTTAACTCAATAGCTGACATTAAACGCGCATTAACAAAGGCACGATGCAGTGCATCACGCATTGCTAACCCGTTCATGACGGTCGCCAGCATGCCCATATGGTCGCCAACAACGCGATTCATACCAGCTTTGGCTAAGCCTTCACCACGAAATAGGTTACCGCCGCCTATCACCAAACCAACTTGAACGCCCAGTTCAACCAGCTCTTTGATTTCCTGAGCCATGCGGTCTAAAACTTTTGCATCAATGCCAAAAGGCTCATCGCCCATTAACGCCTCACCGCTTAATTTCAAAAGTACACGGCGGTATGCAGGTTTGCTACTTGGTGTCATCAGTTCGCTCCATGTTCAGGTTTTAAGGGGGTTCACCCTAAAAAAAAACCGCATCCTGCCGAGCAGGATGCGGTTTCTATTATCGACTATCTGTCGTCGGCAGCGTCATTGGCATTAAGCCTTTTTCGCAGCTGCCATTTGCGCTTGAACTTCAGCAGCGAAGTCTTCAGCTTTCTTCTCAATACCTTCACCCACTTCAAAGCGAACAAAAGTAAGAACGTCAGCGCCTTTCTGCTTCAGTAAGTCTGCAACAGTGATTGATGGGTCTTTCACGAATGCTTGACCAGTTAAGCTGATCTCGCCAGTGAATTTACGCATACGGCCTTCAACCATTTTCTCAGCGATGTCTTGTGGCTTGCCACTTTGCATTGCGATATCAAGTTGAATTGCACGCTCTTTCTCAACCACTTCAGCTGATACGTCTTCTGGCTTCACAAACTGTGGAGCGCTTGCTGCAACGTGCATTGCGATATCTTTAGCGAGGTCAGAATCACCGCCAGTGATTGCAACCAATACGCCAATACGACCGCCGTGAACATAAGCTTCAACCAAGTCACCACCTTCAATAGTGATCACGCGGCGAACGTTCATGTTCTCACCGATTTTCGCAACTAACGTTTCACGAACTTCTTCAACAGTACCAGAACCGATGTTGGTTGCTTTAAGCTTCTCAACGTCAGTTTCTTTGTTGGCGAATGCCGCTTCGATAACTTTCTCACCGAATGATAAGAAGTTGTCATCACGTGCAACGAAGTCAGTTTCACAGTTCAATTCAACCAAAGTACCTACGTTACCTTCGGTCTTCGTCAGGATTACACCTTCAGCAGCCACGCGACCAGCTTTCTTAGCTGCTTTCGCTTGACCACTTTTACGCATATTTTCGATCGCCGCGTCGATATCGCCGCCGGTCTCTTCTAATGCTTTTTTGCAATCCATCATGCCAGCGCCAGTGCGCTCGCGCAGTTCTTTAACCAGAGCTGCTGTAATAGCCATGTATTTGTCCTCTAATCAGATGACTTTATTCAGTTTCTTCAGCTTCAACGAAATCGTCAGCTTTACCTTCAACAACGACACCGCGCGCGTCGTTGATAGCTGTAGCTGCTGCGTTCAAGTACAGTTGTACTGCACGAATCGCATCGTCGTTACCAGGAATTACGTAATCAACGCCATCAGGGTTTGAGTTAGTATCAACAACCGAGATAACTGGAATACCCAAGTTATTCGCTTCTTTAATTGCAATGTGCTCGTGATCAGCATCAATTACAAACAATACATCTGGCAAGCCAGCCATATCTTTGATACCACCAAGGCTCTTCTCAAGCTTTTCCATTTCGCGGGTGTTAACCAACGCTTCTTTCTTGGTCAGCTTTTCGAAAGTGCCGTCTTGGCTCATGGTTTCAAGTTCTTTCAAGCGCTTGATTGATTGACGGACAGTTTTCCAGTTCGTCAACATACCACCCAACCAACGGTGATTTACATAAAACTGCTTACAGTTGATTGCAGCTTCTTGTACTGAGTCTGATGCCGCACGCTTAGTACCAACAAACAAAATTTTACCTTTGTTTGAAGCAACGTGTTGCAAGAAGTTCAACGCGTCGTTGAACATCGGAACAGTTTTCTCAAGGTTGATGATATGAATCTTGTTACGCGCGCCAAAAATGAACGGCTTCATTTTTGGGTTCCAGAAACGGGTTTGGTGACCGAAGTGTACACCAGCTTTCAGCATGTCACGCATTGACACGTTTGCCATGATAATTTTCCTTTTTAAGGGGTTATGCCTCCATACATCCCATAGTTCGACCCGCAACGTTATTTCGTATTTGGGCACCCCGAGCTATGTGTCGATGTATGTGTGTGTTTAAGTTAGTTTTCATGCAATCAGAAATTGCGGGCGCTTTATACCATAAACTGGCAGTACAAATCAAGTTTTATGCGGCTATCGTGATGCTTCACGCTGCATCGGTTTGCTGGTAAACTAAGCGCAATTTTATTGTGTTAAGCAGGGACTGAATAAGCCTCATGAGTATTACTATTAAAACGCCTGAAGAAATCGAAAAAATGCGCGCCGCCGGTAAGCTTGCCGCCGATGTATTAGAAATGATTGGCCCGTATATAAAAGCTGGCGTTACAACCGCTGAAATCGATAAGATTTGTCACGATTACATCGTCGACCATGGCGCTATCCCTGCTCCTTTGAATTATCACGGATTTCCAAAATCGGTCTGTACGTCGCTAAACCATGTGGTTTGTCACGGTATCCCGAATGAAAAGCCATTGAAAGAAGGCGATATCATGAACTTAGATGTCACCGTGAAATTAGATGGCTACCACGGCGACACGTCAAAAATGTTTGTTGTTGGTAAACCAAGTATTCTCGCTGAACGCTTGATTCGGGTTACCCAAGAATCGTTATACATGGCAATCAAAATGGTTAAGCCGGGTATGCGCACGGGCGATTTTGCAGCGGTGATTCAAAAACATGCCGAACAACATGGCTACTCAATTGTTCGCGAATATTGCGGACACGGTATTGGCGCCATATTCCACGAAGAGCCGCAGATTTTACACTATGGTACTGCGGGTACCGGCGACGTGCTGCAACCAGGTATGTGCTTTACCATCGAACCGATGGTCAACGCTGGCAAACGCCACACCAAACTCATGCGCGATGGATGGACAGTGTTAACCAAAGATCGCAGTTTGAGTGCGCAATGGGAGCACACGTTATTGGTCACCGAAGACGGTGTTGAAGTGCTAACCCTGCGTAGCGATGAAGACCTGCCACGCGTTATTCGTCACACGAGTTAACCTATCATGCTAAGCGCCCCTCCCCGTTGGCCTAACCCGGTCACCTTGAGCACGGGGCGCGAATGCCTCGAGGCTTATCATACTTGGCTTGCTGATGCCTTCGTCACCGCGGATATTGACTTTCTACTTGCCCACCGCAGTGACTTTATTGATACCCTTCTGCAACAACTTTGGCAGCAATTTGACCTTAACCAGAGCCCTCTCAGCTTAATTGCCGTGGGTGGCTATGGCCGTGGCACACTGCATCCGCAATCAGATATCGATTTACTTTTTCTTCATGCCGAGCCACTCTCGACAGCAGAACAAGAGAATATTCAGCAAATCATCCAATTTTTGTGGGACCTGCGTCTTGATGTTGGGCATAGCGTCAGAACACCGGCACAGTGTATTGAGCAAGCAGCAGACGACGTCGCAGTCGCGACGAGCTTGTTAGAACAACGATTGCTTTGCGGTAACCAACCCTTAGCAGAACAATTCTTATGGCAAGTTCAACGAGAATTTCCATGGTCAAGCCGCGCCTACTATCAAGCAAAATTTGCCGAGCAACAAGAGCGTCATCAACGCTATCACGGCACCGCCTACAACCTTGAGCCGAACGTCAAAAGTACGCCGGGTGGTTTACGTGATATTCAAACCATTAGTTGGATAGCCAAACGTCACTTTCATACACAAAATGACGAAACTTTAGTTCAGCATGGTTACATCACCGCAGAAGAGCTCTTAGAACTAAGAGAATATCAACAATTACTCGGGCGCATTCGCTTTGCGCTGCATCTAGAGGCCGTAAAGAAAGAAGACCGGTTACTATTTGATTACCAACCGGGTGTTGCCGCACGATTAGGTTATGGTGAACCGGGCAAACATGCCGTCGAAGCCTTAATGAAGGATTACTTTAATGCGGTGGTTGGTGTCACTGAACTCAATGACATGTTACTGCAGTTTTTCGAACAAAGTATTTTGAGTAGTCAACACATTGCACCGGTGCAACTTGACGACAACTTTGACGCCTACGGACCGTTGATTGCAGCGCGACACGAAAACGTTTTTGCTGAGCCTCGCAATTTACTGCAATGCATGTTGTTAGTAGCAAAACACCCACAAATAAAACAGCTACAAGCACAAACACTGCGACTATTACGTAACGCACGTCGGCAATTACGTCAGCCATTAAACAGTGATGCCGAATGTCGTCAGTTGTTTATGCAATTGTTACGTCACCCAAACGGCTGTGGTGACGCATTCCGACTGATGCACAAGCATCAGGTCATGGCCAACTATTTACCCCAGTGGCAGCAAATTGTTGGGCAAATGCAGTTTGACCTATTTCATGCCTATACAGTCGACGAACACACGTATCGACTGGTTCGAAACCTTTATCGTTATAGCGATTCAGAGTATGCAGAAGAGTTTCCGTTGTGTGCTGAAATTGTAAAAAACATGGATAAACCCGAGCTGTTATACCTTTCGGGTATCTTTCACGATATTGCGAAAGGTCGCGGTGGCGATCACTCCGAACTTGGTGAGATTGACGCCTTAAACTTTGCTCGACTCCATGAATTAAAGCCGGACGATGGGAAACTAATTGCGTGGTTGGTACGCAATCATTTAGTCATGTCGGTTACTGCGCAAAAACGCGATATTCATGATCCAGAAGTCGTTCGCCAATTCGCCGAACAAGTCGGAAACCGTCGCTATCTCGATTATTTGTATTGTTTAACCGTTGCCGATATTCGTGCAACCAACAGTAGTTTGTGGAACAACTGGAAAGCGACACTGCTGGAGAATTTGTACCAATCAACTGCGCAGTTTCTTGCTCAAAGTAAACCTTCACCAGCTGGCGAAATGCGCCAACGGATTCATCAGCATCAAGCGCATGCCATGGGGTTACTCTTGAGTCTCGGCTTTACCGCGAAAGCCGTGAACGAGATATGGAGTCGATTTACCGCTGATTATTTCCTGCGCCATCAACCCGAACAGATTGCTTGGCACTCCCAGTATATTTTGCAGTTAGAGTCAGATGATCAGTTACCGCTGATTCTTGTTGGCGACGAAAATAATCAAGGCACCACCGAATTATTTGTTTATCATCTTGAACACGAAAACTTATTTGCTGCGGTGGCTGCAGTATTAGATAGTCAGGCGCTCAGCATTCACGATGCCCAGATTTTGGCGACGCGCGACGGTTATGTCATGGATACCTTTGTGGTCCTTCAAGACGACGGCGAGCCGCTGACTGATATCCGTCGCATTGAATCACTCAAACAACAACTTCACGATGTGTTGCGGCAACGTCAATCGGCACCAAGTGCTCAGCGCCGCCTGCCGCGACGTTTACGTAGCTTTAATGTCGCCACAAAGGTTGAGTTTGTGAGTGAACGGAATCCGCGTCGCACCGCATTTGAATTAACTGCACTTGACCGACCGGGATTAGTTGCCCGCGTTGCAAAAGTGCTTCAAGCATTGGATTTAAACATACTTACCGCTAAAATCACCACGGTTGGCGAACAGGCGGAAGACTTATTTATTGTCACCACCCGTCGTAATGAAGCCTTAAGTAACGAACAGAAACAGCAATTGCGTGAGCAAATCATTGCTGCACTCGATCATTAGTAAGCGTCGTTTCAGGCGTGATATCAAGTAGTTATAGGATATTTCATGAGCACACTACAAGAACGAATTGAAGCCGCATTTGAGCAACGAGCGGATATTTCACCAAGCCGCGTACCTGCTGATCTGCAACGCGATTTAACTGACGTAATTCAGAAGATTGATCAAGGTGAGTACCGTGTCGCAGAAAAAATTGACGGGCAATGGGTGGTCAACGAATGGTTGAAAAAGGCCGTCTTACTCTCATTTCGCACCCAAGATAATCACGTCATGAATGGCGGCGAAACTCGTTTCTTCGATAAAGTTGATAGTAAATTCATCGGCTATGATGATGCCCGCTTCCGCGCCGAAGGCATGCGTGTTGTGCCACCAGCGATGGTGCGTAAAGGTGCATTTATCGGTCGTAACGTCGTACTGATGCCGTCTTACGTTAATATCGGTGCGTACGTCGGTGAAGGTACGATGGTTGACACCTGGGCCACGGTTGGCTCATGCGCGCAAATTGGTAAAAACGTTCACCTCTCTGGCGGCGTTGGTATTGGTGGGGTGTTAGAACCATTGCAGGCGGCGCCGACCATTATCGAGGACAACTGTTTTATCGGTGCGCGCTCGGAGATTGTTGAAGGCGTGATTGTTGAAGAAGGCGCAGTTATCTCGATGGGTGTTTACATTGGTCAAAGCACACGCATTTATGATCGTGAAACTGGCGAGATTCATTACGGCCGCGTGCCAGCTGGCGCCGTTGTCGTGCCTGGCAACTTGCCAGCCAAAGATGGCACACACAGTTTGTATGCTGCAATTATTGTGAAGAAAGTTGACGCGAAAACACGCGCAAAAGTCGGCATTAACGAGCTTCTGCGCGCCGCTGATTAATTAGTTTCAGTAAACGGCAGCAATAAGTCTTGTGGCAACGGCAGTTCAATACGAACTGCCGTTTTTGTATGTGGATGTTCAAACGCTAATTCGGTTGCCGCAAGCATCAATCTGTGCAGATTAAAATGCTCTCTAAAGAATCGGTTGTGCCGACCATCGCCATGATGACTGTCACCGATAATCGGATGCCGCAAATGAGCCATATGCCGTCTCAACTGATGTTTTCGACCGGTTTTCGGCTTTAGTTCCATTAACGAATACCGTGAGGTTGGGTGGCGCTTCCCCACAGCAAACGGCAACTCGATTTGCTTTAAGCAACGATATGCAGTCACCGCAGCTTGTGCCTCTTTATTGGGATCAGCCTGAGCATCCGCAATTTTATCCAATTCTTCTTTCAGCGGATAATCGAGTTCACCATCGCTTAAATAGCCGCGAACCACAGCATGGTAGGTTTTCTCAACCTGACGGTTAGCAAATAACTCAGTGGTTAAGCGTGCGGTATCAGCATCTTTCGCAAACAGCAAAATACCAGAAGTGGGTCGATCGAGACGATGAACCGGATAGACGCGTTGACCAATTTGGTCGCGAACCTTTTGCAGTGCAAACTCAGTCGCCTCACGCGCTATCCAACTACGATGAACTAATAAGCCACTTGGTTTATCAATCGCAACGAAATAATCGTCATGGAATAGTATCGGTAGTTCGGAATTAGAATCAGACATCTTCAGCTAACGGGTCCGCCCCACTCAGTAAAACATCAAACTCGCGCAAACTTGAAATGAGCCCTTCATGATGTTCTAGCTCTTCACGATAAACATGCGTCGCCATTGGGCTAACGGC
>NCJS01000098.1 GCA_002279005.1 Idiomarina sp. 34-48-12 | reverse complement strand
GATACCTATGTGGATTTTCTGCACAACCTGCCGTTTTACGGCTTAGCGGTGATGTGCGTTGATGACCCAGTTGTTCGCGATCTGTTGCCGCGCGTTGGTCGGCAAATCATCACCTACGGTTTTAGTGAAGACGCCGACGTACGCGCTGCCAACTATAAGCAAAACCGTGGACAAAGTTCGTTTACGGTTTATCGCAATGGTTATGAACCTTTGCATGTCACCGTGAATTTGCCAGGCAAGCACAATGCTTTGAACGCATTGGCCTCTATCGCTGTGGCAACCGACGAAGGAGTAAGCGATGACGCAATTATCGCTGCACTTGAGAAATTTGGCGGAATTGGTCGTCGTTTCGAACATTTAGGCGCCTTTGCCAGTGAACAAGGAGATACGAAAGGCGATGTGTTGTTAGTGGATGACTACGGGCATCATCCGTCTGAAGTGGCGGTAACGATTGCCGCAGCACGCGCAGGCTGGCCAGATCGCCGCATTGTCATGGCATTTCAACCGCACCGTTACTCACGTACTCGTGACTTATTTGATGATTTCGTGAATGTATTAAGCGAAGTTGATGTGTTGTTACTGCTGGATGTGTATAGTGCCGGCGAAGCGCCAGTAACCGGTGCAGATAGTCGAGCGTTAGCACGCGCCATTCGCATGCGCGGGCAAATGGAACCGATTTATGTGGGTGACCGTGCGTCATTGTACAAAGTATTAGCGGATGTATTGCAACCGAATGATATGTTGCTGGCGCAAGGCGCTGGCAACATTGGCGCAATTGCACGCGATTTGGTTGCCACGCAATTAGCGCCAACCCAGTTACGTCATAAAGCCGATGAACTGCTAGGAGAAACCAAGTAATGGTAGCGAAGACAGAGTTTGGCAAAGTCGCTGTACTATATGGCGGCCATTCAGCAGAGCGCGAAGTATCGTTGCGCTCGGGCCAGGCCGTTCTCGCCGCATTGCAAGCGCAAGGCATTGATGCGCGTGGATTTGATCCCGCAGAACAACCACTAACAGCATTGGTGGAGCAAGAATTTGACCGCGCATTCATTGTGTTGCATGGCCGCGGTGGTGAAGATGGCACCATTCAAGGTGCACTTGAGTATTTGGGCATTCCGTATACCGGTAGTGGCGTGTTAGGGTGCGCGCTAGCGATGGATAAAGTTCGTACCAAACAAGTTTGGCAGTCGGCTGGTTTGCCAGTTGCGCAAAGTGCGGTAATTGCGCGAGGTCGTCCGGTCGACTGGCAGGCGCTGATCACCGATTTAGGTGGCAAGGTGATGGTGAAGCCAGCTCAAGAAGGCAGCAGTATTGGTATGAGCCCGGCTAGCAATGCCGAAGAGCTAGAGCAAGCTGTCGCATTAGCGCACAAATATGACCGCGAAGCATTGATTGAAAGCTGGCTTAGCGGCCCAGAGTACACGGTATCGATTCTAGGTGACCAAGCCTTGCCAGCTATTCGGGTGCAATCGACGCATGAGTTTTATGACTACGATGCGAAGTACCAAGCTGGCGACACCCAGTACCACTGCCCGGCAGGCTTGTGCGAACTGGAAGAACGAGCTTTAGAACAACTTGCTGTAACTGCATTTCATGCAGTAGGTGGCAAAGGTTGGGGCCGCATTGACGTGATGTGCGACCACAACGGCAATTTTAAGTTACTTGAAGCGAACATGGTGCCGGGTATGACCACCAAGAGTTTGGTACCGATGGCAGCGAAAGCTGTTGGCATGAGCTTCGAGCAACTGGTGATGCGCATTCTCGAACTTAGCGAGGTGTAGGGTGGCGGCAATCCGCTGGCAGTTTTGGCTGGGGTTTAGCTTTTTTCTCAGCGTCGTCATCGGAGCCATAGCGGGAGTCGCTTGGTTGTATTACCTCGCCATGGACGCCAATGAAGTACCATTGAAGCGGTTAGTGGTGCAGGGCGAGTTGAAGTACTTAGAACGCACACAGGTACGTGATGCGTTGGCAGGCGAAGAGCTAGGTAGTTTTTTCTCGGCGGATGTGAATGTGATTCGTGAGCGCCTTGAAGCCGAGCCATGGATTGAACAAGCGTCGGTGCGCAAAGAGTGGCCCGACATTTTAAAAGTGTTTTTGGTTGAGCAGAAACCGCTTGGCCATTGGAATGAAAACAGCAGCCCGAATGCTTTAGTCAGTGCAACGGGTAAAGTGTTTGAAGTCGATAAGTCGGTCATTGATGAATTATTGCCGAAGTTATATGGCCCCGAGCACGCAGTGAAAGAAACCGTGGAGCAGTATCAGCAAGTGAGTGAACTGCTTCAAATTAACGGCCACCAAGTGGTGGCGCTAACGCTTACAGAGCGTTTTGCAGTGGATGTTGAGTTGTTATCTGGCATTCGTCTGCGCTTAGGCCGCGAAGGCTTACTAGAACGGGTACAGCGATTTATAGAGGTGTTCCCGACCATAGTTCGTCATAAGACGCAGCCAATAGATTATGTCGATTTACGTTATGACACCGGCGTTGCGGTGGCGTGGAAAGAAGAAGAACAAGAGAGAAAGTAGCATGTCGAAAGCAGCAGAACGGAACATGGTAGTAGGGCTAGACATCGGCACCAGCAAAGTGGTGACGCTGATTGGTGAAGTCATGCCCGACGGTGACATCAGCGTGATAGGCGTTGGTGCTGCAGCTGCGCGCGGCATGGATAAAGGCGGTGTGAACGATTTGAACCTGGTGGTTCAGTCTATTCAACGCGCGGTTGAAGAAGCGGAACTGATGGCGGATTGCCGAATCGCTTCGGTTTACTTGAATATCTCAGGCCGCCACATTGCGTGCCAGAACGAATCAGGCATGGTGCCGATTAACGAAGCAGAAGTAACGCAAGACGATGTCGATAGCGTGATCCACGCGGCGAAATCGGTGCCGATTGCGCAAGAGCGTCGCATTCTGCATGTACTGCCACAAGAATTTATTATCGACTCGCAGGAGAGCATTAAGAGCCCAATCGGCATGTCCGGTGTGCGCATGGAAGCTCGGGTGCACATTATTACCTGTGCGAACGATATGGCGAAGAACATTGAAAAAGCCGTCGAGCGTTGTGGCTTAAGCGTTGACCGTCTGATCTTCTCAGCGCTTGCCTCAAGCTACGCAGTACTGACTGACGACGAGAAAGATTTGGGTGTGGCGCTAGTGGATATGGGCGCCGGTACCATTGATATCAATATTTACACCGGTGGCGTACTACGTCACACCGCAGTAATTCCTGCGGCGGGTAATCAGGTAACCAGTGACATCGCGAAAATATTCCGCACACCACTGAACCATGCCGAGGAAATTAAAACCAAGTACGCCTGCGCATTGCGCGAACTGGTTGGCAAAGATGACCATATTGAAGTGCCTTCAGTAGGCGGACGTCCGTCACGCAGTATGGAGCGCCATATTTTGGCGGAAGTAGTTGAACCGCGTTATCAAGAGCTGTTTGAACTGATTCGTGACCAAATCACGCAAAGCGGTTTAGAAGATCAAATTGCGGCAGGTATCGTAATGACCGGTGGCTGCGGCCGCATGGAAGGCGCGATTGAATTCGCCGAAGAAATATTTCAAATGCCAGTGCGCTTAGGTGAGCCACTTGGTATGCACGGCTTGAGCGATTACGTACAAGACCCAACCTATGCGACAGCGGTTGGCTTGTTACGTTATGGCCAACAAGATGTCCAAAATCGTCAACCTGAAACAAGTTCAACGAACGTTATAGGAATGGGGAAACGTTTGCTGAGCTGGTTTAAGGGTGAGTTTTAATAAAAACAACATTTTGGATATGAATTTAGGGGTAGTACAATAAGCAGGTTAAAGGAGAATTAACATGTCAGAAGAAGTGTTTGAAGTACTCAACAACTTTGATACTGATGCGGTGATTAAGGTCATCGGCGTCGGTGGTGGCGGCGGCAACGCCGTGAAACACATGATCAGTGAGTCAATTGAGGGCGTGCAATTTATTGTCGCCAACACCGATGCGCAGGCGCTGCGTAATCACGGTGCTCATGTGACCATTCAACTAGGCAGTGACATCACCAAAGGACTCGGTGCTGGCGCCAACCCAGAGGTGGGGCGTCAAGCCGCTGAAGAAGCGCGCGATGAAATTCGCAAGCAGCTGCAAGGCGCTGATATGGTATTTATCGCTGCGGGTATGGGCGGTGGTACCGGTACTGGTGCTGCACCAGTCGTCGCGGAAGTTGCGCGAGAGCTTGGAATTTTGACGGTAGCCGTTGTTACCAAGCCATTCCCGTTCGAAGGTCAGCGCCGTATGGCTGCGGCCAAAGAAGGTATTGAGCAACTTGGTCGTCACGTTGACTCGTTAATTACCATTCCGAACGAGAAACTTTTGAAAGTTTTAGGTAAAGGTACCAGTTTGCTAGATGCTTTTGGTAAGGCAAACGACGTATTATTGGGCGCGGTTCAAGGCATCTCTGATTTAATCACCCGTGACGGTTTAATTAACGTCGACTTTGCTGACGTTCGTGCAGTTATGCGCGAGATGGGCACAGCGATGATGGGTTCCGGTGTTGCACGTGGTGAAGACCGTGCGCAAGAAGCTGCCGAGATGGCGATCAACAGCCCGCTCCTCGAAGATATCGATCTTTCTGGTGCTCGTGGCGTATTGTTGAACATCACCGCTGGTATGGACTTGAGCATGGAAGAGTTCGAGATTGTCGGTAATGTGGTCAAAGGCTTCGTGTCTGAGAACGCAACCGTTATCGTCGGTACTGTTATCGATATGGATATGTCGGAAGAATTGCGGGTTACTGTCGTTGCTACCGGTATTGGTGGCGAACGAAAGCCTGATATTTCGCTGGTTAATCGTCGCGAACCAGCGCCAAGCTATGGTAACCGCACTTCAGGTAGTGGCTCAGCTGCTGGTAGTAATTACAGCAACACGGCGACAGCACGCCAACTAGAGCCAGAAGTAGATGAAGAGCCAATGGAGGCAGAGCCGGTGGCATCGAAGCCAGCGTCAAAACCTCAGGCAAATCAAGGCAAAGATATGGATTATCTCGACATTCCGGCATTTTTACGCCGTCAAGTCGATTAGGAACGTAGTTTTCTTGCGGATTTTTAGATAATCCGGTAAACTATTGCGCCTTTTGCTAGTCAAAGGACTAGACGCTTCTTAACTTTTTAGAAGAACGAGAAGAACAGACATGATTAAACAACGTACAATCAAACAGCCAATTGCAACCACTGGTGTGGGCCTGCATAAAGGCAACAAGGTTCAGCTCACGCTGCGCCCAGCACCTGTGAATACAGGTCTGGTGTTTCGCCGTGTGGACTTGAATCCTGCGGTTGATATTCCTGCTAACGCTGAGTTAGTGCGGGATACGCGTATGTGTACCTGTCTGATTAACGATGACAACGTGCGTGTATCTACCGTCGAGCATTTGCTTGCGGCGATTGCAGCGATGGGCATCGACAATCTTGTTATTGAAGTGGATAGCCACGAAATCCCGATCATGGATGGAAGCTCTCACCCCTTTGTATACCTGCTACAGAGCGCGGGAATTGAAGAGCAAGGCGCAGCGAAAAAGTTTATCAAAATTAAACAGCCGGTTCGGGTTGAAGAAGGTGATAAGTGGGCGGAACTGCTACCCCATAACGGTTTCCGCATCGACTTTGCTATCGACTTCGACCACCCGGCCATTGCCGACACGGGCCAAGTGCTGAGCATTGATTTCAGCAGCAGCAATTTCATTAAAGAAATTAGCCGTGCGCGCACCTTTGGCTTTATGAAAGACATCGAGATGTTGCGTGCCAACAATCTGGCACTCGGCGGTAGCTTCGATAACGCCGTGGTTCTGGATGAATTCCGTATTCTAAACAGCGACGGCTTACGTTACGACGATGAGTTCGTTAAACATAAAATTCTCGACGCAATTGGTGACCTTTACATGGGTGGCTATGCGATTCTGGGTAACTTGCGCGCGTTCAAATCAGGTCATGCCCTGAACAATCAGTTGTTGCGCGCAGTTCTGCAGAATCAAGAGGCGTGGGAATTTGTCACGTTTGAGGATGAAGCGGAAGCGGCCCCAATCGCATTCGCCAACCCAGTCGTCGCGTAGAAAAGCAAAGACGATATTAGCTATTGGATATTAGATATTAGAAAAGAAAGGCCGCTGGCAAATTGCTCAGCGGCCTTTTTGTTTTTAGCTAATATCCAATATCTAATAGCCAATATCGCTCTTGCTT
>NCJS01000023.1 GCA_002279005.1 Idiomarina sp. 34-48-12 | reverse complement strand
TCTTCCGCCGAAACCTCACCAACCGAACCATGCTGCCACTTTGGCTGCTTATCCTTATCAATTAACAGCGCGCGAATACCTTCGGCGAAATCACCGCGCATCGCACACTGCACCGATAAAGTTAATTCAAGACGGAAACAGTCCGCTAAACTTAAATCAGCGCCGTGTTGCAATTGATTCCAGACAATATGAGCAGTCATTGGACAGCCTGCCGCCAGCGTTTGACGGGCGCGAGCTAGCCATTTGTCATCAGTCGTATCATTCACAATGGCATCAACAACAGCTTCGATGTCAGCGCCTTGCGTCAACTTTTTGATCAGTTGCTGGTGCGCTTCCACTTGCCCAGCAGGACGATGATTGCTATCACGCATACCAATGCCATTGAGAACATCGGTCACTTTTTGGTGATTCAAGGCGGCTGTATCGCCCCACTTCACGTCTTTTAAGCCCGCAATCACATCATCTTTACTGGTGCTTGCCGCAAAATGATCCGCCAACTTCAGGTACAACGCGTCAGTGGCATTCATGTGCGCGCCTGTGAGGCCTAAAAATAGGCCACAGCCCTCCGGCATTTGATTCAAAAAGTGGGTCGCACCAACATCTGGGTACAAACCAATCGTCACCTCTGGCATTGCCAATAATGAACGTTCGGTCACAATTCGATGACTCGCACCGTTCATGAGGCCCATACCACCGCCCATCACAATGCCGTGTCCCCAAAGCACCAGCGGTTTCGGGAAGGTGTGAATGGCGTAATCAAGTCGATATTCTTGGCTAAAAAAGTCGGCAACTTCATCAACCAGTACGCCGGGCTTCGCTTGCATGGCTTTGTACATCGCCACAATATCGCCACCAGCACAGAACGCTTTTTCACCAGCGCCTTGCATAAATACGCAAGCAATGGCGTCATCGCTCGCCCATTGCTGCAGTTGCGGTTGCAACAGCTGAATCATTGGTAAGCTCAACGCATTCAGTGATTTTTCTGAATTCAGGGTGATGATACCAATGCGTTTGCCATGACTAGCTTCTAGCTCGTCGAACAATACTACTGGATCCATAATGACCTCCTTTTAAGACAGAAAAGCCACCCTTAAAGGATGGCTCGGTCCATATCGGCGAGTAAGCGGCGTGCAATAATCACCCGCATAATTTCGTTGGTGCCCTCAAGAATCTGATGCACGCGTACATCACGCACATGACGTTCAAGCGGGTATTCCTTGATGTAACCGTAACCGCCGTGAATTTGCAGCGCTTCATTACATACTTGGAAGCCAACGTCGGTGGCAAAACGTTTTGCCATCGCGCAATAGGTGGTTTTATCTGGATCGTTGCTATCAACTTTAAATGCCGCAAGGCGAACCATCTGACGTGCAGCAACAAGTTCTGTCGCCATATCAGCCAGCTTAAATTGCAATGCTTGGAAATGCCCCAGCTCCTTACCAAACTGCGTGCGTTCGTGCATGTAGTTGGTTGCCGTTTCTAACGCAGCTTGCGCAGTACCGACTGAGCATACCGCGATATTAATACGGCCGCCGTCTAGTCCCATCATGGCAAACTTGAAGCCTTCGCCTTCTTCGCCAAGCAAATTACCAGCCGGAATACGAACATCTTCAAAAGTAACCAAGCGCGTCGGCTGAGCATTCCAGCCCATTTTCGCTTCTTTTTTACCGTAGCTAATACCAGCGGCATCAGCTGGTACGACAAACGCAGAAATACCTTTCGGGCCAGCTTCACCAGTACGCGCCATAACCACGAGTACGTCGGTACTACCAGCACCTGAGATGAACATTTTTGAGCCGTTTAACACATACTCATCGCCATCTTTTTTAGCCGTCGTACGCAAACTTGCCGCATCAGAGCCAGCACCAGGCTCAGTTAAGCAATACGAGCCTAACTTCTCGCCCGTCACCAATTCAGGAACCCATTGTTCAATCACGTCTGGTTTTGCAAACGAGCCAATCATCCAAGTCACCATATTGTGAATGGTCATCATGGCTGTGGTTGCGGTACAACCCATCGATAATTGTTCAAAAATCAATGCAGCGTCTAATCGACTCATGCCAAAGCCGCCGGCGTCTTCTGGGGTGTACATGCCCATAAAGCCCATTTCACCGGCTTTACGGAATACGTCAATTGGGAAGTGTGATTCTTCATCCCACTGCGCGGCAAATGGTGCTAGTTCTTTCTCCGCAAAAGCTTTTGCCGTATCGACAAAAGCTTGTTGGTCGTCAGTTAAATTAAAGTTCATGACAACGTCCTATTACTTCAAATGAATCGTCATATTTGGACCATTGGCATCAGCGATATCGCTTTCAAACCAACGCGCTGTAATGGTTTTGGTTTCACTGTAGAAACGCACCGCTTGCTTACCATAAGCATGCAAGTCACCGAAGAAAGACCCTTTCCAACCGGTGAATGAGAAGAACGGTAGTGGTACCGGAATTGGAATATTGATACCAACTTGACCGACTTCTACGTTGTGCTGATATTTACGCGCCGCTGCACCGCTAGCGGTAAAGATTGACGTCCCGTTACCGTATGGATTCGCATTGACCATCGCCAAGGCATCATCAAGTGTTTCAACTTCAGTGGCACACAATACTGGACCGAAAATCTCATTTTTGTAGATTTCCATGTCAGTCGTCACTTTACCGAACATGGTTGGGCCAACCCAGTTACCGTTCGGGAAGCCTTCGACTTCACAATTGCGACCATCAACTAAGAGCTCAGCGCCCTCTTTTTGACCTTGCGTAATAAAGTTCTCAACGCGCTGCTTCGCTTGTGGGCTGATCACCGGACCGTAAGCCGCGTTTTTATCGTTCCACGCGCCTGGCTTCACTTTTGCCAGTTCAGCGGCAACTTCAGGAATCCACTCACGTGCTGCACCAACAAATACCGCGACAGAAATCGCCATACAACGTTGACCTGCAGCACCAACCGAAGCGCCCACCAAGTTACTAATCACTTGTGATTTGTTCGCATCAGGCATGATCACGCAGTGGTTTTTCGCACCTGCAAATGCTTGAACACGTTTCATGTTTTCAGTACCACGGCGATAGATATACTGACCGACAGCCACAGAACCAACAAACGAAATTGCGCGTACCGCAGGTTCATCTAATAAGAAATCAACCTGCTCTTTACCACCGTGAATAACTTGCAACACGCCTTTTGGAGCGCCCGCTTGCTCGAACAATTCAACCAAACGCGTTGGCGTTAAAGGATCTTGCTCAGATGGTTTCAAAATGAACGTGTTACCGCAGGCAATTGCCAGTGGGAACATCCACAATGGAATCATCGCAGGGAAGTTAAATGGCGTAATGCCCGCACAAACACCAAGTGGCTGTGTGTAGCTGTAGCTATCAATGCCACGAGCAACGTTCTCAACCGTTTCTCCCATTAGCAACGATGGAATGTTCGCTGCATGCTCAACTACCTCGATGCCGCGCCATACATCGCCTTTCGCATCATCAAAGGTTTTTCCGGTTTCGCTGGCAAGAATTTCAGCAATTTCATCATGGTGCTCTTTCAGCAACGCTTGATAACGCATCATCACACGCGCACGCTCAGAAACTGGCACTTCTTTCCAAGTCAAAAACGCTTTTTTCGCGCTCTCAACCGCTTTCTTCATCTCGTCCTGAGTCGCACAAGGTGCTTGTGCAATCACTTCTTGCGTGGCCGGGTTGGTCACGTCAATCCAGTTACTGGTGTTCGACTGCACGAATTCGCCGTCGATAAATAAAGGAACTTTCTTGCTCATCTGTATAACCTCTTTATTGAATTCTTCAACTGCGATATTAGCTATTCGATATTAGATATTAGACAAAACACAAATGCCCTATACATCAGTTCTAATATCCAATATCCAATAGCTAATATCGTTTTCGCATGTCATCCATTGTCGTTGTTTTCGAAGTCCTTTAACATCGACGATTTTGCCCCTATAATGGACAAAATTGCGATCTCGGAGCCTTCCATGAGCCAACCTTCATCGTGGCCACTTCCAACGGGAAGTTCACGGGTTGTTTTGCCATTACAATTGACGCGACAACTAGCTCGCCATCCACTGACGAGACATTTATACCCTCTTGCATACGGACATTATGTCGATGCCCAAGGGCACCAAGTAGAACGCCAGCAGCACACCGATCACCTGCTCATATTTTGCCATCGCGGTAGCGGTTGGTATCGAACCGAAACGGCCAGTGGCACGCTCCATGCTGGACAATTATTGCTATTGCCTGCTGGGCAAGCTCACGCATATGCAGCGCACGCCGAACAGCCTTGGAGCATCTACTGGGCACATTTTCAAGGCTCTGCCGCAGTGGCATGCCCTGAATTTCTTGAGTTAACCGACCAGCAACCGGTATTAACACTAGCGCGCTGGCGGCAACTCATTCCGGTAGTTACCGACCTACTCAATTTACAAACCCAACGGCATCAGTTTGCCGCGGCAGTGGTCGCAGCGAGCTTGCTGCAGCGAATTATTGCTGAATTACCGCGCTTAACGGCAACCATGCAGGCGCCACAAGGCTTTGATTTACCCGCACTCGAACGCTTTATGTACGACAACTCGCATCGCGATTTAAGCCTAGACGATTTTGCTGATTTTGCTGGATTATCGCGCTTCCATTTCAGCAAAAAATTCAAGCAATTCACTGGTACCAGCCCGATGCGTTACTTTAATCAAATTCGGGTTAAAATAGCCTGTCAGTTGTTAGATGCTTCAACCGATTCAATTCGTCAAATCAGTCAACAACTCGGCTTTGATGACCCGTACTATTTTTCGCGACTGTTTAAGAAAACAATGGGTATATCACCGCAGTACTATCGCGAAACTTCTGCCACCAAAAGCGCAAATTAAAAAGGAAAATAACTATGTGGATACTTTGGGCTGTGACCGCACTATGGGCTGCAAGCTTTTCACTCATCGGGGAGTTTCTTGCCGGCCATGTCGACGGTTATATTGCCGTATTTATCCGCATGATCCTTGCGCTTGCTTTGTTTTTACCGTTGTGGCGCCCAGCTCGTCTTGCCTTTCGACAGCAATGGCAACTCGCCGTTATTGGTGCCATTCAAATTGGCGTGATGTATCTCTTTCTCTACCACGCGTTTCTTTATCTATCCGTTGCTGAAGTACTCTTATTTACGATTTTCACGCCACTTTATGTGACGTTTATCGACGATGTTATTTTTCAGCGTCGACATTTACCGGCTCGTTGGTGGCTCGCAGCGGTTGTCGCCGTCATTGGTGCCGCCGTCATCCGCTTTGAAACACTAAGCGATTCGTTCGTCATTGGCTTCTTATTGATTCAAGCTGCCAACCTATGTTTCGCAGCCGGACAAGTCTTTTATAAACGACTCGAACTTGGCGACGCTCGCAATCAAGTGCATGCCTTCGCCCTATTCTTTATTGGCGCCACCGCTGCATCTGGTATTGCGATGGCACTCTTTGCCGACTTTTCTAAAATACCAACAACCCAGCTAGAATGGGGCATTTTACTGTGGCTTGGTCTCGGCGCATCCGGCCTTGGTTATCTGGCATGGAACCTTGGTGCGAAGCGCGTTAACGTTGCCCAACTTGCCACCATGAACAATATGCTTATTCCAGCGGGCTTACTGATTAACTATGCGTTTTGGGGTCAAGCCGTAGACTGGCCTCGGCTTGCCCTCGGTGGTGCCATTCTGATTAGCTCCGTATGGCTCGCATCAAAACGATCAAGCTAGATCATTTCAACAGCGACAGCGACGGCTTCACCGCCACCAATACAAAGCGACGTAATACCACGCTGCTTGCCGCGCTGTTTCAGCGCGTGCAGCAACGTAACGAGCAAACGTGCACCGCTGGCACCAATTGGGTGACCAAGTGCACAAGCGCCGCCATGAACATTCACTTTGTCATGGTCAATATCCATTTGTTGCATCGCAAGCATGGTCACCATCGCAAAGGCTTCGTTAATTTCCCACAAGTCCACGTCGTCTATGTTCCATTGAACCTTATCGAGCAATTTGTTCATCGCACCAATTGGCGCCACGGTAAATTCAGCTGGCGCTTGTGAGTGAGTCGCATGCCCGACAACACGAGCTAACGGCTTTAATCCTCGCGCTTTCGCTTCGCTTTCACGCATCAATACCAATGCTGCAGCACCGTCTGAAATTGAGCTCGAGTTTGCTGCCGTAATCGTGCCATCTTTGGCAAACGCTGGGCGCAAACCTGGAATTTTATCCGGCATGGCTTTGCCTGGTTGCTCATCAATTTCAACCGTGACATCGCCTTTACGCGTGCTGTAAGTCACCGGCACAATTTCATCTTTAAACAAACCGTCTTTAATTGCTGTTTGAGCGCGACTTAATGATGCCAAAGCAAAGTTATCCATCGCTTCACGACCAAGACCATAGTCATCAGCAGTGCTCTGTGCATAACAGCCCATCGCCTTGCCTTCGTACGCATCTTCAAGACCATCCAACATCATGTGGTCATAAATGGCATCGTGGCCCATACGGAAGCCGGCACGCGCTTTTTTCAACAAATATGGCGCATTCGACATGCTTTCCATACCACCAGCTACCACCACATCGGCCGAACCAACATGAATTAAATCATGCGCGAACATCACCGCTTTCAAGCCAGAACCGCACACTTTATTAATGGTTGTCGCGCCAGCACTGCGCGGTAGCCCTGCATACAAAGTTGCCTGACGCGCAGGCGCTTGGCCTAAACCGGCCGGCAACACGTTGCCCATAATGACTTCTTGCACATCGTCGCCTTGCAACCCACTCTCTGCGAGCGCCGCTTTAATGGCGATAGCGCCTAAATTGGGGGCGCTCACTTCGGTCAAACTGCCTTGAAAGCCACCCATTGGGGTGCGTTTAGCGGCAACAATTACAACTGCATCAGACATAAATACTCCCTTGAAGACCAACTTCGATATTAGCTATTGGATATTAGATATTAGTTAAAACACAAAAGCCTGATACATCGAGGCTAATATCTAATATCCAATAGCTAATAACGCTTTTCGGCCTTTCTTACCTTTACGTTAACGTCAACTTGTTTTAAGCTTAACGCCCTCAACCATGACAAGCAAGCAAAAATGAACGGAACAACCATCTACAGCATCGGCGAATTAGCCCGTGAATTCGACATCACCACTCGTAGCATCCGCTTCTATGAGGATCAAGGCTTGCTCTCTCCGCAGCGGCAGGGCCAAACCCGACTTTATACGAATAAAGACCGAGTGCGGTTGAAGCTTATTTTACGGGGTAAACGACTTGGATTCTCGCTGGCAGAAACCAAAAATTTGTTTGACTTATATGACATGGAAAATAGCAGCGCACGTCAGCTGCATACCGTTTTAGCGTTGATTGATGACAAGAAAATGTCACTCAAACAACAACTTGAAGATATTAAGGTTCTTTTAGTAGAACTCACTAACTTAGAAGATCGTTGTCGCGATGAACTTGCTGAAATTGCAGCAGGTCAGCCGGCATCGAGTTCTGCAGCAGCAAATCAGGAGTAGTTATGATTAGTCAGTACACCACCTTTAATTTCGGCCTTGGCGAAACGGCAGAAATGATTCGCGAATCCGTCAATGCCTTTGCTCGTGATGAGATTGCCCCGCGTGCTGCAGAAATTGATGAAAAAAATGAATTCCCTGCTGATTTGTGGCGCAAAATGGGCGACCTTGGCTTACTCGGTATGACCGTTCCAGAAGAGTTCGGTGGTTCTGGCCTTGGTTACCTCGAACACGTTGTCGCGATGGAAGAGATCAGCCGCGCATCGGCTTCAGTTGGCTTAAGTTACGGCGCACACTCAAACCTTTGTGTGAATCAAATTGCACGCAACGGCAATCAGGCACAAAAAGAAAAATATCTACCGAAATTATGCAGTGGCGAGCATGTTGGTGCGTTAGCAATGAGCGAACCGAATGCGGGCTCTGACGTGGTCAGCATGAAGTTACGCGCTGAATTGCAAGGCGACCACTACGTGCTTAATGGTAATAAGATGTGGATCACCAACGGTCCTGATGCCGACGTACTCGTGGTTTATGCAAAAACGTCACCAGATAAGAACTCCCGTGGTATTACGGCCTTTATTATTGAAAAAGACTTCGCGGGTTTTAGCACTGCTCAGAAACTTGATAAGTTAGGCATGCGTGGTTCGAATACCTGTGAACTGGTATTTGAAAACTGCAAAGTGCCTGCCGAGAACGTTCTAGGTGACGTAAACTGCGGCGTTGAAGTACTGATGAGCGGTCTTGATTATGAACGCGCAGTACTTGCGGCAGGCCCATGCGGCATCATGCAAGCTTGTCTTGATGTGGTGGTTCCGTATGTTCACGACCGCAAGCAATTCGGTAAAGCCATTGGTGAGTTCCAATTGGTGCAAGGAAAAGTGGCAGACATGTACACCCGCACCAACGCGGCTCGTGCTTATGTTTATGCCGTTGCTCAGTCATGTGATCGCGGCGAAACCACGCGCAAAGATGCTGCTGGTGCCATTTTATATGCCGCTGAATTAGCGACACAATTAGCCCTCGATGCCATTCAATTACTGGGCGGGAACGGTTACATTAATGAGTATCCGACTGGGCGCTTATTGCGCGACGCAAAATTATATGAAATTGGCGCCGGCACGTCAGAAATTCGCCGTATGTTGATTGGCCGCGAGCTTTTCAGCGAATCAGCTTAATTTTGCGCAACTAATTATCAGGAGTCGCAATCGTGACGGTATTAACCAGCACAGTGAACCCAAAAGACGAAACGTTTTTGGCCAATCAGCAAGCCATGCAAGAAGTGGTTGATGATTTATTTGCTAAAGCCGAACAAATTAAACAAGGTGGTGGCCCGAAGTATCAAGAGCGTCACCTTTCTCGCGGTAAGTTATTAGCGCGCCAACGTATTGAAAAATTACTCGACAGCGGTTCGCCATTTCTTGAAATTGGCCAGTTTGCAGCGTGGGATTGTTACGAAGATTACGTTCCTGCTGCAGGTGTGGTTGCCGGAATTGGTCGGGTTGAGGGCGTGCAATGTATGATTGTTGCCAACGACGCCACAGTAAAAGGCGGCACCTACTACCCGTTGACGGTGAAAAAACACCTTCGCGCGCAAGAAATTGCTGAGCGCTGTCATTTGCCATGTATTTACTTAGTGGATTCAGGTGGCGCTAACTTGCCACGCCAAGACGAAGTATTCCCAGACCGCGACCACTTCGGTCGCATCTTCTTTAACCAAGCGAATATGTCCGCAAAAGGTATTCCACAAATTGCTGTGGTCATGGGGCTTTGCACCGCGGGTGGCGCTTACGTGCCAGCAATGGCTGATGAAAGTATCATCGTCAAAGAACAAGGTACCATTTTCTTAGCCGGCCCACCGTTAGTTAAAGCCGCCACGGGTGAAGAAGTGAGCGCAGAAGAACTCGGCGGTGCCGATGTTCACACGCGTGTGTCTGGCGTTGCCGATCATTTTGCGATGAATGATGAACACGCCTTGGCTCTCGCGCGCCGTTCCGTTGCTCGATTAAATTATCATGGCGCAGAGCCGGTTCAGCCAAGCGCAGTGCAAGAACCGCGCTTCGATGCCAAAGAACTTTACGGCATTGTGGGTACCGACTTACGTAAACCATATGACGTGCGTGAAGTGATTGCGCGCATTGTTGATGACTCTGATTTCGACGAGTTTAAACAGAACTATGGGAACACCCTCGTCACCGGCTTTGCTCGCATACACGGCTATCCGGTCGGCATTGTTGCCAACAACGGTATTTTGTTCTCTGAATCAGCACAAAAAGGTGCGCACTTCATTGAACTCTGCGCCCAACGCAAAATTCCATTAGTGTTTTTGCAGAATATTACCGGCTTCATGGTTGGTAAAAAGTACGAAGCTGAAGGTATCGCAAAACACGGTGCCAAAATGGTGACCGCAGTGAGTTGTGCTCAGGTGCCTAAATTTACAGTGCTGATTGGTGGTAGTTATGGCGCTGGTAACTATGGTATGTGTGGCCGTGCCTACGACCCAACCTTGATGTTCATGTGGCCAAATGCACGTATTTCGGTGATGGGCGGCGAACAAGCTGCCGGCGTTATGGCGCAAGTCACCAAAGATAACTTGGCGCGTAAAGGCGAAACCATGAGTTCCGAAGACGAACAAAAGCTCAAAAAGCCAATTATCGACACCTACGAAAAACAAGGACACCCCTACTACGCCTCAGCGCGGTTATGGGATGATGGCATTATCGATCCAGCGCAAACACGCACCGTTTTAGGGCTCAGCTTAGCCGCTGCCAACAATGCACCAATTGCCGACACCAAGTTCGGCGTATTCCGGATGTAAGGAGGCTGTATGGCATACCAAGCAATTGATCTCACGGTCAGTAGTCATGTGGCTTATCTGACCTTAAATCGACCAGAGGTTCATAATGCCTTTGACGACAGCATGATCGCGGAGCTATTACATGCTCTGAATGACGTTCGCGCCAATGACAACGTTCGTGTCTTGGTTCTGCAATCAAACGGCAAGAACTTTTCGGCGGGCGCTGATTTAGGCTGGATGCGCTCGATGGCCGCTAAAAATTACGATGAAAATATTGCTGATGCGGGTGAACTATCGCGCCTCATGCAAGAACTTGACGAGCTACCTAAGCCGACCATTGCCCTAGTGCAAGGTGCCGCATTTGGTGGCGCTGTTGGCTTGGCGGCATGTTGTGATATCACACTGGCGACGCCTGCTAGCAGCTTCTGTCTCAGCGAAGTGAAAATAGGCCTCATCCCGGCGGTTATCAGTCCCTATGTGATGCGCGCCATTGGCACCCGTCAAGCACGTCGTTATATGGTTACCGCCGAGCGTTTTGGTGCTGAAATAGCTCACCAAATCGGCTTGGTACACGACGTTGTTGACGATCTACAAACTGCCGTGCGCCCATTAATTGATAGCCTAGTTGCTAACAGCCCTGCGGCAGTTACCGCGGCCAAGCAGCTTGCACTAGATATCGATCAGCAGCCACTCAATGCAAATACACGACGCGTGACGATTGAACGTATCGCAGAAATTCGGGTTTCGGCAGAAGGTCAAGAAGGCCTCAGCGCATTTTTAGAAAAGCGTGCGCCGAACTGGAAAATCACTCAATAATTAAGGAACAGCAATGTTGCAAAAATTGCTAATTGCTAACCGCGGTGAAATCGCTTGCCGCATAATCAAAACGGCACGGCAGTTAGGTATTCGTACCGTCGCTGTCTATTCTGATGCGGACCGTCACTCACAGCACGTACAGTTAGCCGATGAGAGTATTCATATTGGCGCCGCGCCAAGTGCCGAAAGTTACCTCGTCATCGATAAAATTATTGCGGCCGCGAAACAAACCGGTGCCGATGCCATACACCCTGGCTATGGTTTTTTGTCGGAAAACGAAGATTTTGCCGACGCCTGTGCCAGCAACAATATTATCTTTGTTGGGCCACCAACCAGCGCCATTGCTGCCATGGGTTCAAAGAGCGCCGCTAAAGCAATTATGAGCGAAGCTGGCGTACCGTTGGTACCGGGCTATCACGGTAGTGAACAAAGCGCTGAAAAACTCCGTACCGAAGCCGAAAAAATTGGTTACCCCGTGCTGCTGAAAGCGGCCTATGGTGGTGGCGGTAAAGGCATGCGTGTGGTCGAGAACGCGAAACAATTCGATGAAGCATTGAGCTCAGCCAAACGCGAAGCGCAAGCGTCGTTCGGCAATGACAAAATGCTCGTGGAAAAATTCATCGGCAACCCGCGCCATGTCGAAATTCAAGTATTTTGTGATGAGCACGGCAACGCCGTTTATCTAGCAGAACGCGACTGTTCGGTGCAACGACGCCATCAAAAGGTCATTGAAGAAGCACCAGCGCCGTCCATCAGCACCAGTACCCGTCAAGCGATGGGTGAAGCCGCCGTGCGCGCTGCTCAAGCGATTGACTATGTCGGTGCCGGTACGGTTGAGTTTTTACTCGATACCGACAACAAATTCTACTTCATGGAAATGAATACCCGCTTACAAGTGGAGCATCCGGTCACCGAAATGGTCACGGGTCAAGACTTGGTCGCGTGGCAACTCATGGTCGCTAGTGGCGAACCCCTGCCCCTAGCCCAAGATCAGATTGAAGTGAACGGCCATTCATTTGAAGCCCGTATTTATGCCGAAGACCCTGACCATGAGTTTTTGCCAAGCACCGGAACGCTGCACGTGCTGCAACCACCTGCAAGTAGCGATTATGTACGTATCGATAGCGGTGTCATTGCTGGCGATGAAGTCAGCTCCTATTATGACCCCATGATCGCCAAGCTCATTGTTTGGGGCGAGAATCGCACCGTGGCGTTGCGTCGACTCATTCAAGCACTAAACGACTATCGCGTTGCGGGTGTGCGCACCAATATTGATTTCCTACGTCGTATTGCGAGCCACAAGAAATTTGGGCAAGCGGAATTAACCACACGATTTATAGAAAAGTATGAAGCGGACCTGTTTCCAGATACCAGTCATTTAGTGAATGACTATGCGGTAATGGCAACATTAGCAGAGCGCTTTGATGAAAAATCAGTGGGCAATCAAAACCCATGGTTTACCCAACATAGTTTTCGCTTAAATCAACCACGTCAATTTGGGCTCAGCTTGCAATATGGTGACACCCTGCACGATATTCAGTTGGTTGAACGCAACCGAGCTTGGTATCAAATTGATAGCAACGACGCCTGGCAAGTCGACCGTATTGGCGAGCAATGGTTTTTTAGCAAGAACGGTCACCGCTTCCAAGCTCATATGTTGCGTGCAGAGCATGACATTGTCGTGATGACCGAACACGCCAGCTTGCGTTTCAATCGTCATAACGTCACTGATACACTGGAGCAAGAAACTGCTGCCGGCAGTCTAACTGCGCCAATGAACGGTACCGTTGTTCAAGTGATGGTTCAGGCTGGCGATACCGTCACTGCAGACCAAGCGCTGGTGATTATGGAAGCGATGAAAATGGAATATACCATTCGCGCACCACGCGACGGCGAAATTGCTCAAGTATTCTATCAGGCTGGTGATCTTGTCAGCGATGGCGCTGAATTGATTAGTTTGAAAGATGAATAAGGAAACCCCATGAGTTTGCCCCAACAGGTAAAAATTGTTGAAGTTGGCCCACGCGATGGGCTTCAAAACGAGCAAGCGGTGCCCGTTGAGGCAAAAATTGAGCTTGTGAATGCGTTGGCGCGAGCTGGATTGTCCTACATTGAGACCGGTGCTTTTGTAAGCCCAAAATGGGTGCCGCAAATGGCTGACAGCGCCGAAGTATTTACCGGTATCGAGCGTTTCGATGGTCGTACTTATGCCGCTTTAACGCCGAATTTAAAAGGCTTTGAAGCGGCTATCGCTGCTGGTGCAGATGAAGTGGCTATTTTTGGTGCGGCGTCAGAAGCGTTTAGCCAGAAAAATATCAATTGCAGCATCGCGGAAAGTCTCGAGCGCTTCGACCCAGTCATCGAAGCCGCAAAAGCTCAAAATATGAAAGTGCGCGGCTATGTCAGTTGTGTGCTTGGTTGCCCTTATCAAGGTGAAGTGAGTCTTACCGACGTGGCTTATGTTGCCGAAAAACTCTGGCAAATGGGCTGTTATGAAATATCTCTCGGCGACACCATCGGTGTGGGTACCCCACTTCATGCGCAGCGGATGTTAAGCGCTGTCGCAGACAAAGTGCCAATGCAACAACTCGCATTACATTTCCACAATACCTACGGTCAAGCGCTTGCCAATATTGCCAGTTGCTTACCTATGGGTGTTGCTACTATCGATGGCGCCGTAGCTGGGCTTGGCGGGTGTCCTTATGCCAAAGGCGCCAGTGGCAATGTCGCGACCGAAGATGTGGTGTACATGCTGCATGGCATGGGTATTGATACGGGTATCGATCTCAGCCAACTCGTGCATGCTGGCGCGGCAATTTGCCAACATCTGAATCACGGCCCGCGCTCGAATGTCGCACTCGCAGAACTAGCTAAACAGGAACACACAAAATGACAAATAAAATCATGTGGCAACCTGACTCAAGCCAAATTGCAGCCGCTCGCATGACCGATTTCATGCAGAACGTGAATCGCAAACACGGCACTGATATAACAACATATAGCCAACTACATGATTGGTCAGTTCAACATCATGACGCCTTCTGGCGGAATATTTGGGACTACTTTGATGTCATTGGCGACGCTGGCGATCGCACGCTCGTTGATGGCAACAAAATTCCAGGCGCGCAATGGTTCCCTGATGCAAAACTGAATTTCGCAGAGAACCTGTTACGCTATCAAGACGATCACATCGCACTCGTTTTTCGTGGCGAAAATGGCGCTCGACAACAGTTAACCTATGCCGAGCTGCGCCATGAGGTTGCTGCATTAGCTGCCGCTTTCAAAAAGCAAGGCGTTGTCGCCGGTGATCGTGTTGCAGCGATGATGCCAAACTGCATTGAAACCATTATAGCGATGCTCGCAACCACCAGCTTAGGCGCTATTTGGTCAAGTTGCTCACCAGATTTCGGCGTACAAGGCGTGGTCGACCGATTTGGCCAAATTGAGCCAAAGCTTTTCATCACCGTCGACGGCTATTTCTATAACGGCAAGCAGCTCGACATCAGCGAAAAAGTAAACGCGATTCGTGCTGAGCTTTCGTCTGTTGAAACCACAATTGTGGTTAATTTTGCCGGTTTTGAACATCGCTATGACGCTTCTTCGGTTGCTTGGAACGACTATTTAGACCGTTCGGTAACCACGTTAGAATTTGTACGTATGCCGTTCAATGCACCGCTTTACATCATGTTTAGTTCGGGCACCACCGGTGTTCCGAAATGTATTGTACATGGCGTTGGTGGCACCTTACTGCAACACATGAAAGAACATGCATTGCACACCGATATCGACCGCGACGACGTATTTTTTTACTTCACGACGTGCGGTTGGATGATGTGGAATTGGCTGGTTTCTGGCCTCGCTCAAGGTGCAACGCTGGTCTTATTTGATGGTTCACCTTTCTATCCAGAACCTGCTGTGCTTTGGGATATCGCCGAGCAAGAACAAATCAGTGTTTTTGGCACGAGCGCCAAGTATCTTTCTGCACTTGAAAAGGCCGAGTATACGCCACGAACAAAGCATCACTTAAGCGCACTTCGAGCCATTTTAACAACCGGCTCTGTGCTTGCACCTGAAAGCTTTGACTTTGTTTATCGCGACATTAAATCGAACCTCTGTTTATCGTCCATTTCAGGTGGTACGGATATCGTTTCTTGCTTTGCCCTTGGTAACCCGATACTGCCGGTACACCGAGGCGAACTGCAGTGCAAGGGCCTCGGTTTAGACGTTCAGGTATTCAACGATGAAGGACAAGCCGTCGCGCAAGAGAAAGGCGAGCTAGTTTGCTGTAATAGTTTCCCATGTATGCCAATTGGATTCTGGAACGATAATGATGGGCAGCGCTATTTTAACGCCTATTTCGCACGTTTTGAGAATACCTGGGCGCATGGTGATTATGCTGAAGTAACCGCCAATGACGGCGTTATTATCTATGGCCGTTCCGATGCGGTACTCAACCCGGGTGGCGTGCGTATTGGGACAGCAGAAATCTACCGCCAAGTGGAAAAAATTGATAGCGTGCTTGAAAGCATCGCCATTGGCCAACGTTGGCAAGACGACGAACGTGTGGTGTTGTTTGTACGACTGCGTGAAGGCGTGACGCTTGACGACGCTTTACAGCAAGAGATTCGTCAAATCATTCGCCGCAATGCAACGCCTCGCCACGTGCCCGCTGTTATCGCCCAAGTGACGGACATTCCACGCACAATTAGTGGCAAGATTGTCGAGCTTGCGGTTCGCCAAGTTGTTCACGGCGAAACAGTGAAGAATACCGATGCCTTAGCCAATCCGGATGCGTTAGAGCAGTTCCGTAATCGCGCAGAACTGATGCAGTGATACGCACAATGATACTCGCAATGGTAGCCATAGGAATTCATGCATGAAGCAATGGCGTTCGTCGATCATCACCGCTGGAATTGGGCTGGCAATGACCATTGCTGCAGCCCTAACCCTCGAGCAATACGATCATAAACGCATTGCAGAACGCATGCGCGCCGACGCACAAAGTCTAGAAGGTAATGTGCGCGGCAGCTTAATCCGCTTACTGTACGCCGGCGAAATAGCTGGTGAGCTATTAAAAATGAGTGATAGCGCTCCGGCTGAGCGACTACCCCAACTTCGCCGCGCCGTGAATTCGTTCTACCAATCGGTACAGCACATTACGGTGCTTGATGAACAACTTCGTTTTGTTGATCAAGAACTCTTAAATGGCTCCGAGCAGATTATTGTTGAGAGCTATCAAGGCACCCCTGAACAGCTGATTAAATTGCAGCAGTCAAACGACACAACAGTGCTCATGCCGGCGCATAACCTATCTCTGAACGCGCACGATTTGGCGCTATTCCTGCCCATCATGAATGTTGATCAGCATTACTATGTGGCCATGGTGATTGATGTACGCGAGCTATTAAAAAGCACCATACATCATCACATTATTGAGGGGTATCAGGTTGAGGTAAAACAAGATAACGATCTCATTTTTACTTTCAGCGGTGATGCTGCATTTAAAAACGAATGGACAACTGATTTTACAATTCGCGTTGCGAACCAGCAGTGGCAATTTATGGTGTGGCCAACACCACTCAAATTTTCTGAGATGCATGTCATCAACTCATACATTGTGCCGTTACTAGGAATGTTCGTTACTGGATTTTTTATGGTGTTGATATTTCGAATGAAATTACAACAACAGCGGTATGAGCGATTAAAAACAAACAACGAAGCACTGATGCAACAATTGCAAAAGCGCGACGAAATTGAACAACAATTAGCTTATCTATCCGAACACGATGCCTTAACAGAAGTGCCGAATAGAAATGCGCTTCTGCGCTACTTGCAGGAGCGTCTGCCAGAATTAGCGAGTCACCAAGGCCAATTAGTCGCGATTCAACTGAATGTTGATCACTTTAAAGAAATTAATAACGCGCTAGGTCATAAAATTGGTGATGAATTATTGCGTCGGCTTGCGCACCGCATTCAACGCTGCCCGGTTAAGTTTGATTTTATTGCCCGTATTGGTGGCGATGAATTCTTAGTGGTGAAAGAAGGCGTAACCACCGACCAACAAGCCACTGACATTGCTGATCAACTCGTGCGCATCGTGAAACCAGAGTTCTACATCAATAGCCATGAAGTTTACGCCTCGGCATCAATGGGAATTGCCTTCGCCAATGATGCCGATTTTGATGCGGATAACTTGCTGCGTCATACCGATGCGGCTTTGAACCAAGCAAAAAAATCAGACTATCATGGCATCAATATTTATAACCGCTCACACCAATCTGAGCTATCAAAGCGTCAATTCTTGTTAGAGCAGTTGCATAAAGCTGTCGAAGCCGATCGGGTTGAAGTGCACTATCAGCCAATTTTCGACTTGCGCTCGAAGCATGTCACCGGCTTGGAAGCACTCATGCGTTGGCGCCAAGATGATGGCGAGTTAGCGCTCCCAGAAGAGTTTTTGTCACTCATTGAAGATACTGGTTTGATTGTGCCGCTCACCGATAACCTACTGAAACGCGTGCTCAATGATTATCGTCAATGGCTTGCGGATGACCACGCGCAATTAACCATCCATATCAATTTATCAGGCAAACAATTGGCATTGCCTGAATTGCCTGACTTATTGCAGACAAACTTACGCCGCTACAACGTGCCACCTGAAAATTTATATATCGAGATTCACGAAGATTTGTATTGCAGTCATGCCTGTCAAAAAGACGGCGTACTCGCAAAATTACGAGCCATTGGTGTGAAATTGACGGTTGACGGTACTGGCTTAAACTTTATTACCATGAAGGCCATGCAATTATGTCCGCCCTATCTGCTGAAAATAAGTCAGGCATTGCTAACGGATATACCTCACAATAGAGTGCAGGCGCTGATTGCCGACACCATGATAAAATTTGCCCATGAACGCAGCATCCATATTTGTGCTGTGGGTGTAGAAACGCAACAACAGATCGATTTTTTATTGCAGCGTGATTGTTTGTCCGCGCAGGGATATTTCCTCGCGCGCCCTGTTCCTGCAGAACAAGTTCAAGGGATGCTCGAACACCCTGATCAAACAAATAATGACACGCCTTACCAGGAGTAAACTATGCAACGCGAAAGTATGGAATTTGATGTCGTCGTGGTTGGTGCAGGCCCTGCGGGCTTAAGCTGCGCCATACGTCTTGCCCAACAAGCACAAGAGAACAATCAAGAATTAATGATTTGTGTGGTTGAGAAAGGCTCGGAAGTTGGCGCCCATATATTGTCAGGTGCCGTATTTGAACCACGTGCATTGAATGAATTGTTCCCGGATTGGAAAGAGCGCGGTGCGCCACTCACTACCGAAGTGACGGGCGATGACATCATGCTGTTGAAAAGCGCCGATAAAGCAACGAAGCTGCCAGGCTTCATGGTGCCTAAGACATTCCATAATAAAGGCAATTACATCGCCAGCATGGGCAATGTCTGTCGTTGGTTGGCAGAGCAAGCCGAGCAACTTGGGGTCGAGATATTCCCAGGATTCCCAGCCGCCGACATTATTTTAGAAGACGGTCGAGTCGCCGGTATTATTACGGGTGATATGGGCATTGATAGTAAAGGCGAACAGAAACCTGGTTTTGAACCTGGCATGGAGCTTCGCGCGAAATACACGGTATTCGCAGAAGGTTGTCGAGGGCATCTAGGCAAACGCTTACAAGATCAATTCAACCTTGCTGACGGCAAGTCACCGCAACACTATGCAATTGGCTTCAAAGAAATCTGGGATATTCCAGCAGAGCAGCATCAGCCTGGTTTAGTTGTTCATACCACAGGTTGGCCGCTTACTGACGAAGCTAGCGGCGGTGGTTACTTGTATCACGCTGAAGATGGCCAAGTGTATGTGGGCTTAATTGTCGACTTGAATTACAGCAATCCGTACTTGAATCCTTTTGGCGAATTCCAGAAGTTTAAAACGCATTCTGAAATCGCCAAAACACTACAAGGCGGTAAGCGCGTGACCTATGGCGCGCGTGCTATTGCCAAAGGCGGTTTCTACGCTTTGCCAAAAATGACCTTTGCAGGCGGTGTTTTGGTTGGCTGTAATGCTGGTACGCTTAACTTTGCCAAAATTAAAGGCAACCACACGGCAATGAAATCAGGGATGTTAGCTGCGGAAAGCATTTTTGCAGCGTTACAACACGAAGAAACACCTGCTGAATTGCCTGATTTCGCTGAGCGCTTTGAAAAGTCATGGCTTTATAAAGAACTTTATTGCTCGCGTAACTTTGGTCCAGCGGTCCACAAGTTCGGAACCATCTTAGGTGGCGCATACAACACGGTTGATCAAAATTGGTTTGGCGGAAAATTACCGTTCACCATTAAGGACGAGAGCACTGACCACAGTCAGATGCGTAAAGCCAGCGAATGCAAACCGTTGGAGTATCCGAAGCCGGATAACAAATTAACCTTCGACCGTTTATCTTCGGTCTTTTTATCAAATACGAACCATGAAGAAGACCAACCGTGCCATCTGCAATTGAAAGATAACGCCATTCCATTAACGGTAAATCTTCCAGAATACGCCGAGCCGGCACAACGTTACTGCCCTGCTGGCGTGTATGAAGTGGTTGAAGAAAATGGTGAAGCCGTATTTAAAATTAATGCTCAAAACTGCATTCACTGTAAAACATGCGATATTAAAGATCCGTCGCAAAATATAACTTGGGTAACTCCAGAAGGAACTGGCGGTCCTAATTATCCAAATATGTAATTTATTTAAATGAATTAACTTTGTGTGTAAGATATTTAAGACAAATTTTTAAGATTGTCGTCTTGATAAACTCTGTATTAAATTGATTACACACATTGTTAATAATTTGGAATAACTATGAGCGAGTTTTTAAAAATATTAAACCATGGACGACGTTTAAAGGCAGCAGT
>NCJS01000251.1 GCA_002279005.1 Idiomarina sp. 34-48-12 | reverse complement strand
GCTGCTGGCTGTTGGCAAACAGTTGCTCGGTAGTGGTGATGGCCTTATCCCAAGTGGAAAGGATTTGGGCGATTTTTTTTTGTATTTGAATTGGTGGCAGCTTTATGGGAAAACCCATGAGTGAATTCGTATCAATACTCTCTACCGTGGTTCCATCCTTGGCACATCGTGAAAGAACAATATCATTAAAACACCATAAAAAATTCGCGACATAGGTCGTATCAATATTGATATTTGGTGATAATACTTTTATGTCTTGATTTACGGCGGCAAACACTGTCGAAATAGCAACCGGTACTCTCTTTCGTAATATCCCACTTCTCGTCACAATAAATATCGAGCCTGGAGGATAAACTTTCGTAGAAGAGTTTTTTACCGCATCTTCTGTAATATAATCTTGAGTTCGATCAACACTAGTTGTCCACATATCCTTTGGTGATACCCAAGGAATTGTTCCCCCCTCCCAAAAAGCTTTATTGGCCTTATTCGGAGTACCCCCTCCTGACCAGGCTCCTAGCGAACCTAGATCAGTTAACTTCCACCCCTTAGGCACCATAACCCAACTCCTCCAAATACTTCGCCATCTGGTCTTCTAGTTCATCAAGTTCGGCTTTGAGCTTCATGCGCTCAGCGCGCACTGCCATGAGGTCAATCTCTTCCTCTTCTTCAAAGGTATCAACGTAGCGCGGGATGTTAAGGTTGAAGTCGTTTTCTTGAATTTCTTCGAGGGTTGCAAGGTATGCGTATTTATCGACGCTTTCACGAGCGCGATAAACATCGACAATCTTTTGAATGTTATCGTCGCTCAGTTGGTTCTGGTTTTTGCCTGATTTGAATTCACGCGATGCATCAATAAACAACACGCGCTCGTTATCTTTGTTTTTCTTAAACACCAAAATAGCGGCAGGAATACCGGTTCCGTAAAACAGCTTTTCAGGTAATCCAATCACGGCATCAAGCAAGTTTTCATCAATAAGTTGTTTACGAATTTTGCCTTCCGAAGAGCCACGGAATAACACGCCGTGCGGTACGACAACGCCCATGCGTCCACCGTGCTTTGATGATGAGCCTGGTTTTAGCGTTTCAATCATATGCAAAATGAACGCATAGTCGCCTTTAGTTTTGGGTGGCAGGCCACGGCGGAAGCGTCCGAACTTATCGTTGGCAGCGTCGTCATAGCCCCATTTATCTAGGCTAAATGGCGGGTTGGCGGTTACGATATCAAACAGCATTAAGTCGCCGTTTTTATCGAGTAGCTTGGGGTTACGAATGGTGTCGCCCCACTCTATTTTGTGGTTGTCTTCGCCGTGCAAGAACATGTTCATTTTGGCCAGTGACCACGTTGAGCCAATGGCT
>NCJS01000097.1 GCA_002279005.1 Idiomarina sp. 34-48-12 | reverse complement strand
CTAGGTACTTACTTTAGTTAAATACGAAATAAATCATCCACACTTGCCGTTTTTTGCTCTATACTTTAGTTAATTTTAGTTATTTACGAAATTCAACTGAGCAAAATTCGGCAAGGAGATGAATATGTCATTGCGTGCTTGGGCAGTCGCCCTGTTTGTTGTCAGTACTGCCAGTGTTGTCACGTCAACCGATGCAGCTGAGCATCAAGTTCAGTCAACAACTATTGCAGAATATCTGCGCCTGCAAGGGCTGGTTGAGTCAACCAATAGTGCAACTGTGTCTGCGCAAGTTTCCGGACGCGTTGAGAAAGTACTTGTTGATATGGGCGACAATGTGCCAGCCGGTGCAACACTCGTGACCATTACCTCCGTTGAGCAGTATCAAATGCTAACCCAAGCACAAGCTCAGGTGGCTGCGGCAAAAGCAACACTTGTTGCCGAACAACAAGAGTTTGATCGGGTAACTAGCTTGGTTGAACGTGACTTAGTGCCGGTGGCTGAACGCGACCGCGCCAAGGCTCGCCTCGATAATGCGAAAGCACAACTTCGCTCAGCCGAAGCAGCAGTTGAGCGTGCTGAAGAACAACTCAGCTACACCGAAGTGAAAGCGCCATATGGCGGCATTGTCAGCGAACGTTTCGTTGAGCCAGGCGAGTTAGTGCAACCGGGCACCCCATTATTATCCGGTTTTGACCCTGCTGAATTGCGTTTACATGTGGATTTGCCAGCCCGCTATGCCCAGTCAGCAACTACTTATCAGTGGGCCCGCGTGAATGGCTTAGAGCCAACAGCGCAACAAGTATTTCCAACGGTTCACAGCCAATCAAGCACGGTGCGAATGCGCTTAATTTTACCCAGTGACAGTGGCTTAATGCCGGGTCAATGGCAGCCAGTGCTGGTAAAGGTGGGCGAGCACGAAGGCGTGCAAGTGCCTACTGAAGCTATCTATCACCAAGGCGAACTCACCATGGTGCGCATGCAAGATAACAGCTGGCGCGCGGTGCGTTTGGGCTTAAGCCAAGACGGTTTTGTAGAAGTTGTCAGTGGTTTGAAAGCCGGCGAGGTGATCAGCTATGAGTAATAAGCCCCTCGGTATCGCAGGTAAATTTGCGGCATGGGGTGAACGCTCTCAGCTCACGCCATTGCTGGCAATTTTTGGCCTAATTCTCGGCATCATGGCGGCGTTGATTACGCCGCGTGAAGAAGAACCGCAAATTGACGTGACCATGGCTGATGTGATGGTGGCGTTTCCGGGCGCGGCTGTGAGTCAGGTTGAAGATCAGTTAGCTACGCCGCTTGAACAACACTTTGCCCGCATGCAGGGTATTGAGCACATTTACTCCGTGTCGCAACCCGGCCAAGCTTTGGTGACGGTGCAATTTGAAGTGGGTGTGCCACGCGATAAGGCGCTCGTCGAGCTGTTTGATAGCCTTGCGAGTTGGCAAGTGCGTCACCCGAACTTCTCGCAGCCGTTAGTGAAAGTTCGAGGCATTGATGATGTGCCAATTCTGGGACTAACGATTACCGCCGATGGGCTCGATCTGAAATCGGTTGCCGATACCTTGGTTGAACCGCTGCAGAATGTGAGCGGTGTACGTGAAGTGAATGTGATTGGCGCTGAGCCAGAGCAAATTAATGTCACTTTAGACAACACCGCATTGAGCCGTATTGGTCTTGATTTTAATGCGGTGAGCCAAGCGTTGGCGGGGCAGAACCAGAGCGCGCAGGCGGGCTACCGTTTAGCACAAGGTCAACAAATTCCTGTACAAGCGAGTAGCTTTATCGACAGCGTTAACACGTTGCGAAACCTGATTGTTGCCAATGTTGATGGCAAGCCCGTTCGCCTTGAACAAGTGGCTGAAATCAGCGAAAGCGCCGTGGTGCCATCGCGCTACGTGTGGTCGCGTGCAGCAGGCGGTGAAGCGCAGCCAGCGGTGACGCTTGCCGTGACAAAAAAAGCTGGTGAAAATGCGGTAGTGGTAGCACAAGAAGTTTTGGCGCGCCTCGATACATTGAAGCAGCAATGGCTGCCGCCTGAGCTGAACATTGATGTGACACGCAACTATGGTCAAACCGCCGATGATAAGGCATCCAAGCTCATTCAAAAGCTCATCTTCGCAACCATTTCGGTAGTGGCTTTGGTGCTACTCACGCTCGGTAAACGCGAAGCGGTTGTGGTTGGTAGTGCCGTAGTGCTTACCCTAGCCATGACCTTGTTTGCATCGTGGGCGTGGGGCTTTACGCTGAACCGCGTGTCATTGTTTGCACTGATATTCTCCATCGGCATCTTGGTCGATGACGCGATTGTGGTGGTAGAGAACATTCACCGTCATTTAGGCTTGGGTAAATCGCTGAAAACCTCCATTCCGGCAGCCGTTGATGAAGTAGGTGGGCCAACCATTTTGGCAACCTTTACGGTTATTGCCGCACTACTACCGATGGCGTTTGTGACTGGCCTGATGGGCCCATACATGAGCCCAATCCCAATTAATGCTTCGTTGGGCATGTTGCTGTCGTTGATTATCGCCCTAACGGTAACGCCTTGGTTGGCGCGTCACTTACTCAAAGACGAGCATCACGAGGGCGAAGCACACAACGGTAAGCTGCATCATTTCTTTAATCGCATTATGCAGCCGCTGCTGACGCATCGTAAACGTCGTTATTTCATGGGCTTTGGCCTGATTGTTTTGATTGTCGCGATGATGGGTCTTGCTGTCGTGCAAGCGGTGGTGATGAAAATGCTGCCGTTCGATAACAAGAGTGAAATCAAGCTGGTGCTGGATATGCCAGAAGGCAGTAGCTTGGAAGAAACCAACGCAACACTCATGCAATTGGCACAGAAACTCGATGAAGTGGAAGAAGTCGTCGCTACGCAAATTTACGCGGGTACTGCTTCACCTATCGGCTTTAATGGCCTTGTGCGTCAGTACTATTTGCGCGAAGGCGCCAACATGGGTGACATACAAGTGACTCTTGCCGAACTTGGCGAGCGCGACCGAGCCAGCCATGACATTGCATTGGCCATTCGCCCAATGCTCACGCCAATTGCCGAAGCCGTTGGTGCATCGTTAAAAGTTGTTGAAGTACCACCAGGCCCGCCAGTGCTGGCACCGATTGTTGCTGAAGTGTATGGCCCATCGGCCGCAGCGCGTGAACTGGGTGCTCGCGACGTGCTCGCACAATTGAGTGCCACCGAAGGTGTCGTCGATATCGATAGCACCCTCGTGGCTGAAGCCACCGAAGAAGTATGGGAAGTCAATCGTGAGCGTGCCGCACAACTTGGCGTGACTGCCGGACAAGTGGTGCAGGTATTACAAACCGCGCTTGGCGGTATGAATGTCACCTACTTGGCAATGCCTGGCCAAACCCAACCAGTACCGGTGAAGTTACGTCTGCCGGCCGATTGGCAGGGGCAGCTAGCACAACTTGAAAGCCTCACCGTGATCAGCCAAACGACAGGCCAAGCCATTCCAGTGGCCGAGCTCATTGATCGTGAACAGCGCCCGTACTCACAACCGGTGTATCATAAAGACTTACGCCCAGTGGTGTATGTGACTGCGGATATGGCTGGTGAACTCGATAGCCCGCTGTACGGCTTATTCGATGCCGCCGGCGACATCGATCTGCCGCAAACCTACATCGCACAGCCAGACATCTGGGATCAAACCGCATTGAAGTGGGACGGCGAATGGCAAATCACTTATGAAACCTTCCGCGATATGGGCTTAGCCTATGCGGTCGGCTTGTTACTGATTTACGTACTTGTTGTTGGTCACTTTGGTAGCTACATGACCCCGCTGGTCATCATGGCACCAATACCTCTCACGCTGATTGGCATCATGCCAGGCCATGCCCTCTTGGGTGCGCAATTCACCGCTACCTCCATGATCGGCATGATCGCCTTGGCCGGCATCATTGTGCGGAACTCCATCTTGCTCGTTGACTTCATTCGCGAAGAAGTCGCCGCCGGCAAAGATCTCAACACCGCCGTAATTGAAGCCGCCGTCGTGCGCGCCAAACCAATCACGCTGACCGCAATCGCCGCCATGATGGGTGCGTTCTTCATCCTCGATGACCCTATCTTCAACGGCCTCGCCGTCAGCCTGATCTTCGGTATCGCGGTCTCGACTGCATTAACGCTCGTGGTTATCCCATTGCTGTACGCGTCGCTCCTGCGGCGCAAGCTTGAAGAGCGTTAATCGTTATTCGTTTTTGGTTTTTCGCTTTTCCGAATAACGAATAACCAATAACGAACAACGCTTTCCAATCTCTTGCACTTCCGTGGTGCAATAATTTGCACTACAATGGTGCAAATTCAGCCAATGATCAGCACCGTAGCCGTACCGAAGCAAATGTAACCCATTGAAAAATGAGCCAATTCCAATATTGGCATCGTTTTTGCTTTAATTTGGTGCAAAGGTGCAAGCACAACGAACAATGCTTGCTATACTCAATTCTGAAACTAGACATGCACGATCGCGGAGGATCACATGACAACACCACAAGACGTTATGGCTTATATTGAAGAACACGATGTCAAATTCGTGGATTTACGCTTTACCGATACCAAAGGTAAAGAGCAGCATGTGACCATCCCGGTTTCGCAAATCAACGAAGAGTTCTTTGAAGAAGGCAAGATGTTTGATGGTTCGTCAATTGGTGGCTGGAAAGGCATCAACGAATCAGACATGGTGCTTATGCCTGATTGTAGCTCTATTGTACTTGACCCATTCACTGATGAAGTGACCATGAATGTGGTGTGCGACATTCTTGAGCCAGACACCATGCAAGGTTATGACCGTGACCCGCGTTCAATTGCGCGTCGTGCGGAAGAGTATTTGCAAAGCATGGGTATTGGTGACACGGCGTTCTTTGGTCCAGAGCCAGAGTTCTTCTTGTTTAACGATGTGCGTTTCCACACCGACATGAGCGGCAGCTTCTACAAAATTGAAGCGGAAGAAGCGAAGTGGAACTCAGGTAAAGAATACAAAGAAGGTAACTTGGCACACCGTCCGGGTGTGAAAGGCGGTTACTTCCCAGTACCACCGGTTGATTCGGCGCACGACATTCGTAGCACCATGAGCACCGTGATGGAAGACATGGGCTTAGTGGTTGAAGCGCATCACCATGAAGTTGCGACTGCGGGCCAGAACGAAGTAGCAACTCGCTTCAACACGTTGGTGAAGAAAGCTGACGAAATTCAAATTTATAAGTATGTCGTGCACAACGTGGCGCATTCATATGGCATGACGGCAACCTTTATGCCGAAACCAGTTGTTGGTGATAATGGTTCTGGTATGCATGTGCACATGTCCATTAGCAAAGACGGTAAGAACTTGTTCGCAGGCGACCAATACGGTGGCTTGAGCGAAATGGCGCTTTACTACATTGGCGGTATCATCAAACACGCGCGTGCCTTGAACGCATTCTGTAACCCAACCACCAACTCGTACAAGCGTTTGGTTCCAGGTTATGAAGCACCAGTTATGTTAGCTTACTCTGCGCGTAACCGTTCAGCGTCAATTCGTATTCCTGTGGTTGCTAGCGCGAAAGCACGTCGTATCGAAGTGCGCTTCCCTGACCCAGCAGCAAACCCATACTTGTGCTTCTCAGCATTGTTGATGGCAGGTCTTGATGGTATCAAAAACAAGATCCACCCTGGCGATGCCATGGATAAAGACTTGTACGACTTGCCAGCGGAAGAAGCAAAAGAAATTCCAACCGTATGTCACTCATTAGAGATGGCGTTGGAAGCGTTGGATAAAGACCGTGAGTTCTTAACTGCGGGCGGCGTATTTACCGATGAAATGATTGATGCGTACATTAAGTTGCGTCACCACGAAGTGATGAAGCTGAAAATGACCACGCACCCAATTGAGTTTGACCTTTACTATAGCGTTTAAGGAAATAACGAACGATGAAACCACTGGCACTCGCAGCCATTCTGTTAACGTTTTTGATTGGCTTAGCGCTGCACGTTGATCCGACAACGGCGCAGGTTTATAAAAAACGAAATGCAGATGGTACCGTCACCTACAGCGATCAGCCCATTCAAGGGGCAGAGAAAGTTGAGGTGGAAGTGGCGCCAGTGACTGAGTTCGCGAAACCAACCGTGGCTGCTCAACCTGAGCAGCCACAGGCTTCAGCAGCGCAAGTTGGAGAAGCAGCAAACGGTGAAGAAGTGCCAACGGAATTCGCGGTGACAATCACCTCACCTGAATATCAGGCACCAATTCGAGCCAACAACGGTCAGTTCGATGT
>NCJS01000096.1 GCA_002279005.1 Idiomarina sp. 34-48-12 | reverse complement strand
AGCCAATTCAGCATCAATACTCATCAAGCGTTGATGTAAAGCCGGCCACCCTAGCCTATTCGCTTCCTCATCAAGTTGTTGCTCTAAAACACTTGCTCTATATTCCCAACGTGATTGCCAGTATATACTGCCAAGATTGACACGAAACCAGAGGATAGAAACCAGCATGCCGAAAATAGAGAGTGTCAATTGGAAACCAAAATCTTCGATTGAAAAAGAGCGCGACTGCGACAGCAGTGCTCAAAACTAGAAAGTAATTTGAATAAACTCTAACTTAATCTGGCGAATGTTCCTTTGCCGACGGCAGCCAAATATGCTAGTTAGCCACTTTGCCATCTGACGATTTTTGGGTGGAAGTAGTTTTTGAGTCATTGGCAGATGAATAATTGTTTAGCGCAAAAATGTGCATCTGAACGAAAGTATTAATAGGTATGTAATACCGCAAAACGTGACCTTACTAAGGTAACAGAGTGATTCCAAAAGGCTTGAGGAAAAGCGAAAAAAGCCAAGAAAACACAATTGTTATCTCTAGTGTTCATCACTAATGACGGCCAAAAACCAAAGAGGTGTAGCAGAGTTGGGAAGATCAGAAACATTGGCAATGTAGGAACCACATACCAGAAGGTATACCAAGCATGGTTAGCGATCTTTTCCATCGGTTGGTTCTCAACATACAACCAAATCATGACTAGAATGGTTACGATCGGCAGTGCTGCAATAAGTGCGCCGAGCTTATCACTGCGCCTTGCTAGTTCAGAAACTACGACGACTACCGCTGCTGTGATTAGATACTTTGTGATTAGCCAACTCATAACGCTCTCACTAAAAAATCAAAAAACCGATTGCCTATCGGTTTTATTTTTGTCACTATAGCTCTCGTTATTAGAAGAGAAAAGAGCTATGCAGTTAGGTGAATTAGAAAAACAGGTTTTGCAGTATCTGTGGAAGACTTCGGAAGCTGATGCGAAACAAGTGCATTTTGTGCTTGGGCCGCCTCGTGGGAATTCACTGAATACTATTCAGAGCACCTTGGATCGCTTGTTTAAAAAAGGTTTGTTGAGTAGAACGAAACAGAGCCACTCCTACTGTTATAGAGCAAAAGTAGACAGGGGAGCGTTGATCGCTAAGCTGATCACCAATGTGACCAGTGACTTTGTTGCAGAAGGGGAGCACAGCCTTATTGCAGCGTTCAGTTCAGCATCCAACAATCTCAATGATGCCCAACTTGATAAGCTGGAAAAGTTGATAGAAGTACAACGTAAATTACGTAAAGGGAACTAGCCATGATGCTCGTGGGAAATGTGGCAATAACACTGAACTTATTGAGCATTGCTGTGCTGACATTTGCGATCAGTGTTGCGCTCGTTGCCGTTATCTCACTATTCACACTTCCGCGGTTAGTGCAACTCACCTTTGGAATTCGCAAACTTTTCTTGTGGGCATTAGTGACTGCACCATGGTGGGTCGTGATAAGTTGTATAGCTTTTTTATGGCCGAGGCAGCAAGACGTATTTCCTTCCGTATGGCTGAACGAGTTAGCACACTGGCACCACATCGATATTTTTAGTTTCACTAGTTGGCATGCTATCACTTTATTCTCAGCCTTCGCTTATTTGCTTTGGTCAATTACAAAGACAGTCCATATTCGCAAAAAACAATCATCAGCGATGGCAAGTCTAATTAGCTTATCTGATATCGATCCAAAGGCTATCATTGGTAAGCAAGGTTACTACTCGCTACCAATGACAATACCTACAGCTTTTACCTCTGGGTTACTAAATCCGAAAATCTATGTAACTAGTGCGCTTATAGCAAAAGTCAGTGAGCAGGAGTTGGATATCATCGTTCGGCATGAGATGGCTCATGTTGATGCACGCGATCCCATGTTCAAAGTTGTCTTCGCAACATTCGCAGCTTTTTTTCCGTCTACTGTGACTGGTAATCTAGTAAAGCAATTTACTTTATTGACTGAGCAACTGGCAGATAGTGCGGCGACCAAAGAGTACGACAACCTAGACGTAGCTCAAACTCTTATTAATGTCGCACGCATACAACGCAGTGGTGACTCCATTGCTACAAGTCTTAGCTGCGACGGGTTACAAACGAGCTACTTTGGTAATGATCAAACGAGTTTACGCGTTCAAGGCCTGATTAGCCCAATGGTGCCATCGTCCAGACTGGCAATTCGGCTGGCATTCATATTGGTTGCATTTACGCCGCTTTTAACCGCCTCTACGGTTGATAGTCTCCACCACTTTATTGAAACCTTTTTCACCCATTAAATAAGGATTGGGAATGAAAGATATTCTTTTAAAACGCAAAACCAAAAAACCGATCGGCAATCGGTTTTCTGCTGCACTGATAGGGGTTAGCTTAATCTTCTCAGCAACAGCAGCCTCGAATGAAAACCCGCAAGCTATCAGCTTGCGAGAGGCCATTGTGATGACACTTGATTATCACCCGAATTTGCAGGCTTTAGTGTCGCAGGAACGGGTCTGGCAAGGTCGTATTCAACAAGCAAGTGTAGGTGAGCGTCCCCAAGTTAGTCTGATGTTTGAAGATGCGATGGGTCCGGGTGAGCGTAGTTCTCCGAAAAACATGCAGTCTACCCTGACCTATTCATGGCTATTGCAGCAGGAACAGATTGATAGCCGGGTAAATGTTACAAAAAGTGAAGCTGCAAAGCTTGCATTGGAGAAGCAGATTAAAGCTCTCGATTTGTCGGCGTTGGTGGCCAAGCACTATATCGATGTTTTGGTCAAACAAGAGCGTCTCAAACTAAATCAGATGGCTGCCACTCAGGCAAAGGACGTGGTTGATGCCATTGCAAAGCGAGTGAAGGCCGGTAAAAACTCAAGCGTTGAAGTGCAACTGGCAGAAGCCGAGCTGATACGCCGAGAATTGGCCGTGGAAGACGTAGAGCATGAACTTAAAGCCAGTCAATATCAACTGGCCATGCTATGGGGTAAACCTACTCAGGACTATCGCCTGAACGGCAACTTACTCAACGTGCCGACTGTTCCAGCAGTCGAAAGCCAACTAGCACTGCTTAAGCAAAATCCTCGTATAAAACAGTTTACAACCAGCGAGCGTATCGCTCAGTCTCAAATGGAGCTGGCACGGATAGAGGCCAAACCTCAGTGGGAATTCACAGCTGGTATACGCCGTTATGAAGCGACCGATGATTTTGGTTTAGTTGCCGGGGTCTCAATTCCGTGGGGCGACAGTAATCGTAACGCCGGAGCTATCGCCGCCCTTAAAGCAAAGCAAGATGTTTTAGCCAGCGAACAAAATGCATTGATGCAATCATTGGATACTCAACTTTATGTGTTGCTACAGGAAATGGCTCATTCACAGCACGTTATACAAACAGTTCAAAAAGAAATTGTGCCCACTTTAGAAGTCGCTTTATTTGAAGCTACTAATGCCTTTGATAAAGGCCAACTCAGTTACAACCAATTCAGCAGCGTGCGCCGGGAATTGCTCAGTGCTCAAACACAGTTGCTTGAAGCATTTGAAAGCCTGCATTTGCAGCATATTGAAATTCAACGCCTGACAGGCACATCGATATCTCAGTGAGACAAATTATGAAAAACAATAAAACTCTTTCGTCATTGAGTTTGACGATACTACTTTACGTTGGTTTTGGTATGAGCCAAGTCACTGTTCCTGCCATGGCAGCCTCATCACCTGCTGCTGAGCAGGCTGAACCAGAGAAAGGCTCACATGGGGGGCGAATGCTACGTGATGGTGAATTCGCTTTAGAACTTTCCATTTTCGAAACGGGTGTACCACCGGAATTTCGCGTCTGGCCTACCAATGACGGCACACCTGTCGATCCTCAATCGGTGGATTTAGATGTTAAGTTAACCCGCTTAGGAAATGTAGTGGACGAGATTAACTTCAACGCTCAGGCGGATTTTCTTCGCGGAGATATGGTGATCTATGAACCTCATTCTTTTGCTGTCTCTATCAAAGCGAAATATCAGGGGCGTTCCTATCATTGGAAATATGACAACTTCGAAGGGCGTACAACTATTGAGCAGGCTGTAGCAGATGCAATGGATGTTCGAACCGATATCGCAGGCCCTGAAACGTTGCGTCAAACTATCCCTGCTTACGGCAGATTGGTGCTCCCAGCGGGAGCGCAACGTGAAATTTCTGCTCGCTTTAATGGCGAAATTACCAAGGTGCATGTGAGTCTCGGTGACGAAGTGAAGAAAGGTCAAACCCTATTAACCGTAGAAAGTAATGAGAGCCTAAAACCTTATCAAATTAAGGCCCCATCGCATGGCGTTATCACAGAACAGTTAGCTAACACGGGAGAGCAAACTGCTGACCGAACATTACTGACAATTACTGATAACAGCCAATATATTGCGAAGTTGGCGGTGTATCCACGTGACTATCTAAAAGTCCGTAAAGGTTCCGTGGTGACATTGAATGTCGAGGGATACGATGAAACTTATCGGGGCACCGTTTCATATATCGAACCGCAGGTCAGGAACGATCAGGCGAGGATTGCATGGTTAATGCTCCCAAATGAGAGTGATGAATTAACAACTGGAAGTTTCGTTCACGCGGAAATTGAAGTTGCCAACATCGATGTGCCGCTCGCGGTTAAACGTATTGGGTTGCAAGACTTTCGCGATTTCACTGTCGTCTATGCCAAGTTCGGTGAACAGTATGAGGTACGAATGCTGGAGTTAGGACGTAAAGGCGAAGAATGGGTTGAAGTCCTCGGAGGGCTAAATCCCGGCACTGAGTACGTCACCGAGAACAGTTACATCTTAAAAGCCGACATTGAAAAGTCTGGCGCATCACACGACCATTAGGAGCGCAGATCATGTTGGAGTCGATATTACGCTTTTCGATAAAGCAAAAATTTCTCGTGCTGGTGATGGTATTGGGTGTATGGAATTTTACTAAACTTCCCATAGATGCTGTGCCGGATATTACTAACGTGCAGGTGATGATCAACACTGAAGCACCGGGGTATACACCGCTAGAGATTGAACAGCGGGTCACATTTCCGTTGGAAAATGCCTTGGCAGGCTTGCCGGGCTTAACCTATACCCGCTCTGTCTCCCGGTATGGCTTATCTCAGGTTGTTGCTATATTCAATGATGAGACAGACGTCTATTTTGCCCGTCAGCTCGTGAATGAACGCTTATCCGCAGCTCGCTCAGAGCTACCTAAGGGATTGGAGCCTCAGCTCGGTCCCATTGCTACAGGTCTGGGTGAAATTTTCATGTTTACCGTAGATGCGGAGCCAAATGCAACCCATGCTGATGGATCGCCTATCACACCGATGGATTTGCGCACCGTTCACGACTGGACTATCAGGCCGCAATTGATGCGCGTTCCCGGGGTAGTAGAAGTAAACCCTATTGGAGGCTTTGAGCGTGAAATTCTCGTGGCGTTTAAACCTGAAAAGCTGCTGGCCTTTGGTTTAACTCAAGCGGATGTTGTTGATGCCATTGCTCGAAATAATCAGAACCAAGGCGCAGGGTTTATCGAACAAAACGGAGCACAGTTGCTGCTGAGGATGCCCGGACAGGCGGAAGACATTGCGGCTATAGGTAATATACCACTGGCATCGACCAAAGGCTCTGCGCTGACCATCAAGGACGTAGCAGATATAGAAAATGGTCAGGGTTTGCGCACGGGTGCTGCTACTCAAAATGGTCGAGAAGTGGTCATGAGCACAGTGTTTATGTTGATTGGCGAGAATAGTCGCACGGTGGCAAATGCAGTGGGAGAGAAACTCAAAGAAATTAACGCCAGCTTGCCCGAGGGCGTTGTTGCCAAAGCCGTCTATGACCGCACTAAGTTGGTGGACAAGACGTTACAAACGGTACAAACCAACCTTCTTGAAGGTGCGATTTTAGTAATAGTGGTGCTATTCGTACTGCTGGGGAACTTCCGGGCGGCTTTCTTAACCGCGTTGGTCATCCCTTTCGCCATGCTAATGACAATTACAGGGATGGTTCAAACCCGCGTGAGTGCCAATCTGATGAGTCTTGGAGCGCTGGATTTCGGCTTGTTGGTTGATGGTGCGATCATTATTGTAGAGAACTGTTTGCGCAGGCTCAGCCAAAGTGGAGATGAATCATTGCCGCTTAAAACACGCATTGAGCTTGTATTTCAAGCAACTCGTGAAGTGATTCGCCCGGCACTGTTTGGTGTATTTATCATCACAGCAGTCTACTTACCGATATTTGCGCTGGAGGGTGTCGAAGGAAAAATGTTCCACCCAATGGCCATTACCGTAGTGATTGCCTTATTAAGTGCCATGTTACTTTCTGTTACTTTTGTTCCTGCGATGGTTGCCTTGCTATTCAAGAAGCCAGTGCAAGAAAAACACAGTTGGGTTATTCGGGGCGCAGGAGCCTTATACCGTCCAGCGTTAAGTTGGGTATTGCAATACCGTCGATTGGTGATTTTAGCAGCATTTGTATTGGTGGCGATATTTGGCTATCAGGCAACCAAGCTGGGCAGCGAGTTTGCACCGAATTTGGATGAAGGGGATATTGCTATGCACGCCCTGCGCATTCCGGGAACCTCACTGAGTCAGGCCATTGCTCTTCAGGAAACACTTGAAGACAAAATTAAGCAGATGCCTGAGGTTGAACGTGTATTTGCTAAAATTGGCACCGCAGATGTGGCTACCGATGCTGTGCCACCCAGCGTGGCAGATAATTTTATTATTTTAAAACCTCGCGAACAGTGGCCAAACCCTGACAAACCAAAAGATCAAGTGGTCGAAGAATTGGCTGGTCTTGTTACACCGATTCCGGGTAACCGCTATGAGTTTCTGCAACCTATTCAGATGCGATTTAATGAACTGCTGGCTGGCGTAAGGGCAGAGCTTGCTATTAAGGTATTTGGCGACGATTTCGATACCCTCACAGAGTTGGGCGCTGAAATTGAATCCTCCATTACACAGGTAGAGGGTATTGCCGATCTTCAGGTAGAGCAAACTACTGGCTTACCGATGCTCAATATTGTGCCTGACCATAAGAAATTGATGCAGCACGGTATCACTATCGCCGATGTGCAATCGCAGGTGGCAACAGCTATGGGCGGCACCGTAGCAGGTAAGTTTTATCAAGGCGATGTTCGCTCAGATATTGTTGTCCGTTTGGGGGAAGAACGCAGACAGAATATTGATGCGCTCTATTATCTGCCGATTAGTCTGCCTAATGCTAATAGCATTCCGCTACAAGAATTGGTGTCTCTGGAGCTAGTGTCCGGGGCCAACCAGATTAATCGGGAAAATGGTAAGCGTCGGATTGTGGTCACCGCCAATGTGCGGGGACGTGATTTGGGTAGCTTTGTGGCTGATATTCAGCAAACCGTTGCGGAAAAAGTTGAAATCCCAGCAGGCTACTGGGTGGAGTACGGAGGGACTTACCAGAAGCTACAGTCAGCTTCAAAACGTCTCAGCATTGTTGTGCCTGTTACTTTGTTAATGATTATCGGATTGCTCATTCTTGCTTTGAAGTCGTTGAAAGATGCCATGATTATCTTTACCGGTGTGCCATTGGCATTGACGGGTGGGATAGCGGCGCTGCTATTGCGTGATATCCCATTTTCAATCTCGGCGGCTGTGGGTTTTATCGCCTTATCTGGTATCGCTATTCTGAATGGCTTGGTAATGGTGTCTTTTATTCGTGAGTTGCGCAAAGAAGGAGTAGCTTTGAATCAGGCCATCTATGACGGGGCGTTAACTCGGCTACGCCCGGTATTAACTACTGCACTGGTTGCATCACTGGGTTTTATCCCGATGGCGCTCAATACCGGTATTGGTTCTGAAGTCCAGCGCCCACTGGCCACAGTGGTAGTCGGTGGGATCATTTCATCCACCTTGCTTACCCTGTTTGTTATTCCGGCGCTATATCGTATTTTACACAAAGAAAAGGGGTCACATCTGGGTGATGGTGGAGTAATGGAGTCGTCTAATGACAAATAATATAATGAAAACTAGCTTATATCTGCTGCTCGGCATGCTGGCTTTGATCAGCATCGACGCACTTGCTCATGGAGTGGATGACAATACCCGAGCATTTCTGGAGCAAAACCAAGGTGTGAAGTTCATTCCGTTTCTGTACATTGGTGCTAAACATATGATCTCCGGCTATGATCATTTGTTGTTCTTGATTGGTGTGATATTTTTCCTATCCCGCAGCAAAGAAGTATTGCTTTACGTAACCATGTTTACCATCGGTCATAGCACCACCTTACTATTTGGTGTGCTGAGCGATATTCAGGTTAACGCTTATTTAATTGATGCCATCATAGGTTTATCTGTGGTCTACAAAGGCTTTGATAATTTAGGTGGCTTCAAGCGCTGTTTTAACTGGCAACCCAACACGCAATGGGCGGTACTGATCTTTGGCTTGTTTCACGGTTTTGGATTGGCCACCAAATTACAGGAATTCCATTTACCGGAAGATGGGCTTATTACTAATCTGATTGCTTTTAACATCGGTGTAGAACTGGGTCAGTTTGCTGCACTTGTGTTTATTTTGATCGCCATCAACGCTTGGCGGAAACTGCCTTCATTTCAGCGCTTCTCTACCATGACTAACACGGCTCTAATGAGCGCCGGGGTTATGTTGATGGGCTATCAGCTTACCGGCTATTTCGTTAACTAAATTAATATTAAGAGAACATTATGCAACATACTGTCCGTACAAAAACTTTAATCAAAGCCAGTAGTGCCGCAACATTTGCGGCGGTAATCGCGTTGGTAATTTTTATCCTTCCAGCGGAATACAACATCGACCCAACAGGTTTAGGGCATAAATTGGGGCTAACCACTCTTGCGCAAGCGACTGAGCCCGACGTTGTTGTTTTTGGTAAAGATTCTGATACCAATACTTCAGGCATTCAGGAATCTCAGACTATTGAAGTTGTCGTGCCTGCGGGACGCGGTGTCGAGTACAAATTTGCCATGTCGCAATATGCAAAGATGACTTATGAATGGCTGACCGATGGAGAAGTCCTGTATTTCGACTTGCACGGTGAACCTGAAGACGATACTACTGGATATTTCGAGAGCTATGCCATTGCGACATCCAATGAAATGGAAGGTAGTTTCACAGCCCCTTTCGCGGGTTCACATGGCTGGTACTGGAAAAACAACTCGGATAAGCCCATTACCATACAACTTTTGGTAAAAGGCCAATATGAAGTCATTGGCCTGAAACAATAAATCAACGCATTAAAACTGGAGAATATGATGAAGAAAACTCTATCAGCGGCAGCACTTTGCTTCGCATTAATCAGTGGTAGCGCTGTGGCACATGGCGATCATGGTGTCATCAGCGGACAGAAAGCTATCAGCATTGCAGCTAAATCAGTGAAGCAAATGACCTTCAAGAATTTTGATTTTGAAGTTGGAAAACTTGATGATTCGTGGAAAGACTTGTCGCTGGAAAATTTCAGCGTAGTTAGCGTTGAAGAAGAGTTCTATGTGGTAAGTGCGTCTAATTCTGATACTGCCAAGCAAATCTTTTTCAAGATAGCCAATAACGGTCAAGTGTTGGATGTAAAAACTAAAAATGGTTTTTAAAGGCTAGGATTCTGGACTGGCACTGAGAGTTACACTCAGTGCTAGTCCAGCATATTCAAAAAAAATGGGAATACCAGTTTCTTTACTGGCTGCTCGAATTGACTTGTTTGTCTTTTAAATAGCCGATGGCCGGTCACTGCTGATATCATCATTATATCCCTTTAATGTCGTCTAAACCAATAAGCGATAGTAAGCTTAAAAAGAGCTGACAGTCGCAAAATGGCTGAAGACCAAATGTCAGATTAGATCAAGCTCCAAATCCAAAAGCGTCCGATCGTGCATGTGATTACTGGAGTGGACCTCTGCTAGAAATTGATCGATATTCATATTTCGCGTTTCGACTGAGATTTTGTAAAGCTCTTTATTGTCCATCTTATTTCAGGTGATGATTGGCAACTTGTAAGGTAACGCTTCAAACTGTTGGTATTTTAACGCAGCGCACCCGTGGATTATTGGAGCACTGTCTCCCGGAATGTAGTCCCGTACGCGTAAGCTATTTGAATATCTCTCGTTGAAGCGCAGGGGTATGTAGTAAAGGTATGGCCTCGATAAGCCCGGTCATACAATCTTCTGTAGAATTCTGGTTTAATATATTAAATGATGTGACAGCCTAGTAAGGTTGTGGCAATAATGATTAAAGTAAATGAAGCCGATTTTATGTATAATATGTTCGTTAATTCTGGTAATGGCATGCAGTTTGAAGAAAAGCGTTTAAATTTGAGGTTTATCCCGAAACTTGGGAGTTCGTGCGAAGCGATTAGTGAAAATACCCCTGATGTCACAAAAAATTTCAACCAAGTACAAGTATTCACGTTCTTAGCGCTAATGGCACAAATTACCGGCCACAAAGCCGGTGTGGCCTACCACAAAATCGTCAACGCCCACATTTACGAAGATCAGCTCGAGCTTATGCGCGACGTGCAGCTCAAGCGCGAGCCATACCCCGCGCCACAGCTTGAAATCAACCCAGACATCAAAACCCTCGAAGATTTAGAAACCTGGGTCACCATGGACGACTTCGCCGTCCACAACTACAAACACCACTCACCAATAGCGTACCCCTTCAGCGTGTAGCCCGGCCTTCTCTTACAGAAGGAACGCCGGGTGGCGCAAAGCGCCGTTAATGTCGGGGCTAATACGGTGTCACCCTCGCCGGGTGGCGCGAAGCGCCGTTAAAGCGTTATTCGTTATTCGAGGTGACTACCGCGTTAAGAGGGAACACCTCGATAAACCCCAGAGCGCCCAAGCACGAATAATCAAAGTGAGAGAAGGGTATGTATATCCCCTTTTTCTAAAAAACCAAGTTTTCATCACCCAACATAAAGTGCTTAATATGTGACTTATTCACATAATTATTATCTTAAGGTGCAATTTGTAGGCTTTTATCGTGTCTTGTATCAAGCTCGAGTATTTAGTTACCGATCTCTTTTAATGTCCGCTTATCGGTACTTTTAAAGCAAAAATCCATCATAAAGTTCAGCGATCACTATATAAGTGTCAATGGCCATTAAAATTGATCCACTTTCGGCCAATAAAATTGACCCACCTGCGATCAGGTTTTGCTAACTTTCTCCTTCAGTCGATAGCTTTCTCC
>NCJS01000250.1 GCA_002279005.1 Idiomarina sp. 34-48-12 | reverse complement strand
GACCTGCAGCGCACGCTCGAGCTGTTCGATATTGATTCCGGAAAGTGGGATCTCCTGCGCTCTACGCCTGCCAAAGAGGCCGACGGACGCGAGTGCAGAATTGGGCTTGCTGTTCACATCCGGTAATACTGAAACCGAAACCTTCAAAGCCAAGCTAAATCTTGCTCGCGATGTTGAGAATTGGCGCCACAAAGGGGTGATTGATTACTATCGATCAGAGCAACAAGATCAAGCAACGGGTGATACGATTCTAACCGGCGACAAGACCTTCTTATCTGCACAAAGTAACTACAAATTTGCGCCAGAAAGTCGTTCTTCTGTATTCGTCTTTGGCTCATACGAAGAAGATAAATTTAGTGGTTACGAGTACCAAGGTACGTTCGCAGTAGGTTATGGTGCGCGTTATCGTTATAGCGAAGCACTGTATGCGGATTACGAAGTGGGTCCTGGTTACTCAGTGAATAAGCCGATTGTTGGCGGCGTTCCTCAAGAACAAGAGAGCAGTGCAATTTTACGTTTAGCGGGTAACCTTGTTTGGGATATCACGAAAAATTCGAAGTTTAACGCGTTGGCTTCAACCGAAGTCGGTGAAGACAATACGAAGACCCGTGCCGAGGTTTCTATTTCAGCTAACGTGAATAGTTCACTTGCGTTGAAATTCTCAGTGGCTGGCTCTCACAACTCATATCTTGAAGATGTGACCAAAGAGAAGCTAGATACGGAAACAGCAGTAACCCTCGTTTATTCTTTCTAAGCTTGTTATGTTGTGACGGATAAAGCGACGGACTAATGTCCGTCGCCAATGCGTTTCTTCAAATGAACCGGCTCGCGACGCTTTCGTACACGTAAGTTCAGTAGCTCCACACCTAAACTAAATGCCATCGCGAAATACACATAGCCTTTTGGTACGTGGAACCCTAAGCCTTCGCCAATTAAAGTAAAGCCGATAAGAATTAAGAAACTCAACGCGAGCATTTTAATGGTCGGGTGCGCATCGACAAAATCACCAATAGATTTTGCTGCTATTAACATGACAAGTACCGCAACAATTACGGCAATAATCATGACGCTGACGTGTTCAACTAAACCGACAGCGGTGATCACAGAGTCGAGTGAGAATACGATATCGATAACGGCTATTTGCGTGATAATTGCGCCAAAAGTAGCGGCTTTACCGGTGGATTTATCAGCCTCACTTCCTTCTAACGAGTGATGAATTTCTAGCGTACTTTTGGCAAGAAGAAATAGCCCCCCGCCAAGTAGAATTAAATCTCGGCCAGAGAAAGAGAACTCGAGAATTGAAAACAGTGGTTTTGTCAGCCCCATAACCCAGACTATCGCTAGCAACAGTGCTATACGCATTCCC
>NCJS01000249.1 GCA_002279005.1 Idiomarina sp. 34-48-12 | reverse complement strand
TAATTACTTCTACTAATTTGATTCCACTTTTCAATATCGGCAATAGTGACATTGAAGCGCGAAGCAATGCGTGCCAGTGAATCACCTGAGCGCACTTTGTAGTTCAGGCTACGCACAACGCCAGACGGTTTTTCTGACTGCGGCAACCACACCACCAGCTTTCTACCTGGGCGTAATGGGTCAGTCGGAGCCATGCCGTTCCAACTGGCTAGCTTACGCAAGTTGACGTTGTATTCACGACTAATATCCCAAAGGGTGTCGCCACGCACAACCTCGTGCTCAACCTTATAGGCGCCTCGAGATTCTGACTGTTTTGTCACTAACCGTTGCTCTGCAGACAGGCTGTAATCATCTAGGTCACGGGTAGCGACCGGTACTAACAAGTGGTCGCCAGCGCGGATGATATGGCCCGAAATATTATTTGCCTGCTGAATCGCTTTTGCCGTTGTATGATATTGCTTCGCGATAACTAACAAGCTTTCACCCGATTTCACTTTATGACGAGTCCATTGAACAAGGTCTTTGCTATCGGCATTAGCTAGCCAAGTTTGCAATTTCTCGGCGTGTTCAATAGGTAGTAACAAGCGGTGCGGACCCGCCGGATCAGTTGCCCAGCGATTATAGGCTGAGTTGTAATGGTGCAAGGTATCTAAATCGATCTCAGCCATTTCTGCGGCTTTCGCTAAATCGATCTGGCTTTGTGCTTCGACAATTGCTAAATAAGGTTGATTGTCGATTGGCAGCCAATGCTGTGCATAATCATCATAGTTCTTCAAAATATCAGCTAATGCCAATAACTTTGGTACATAAGCTCGGGTTTCACGCGGTAAATCTAGCGACCAAAAATCCGTTGGTTTACCAGCCCGTTTATTCTTACGAATAGCATTCGCTACGCGACCTTCGCCAGAGTTATATGCGGCGAGTGCGTGCAGCCAATCACCGTCGAAACGCTTCTGCAGCGCATCGAGATAATCAAGCGCAGCATGGGTAGCGGCATAAACATCACGGCGGCCGTCGTACCACCAATTGATTTCTAAGCCATAATGGCGCGCAGTTCCTGGAATAAACTGCCAAACGCCGGCTGCGCGACCGTGAGAGTAGGCAAATGGATCAAAAGCACTCTCTACAATTGGCAAAAGCGCTAATTCGAGAGGCATATTTCGCCGCTCAATTTCGTCAACAATTAAGTACATGAAAGGTTGGGCACGTTTAGCAACTCGCTCCATATAGGTTGGGTGCTTCAGGTACCAATTACGCTGGCTGACAAGGCGCGGAACCTCAGGTGCTTCAAACGTCAGCTGGCGCTTAATACGAAACCATAAATCAGCTTCTTGTTGTGGCGTTAGCTCAACTTCAACAGGCTCACTGA
>NCJS01000248.1 GCA_002279005.1 Idiomarina sp. 34-48-12 | reverse complement strand
GAGCTACCGCTCTCTTTGTACATTTGTGACTCGCCTTTATAATCAATCGACACATCATCTGGAAGTTCAGTGCGAACAATCTCTTCAAGATACGCCAAAGCTTCACCCAGCGAATAACCTTCGGCTAAGTTCGCTTCGATAGTGATACTACGCATGCGGTTATAGCGATTCAGTGAGCCTGATGTGGCTTGCTCTTCAACCGTCACTAAATTTGATAACGGAATAAGTTGGTTCGAGCTATTTGAGCGAACATAGATATTATCAATGGCCGTTGGGCTTCGATAATCTGAGCGCTCCCCCTCTAGAATCACATCGTATTCTTCACCTCTGTCTAAATAGGTTGTTGCACGACGTTGACCCAGCATGGTTTCCAGGGTGCGACCAATATCACCGACCGATACACCAAGATCTGACGCGCGCTCTTGGTTAATGCGAATTAATAACTGTGGAAGTGTTGCTTTATAATCGCTATCAAGATCCATTAGGTTCGGATTCTGACTTGCCTTCTCAATCACAATATCGCGATACGCAGCAAGCTGCTCGTAAGTGTTACCTTGCAACACAAACTGCACTGGGCGACCGTTACCGCCACTAATACCGCTTCGCATAAAGGCGAAAGCACGTACACCGGTGACATTATTAAGCTGCTCTGATACCTGATCCATCAACTCAAACGTTGACCATTCACGCTCTTCAAACGGCACTGCGCCCACTATTGCAACACCTGCTGAATTACCCCAACCAGGTGAGCGAATAATCAATCGATCAATCTTTCCTTGATCGATATAAGGCATCAAAATGCTCTCGATTTCACGCATATTCGCTGAGTTCGATTCAAAGCTTGCCCCTTCTTCACTGCGCACCATCACATAGAAGGTGCCGCGATCTTCAGGTGGCACAAACTCTTGCTCAACAAACTGTATCATTCCGTAAGACAATACGCCCGCTAATACCACCAAGGCGCCCGCCATCCATGGATAAGCGAGCGTTCGCTTCAACACACGAACGTATCCGTCCTCAACCCAAGCAAATACTTTATCGATAACCTGGCCGAATTTACTCGAACGCTCTTTTCTATGGAGTATTTTCGAGCTTAGCATTGGCGACAATGTTAGTGCGGCAATACTTGAGAATGCGACAGCGGCTGCAATTGCCAAGGCAAATTCAGTAAATAGTTGACCTATGTTGCCATCTAAGAACGCTAACGGCACGAATACCGAAATAAGTACCAAAGTAGTCGCTACCACGGCAAAACCGACTTCACGGGCGCCTCGGTATGCCGCAAGTAATGGTGGCTCACCGGCCTCAATTCGACGATAAATATTCTCTAAAACCACTATCGAATCATCGACTACGAGACCTATTGCTAAC
>NCJS01000095.1 GCA_002279005.1 Idiomarina sp. 34-48-12 | reverse complement strand
AAAACGCCAAGTGGCACCCTCGCCTTCAAGCTCGACTTCGGCAACTAAGTCATCACAACCTTCGCTGCACACGCTCGAAATACTGATGTCGTTGGTGAGCGCCACATCGGCCAAGGCCATACCAGCAAACGCAAAACCAGATACGCTAGCCACTGTCGCGGAATCTGGCGCATCATTTTGATCGCCCTGCCACACGAGGCTGCCCGTACTTTGGTTGACATCAAATGCGGTTTGCGTGCTGCGTGTTAGCTGCACCGCAATATTGTCATAGTCGATGGCAATTCCCGCGTCTGTCGGTAATGCCACAGAGAACTCTGTCGCGCCGTCAGTGAACCCAAGGCCACCACGAAATTGCAGTTGCATCGCTTCACCGGCGACAACGGCACCTGAGGCTATCGCACCGGAGATAATGCGGGTGTCATCGGATAGCGACGTGTACACCGCAATCGGCAAGCGCGCCGGTGCATAGGCACCAGAATTAGACGTGAATTGCAGTGAACCAAATTGCCAGCCGTCGTCAGCAAATGCCGTATTCACAGACACCGACAAAGTTTTGCTTTCGTTCGCGGCCAAGGTCAACGTCGCCGGGAACGTGGCAGCCATGTCTGGATCGTTGAACTCGACTGAGACATTCCAAGTTTGTGACGTGCCGGTCAAATTAGTGACGGTCCGCTCAAAATTACAGATGCCAATACAGGCATTATTGTTGAACGATGCGCGATCAAAACTGATACCTGAATCGGCGGCTGCGGCAAGATCAATGCGCCCTGCACCCACTTGATGCGGCGTTGCCTGCTCATCATTATCACTTTGCGTGATAGCGGCATTCGCCGAGGTCATCAAGACTGATTTGATCTGGCTATTCGTCCACGTTGGTTTTAAATCGCGCAGCAACGCTGCGGCACCGGCCACATGCGGGCTCGCCATCGAGGTACCGCTTAACAGCGCAACTTGTCCGCCCGGATACGCTGAAAGAATGCCAGTGCCCGGTGCGGCAACCTCAGGCTTCAAAATCGTACTGTCGCGATTCGGACCGCGTGAACTTGAGGCAGCTAAACGGTCTTGGCTTGATTCGTCGATCACCCGTTGTGGTGGGTTAATCGTCACCTGCTCACTAGCGGTCCAATCGGTTTCAAGCTGATTACCGGTTGTTTGGGTAATCGACACACTTGGCAAGGTGGCGGCAGCCATGTCCATACTAATGGTGCCATCAACGTTGTTATACAGCACCATGGCGCGTGCGCCTGCCGCCTGTAAATTATTGGCTTTTTGCTCAAAGGTACAGGTACCGCGCTCAACCAATACAATCTCGCTGGTAAATAAACCTGCGCTAAAACCGCTACAAGCGAGTGGATTCGACGGCGCATCACGCTTAACCGTGCGAAAAGCACCGGTAATCGGCGCTGAAATAGTGAAATCACCCTGCCCAAGTAAAACCGGAATAGCGTTGCTATAGTCACTGTGTTCCATGGTGACCGCGAAGCTGCGTCCAGTTTGGGTATTGGCAACGGCAATCATTTCGTCAAGGCACGCCGGGCAACCCATGCTGCCTTCGGTTGGGCCATCGTTACCAGCCGCCGCCACATTGACAATGCCCATGGCATCAATCGAGCGAACGATATCGGCTTCATAAGGCGCCACACCATTATCTAAACTGCCCCATGAGTTGTTGATCACATCCGCGCCATCGGCCGCAGCCGCTTCTAACGCTTCAGCCAAACTCACCGACGAGCCCGTGGTGCTGCCATCAGCATTCACCCACAGTGCTTTATAAACCATCAAGTTGGCACCTGGCGCCACACCTGAGAAGTTCACCGCAACCCCATTAAAGGTGGTGCTCACAGGGTTACCCGCAGCGGTTCCGGCAACGTGCGTGCCGTGACCATCAAGATCTTCAGGCGAGTTGGCAAATTCGTCGGGGTGTAAATCAAACCCAGCTGGCAAGAAATAACGCGCAACCACCAGCTTGTCATTACAGAACGTTGGCGTGGTGGCACAATAATCATCGGTCACGCCTAAATCGGGGCGGGTATGACCATTGTCTTCAAACATCATATGGTCGGGGTCGATACCGGTATCTAAAATCGCGATATTCACGCCGGCACCAGCTTGTGCTTGTCCACCCAATAGCTGCCAAACTTCAGGCGCTTCAATCAGTGCATTCGAGGTATCGGTTTGAACATAAACTTCACGGTCGGCATACACCCCTTTAATGCCTGGCATGCCCGCCAAACGCTGTGCTAAATCGTCACCGTCGTATTCCACAACCATGGCGTTGAGCAACAGTTTCATTTGTTTTTTCATGGCGACAGCAGGCACCCGCTGCGCAATGGTATTGAATACTTCTTTTTGCCGTTTTTGCACGAAACCGGAATAGTCAGCGACAGCTTTCGAACCAAGTTTTAAGCGCTCATCGCCGGTTACCGTTGCCGCTGTTGCTGCGTAACCAGCAATACCACCTTTGTAGGTGGCAACACTCGGTTCTTCCAACTGAATCAGATAACGTTTTGGCGCACTGATGCGCACCTGCTGTTCTGCTGGCTGTGGAATTTTCCGCTGCGGCGCCGCAACTGTCCGCTCATTCACTTTAACCTGAATGTCGGTGGCGTAAGCGACGTTCGTAGCGCCGCCGGTCAGTAGCGTGGCAATGGCTATTGCAAGTGTGTTCTGTAATGGTTTCATAGTTATTTTTATACTCATAAAAAACGGCAATAGTTCATACTATCGCCGTTTTAGACAAAAATTCAAAAGAATAAATTTTGTAATAAATTGTTTTAACTTAACCTTTACTAGCCCGCCGCCAAAGCACTGGCAGGGTCAGCAAAACAACGAACCAAGGCAATGACCCGCGTGACTTGCCTTCTGGCTCAATGGCCACCGTCACCATCTGCTGGCTTGTTGCGCGACCGTCAGAAACACGCACCATCATGTTCGCGTAAGTTTCTTCATACACACGCGGCACCGTAAAGCTGGCAACCGCGCTGTTGGTGTTGTTCAAAAATACCGTCACGCCGCTGATGAATTGCCACTCAAAGGTTAACGCATCGCCATCGGCATCGGTTGTGCCCGAGGCATCCAAACTCACAATGGTATCGGCACTCGCCGAGCTTGGCGCGTGAATATGAATGAACGGCGCGGTATTCGGGTCGGCGAGCACGGTCATCACCACATCGCTGGTCACAGACGCAATGCCATCGCTCACGGTAACCGTGAAGCCGAAGTCGGTGTCGTCTTCGTCAAACAACGGTGCGGTGAATGAGGCTTGGGCTAAGTCGGTGTCATCTAACTCAAGTATAGGGCCGGCGGTTTGCTGCCATGAGTAAGTAAGCGCGTCGCCGTCTGCGTCCAACGCTAAAGCATTGAGAACCACGGTATCGCCATTCTCTGCGGTTATCGGCGCTATTGCTGTGGCGGTCGGTGCGGTGTTGGTTAGAAGCAGCGAGACGGTGTTCTCGGTGGACGCTGCACCGGCAGCATCAATAACGCGGTAGCGAAAGCTGTCGGCACCGACGTAGTTCGCATCCGGCGTGTAGGTTGCAATCATCCCATCAAAGCTGACGACGCCATGCTGAGGTTGACTCGTGACTTCCGCGGTCAGCGCACCATCCGGTTGAATCAATACAACCAGTTCTGCGTCATAAGATGTCGCACCGCTGGCAATACTCAGTTCCGTCGTCAGTTCACGTTCAGGCAAGCCAATGGCGTCGGTCAAATCAAGCAATACCGCATGGTCATGAATGCCCTCAGCGCCATGTGCCGCTACCTTGCCAAAGGTAGGCACAGTCACATTGATAGCAATTTGCGTCGAGGCCATTTGTTTATCTGACGTATGCGCTGCAATGGTCGTGCCGTCGGTCGGAAACTCGCCAGTACCATTGTAATAAAGCGTTTCACCTTGCGTGCCATCGGCGTTCTCGACGCCAATCGCACCATAGGAAAGCGCGCCAGCAGCGTCGATATCCAAATAGTTGACGTACACGTCACTGGAGCCAAGACGAAACCACACGTTAAAGGTGTAGTGGGTACCACTCGTGTCACCCCATTCTTGCACCTGATACCATTCGAATATCAGCCAATGGTCGGTGCCATCATCGTAGAAGCTGTAACGTAATTCGCCCTCACCCGCAGCCACTTCAAAATCAGACCACAGGGGCGCAATGAGCCGATTCGGTTCAGTATCTGCGGGTAATTCCTGAATGCGCCAAGTGGTCAGCACATCGCTGACACCAACTTGAATCACACCATTTTCCCAAAAGTTAAGCACCGTCTGCTCTTCGCCTTCATACAGCCAGCCGCCGACGGTACTGATATCTATCTCCACACGCCGTTCATCACAGCCTGTGAGACATGCCACGTGAGGTGTGAGCACCGCCGCAAGGTCATCGAGGCTAACGCCCGCATGCGCAAAGTCTGTCACGTCACCAAACGTCAAACGGCCTTCGGCGTCTTGCTGCAAACCAGACCACGAAAACGTATTGGTGGCTGACTCAAACAAAGCGGTTGTGGTGGAGCTCAACACTTCAGTGATTTCAATGGCGTATTCATCCACAACAAACTGATCACTGTTTGGAAAACGAATCGTTAATTCAACGTCTTGGTTGGTATGCCCTAAGGCACCGATGGTCGTGATGGTCATGGGTTGGCCGGCAGCCATGGCGCCGGAGGTAATGCTTGATTGAAGATGGTCAGAACTTTCAGAAGAGGCGGTGGCGGTGACTGCAGGTTGATTCGATTTCTCGTGCTTCAGAGGGGGTGCTTGGGGTTTGGCTTGCGTTGGTGGTGCGAGTAATAACATGGTGATTAAAAATAAACAGAGCCAACGCATTATCGTCAATATTTGCATAAATCTTCCTTAATTATCGGTTGTGTTTGTACGACATTTCCCGTCGTAAATTAAGAACTTACCGACAACGACTTAACAAATAAAACATTAAAAGCGATATTTTGTAACAGAATGTTACAAATTAGGTAGGATTCGGTTCAAGCTGCAAACGCTCAGCCAGCAGTACCGCTTGCGTTCGGCTATAAACGCCAAGTTTACGGAAAATCGCAGTAATGTGCGCTTTGACGGTGGCTTCCGTAATGTTCAATTGGTAAGCAATCTGCTTATTTAATAAGCCTTCGTGCAGCAAGAACAACACGCGATATTGTTGTGGGGTGAGATCAGCGACTTTTTTTGCCAGCTCTTGATCTTCATCGGTGATGTTATCAAGGCGCCCGCGCACTTCTTCGGGTACCCAAGTATCCCCTTGCAAAATCACATCAATGGCTTCAGCAATTTTTGCCGATGAGAGTGATTTTGGAATAAAGCCCAGCGCCCCGAAACCAATGCATTTGGCAACCACGGCGGGATCTTCAGAACCGGAAATAATCGCGACAGGCAATAGCGGATAGTCTTCGCGAATACGGATTAACCCGTACAAATCGCCACTACCCGGCATATGCAAATCTAACAGAAGGAGATCGAGATCATCGTCCTCATTGAGCGCCGCCAGCGTGGCATCTAAATCGCCAGCCTCGCGCAACTCAAGCTCAGGATAATGATTCGCGAGCGCCCCCTGCAGGGCCTCGCGAAACAACGGATGATCATCTGCTATCAAAAATTTCGCCATAGGATTCCCGTAGCCCGGCCGTACTTTCCAAAAGAAACGACGGGCTACTTATTCAATCGGTTTTCGATTAGCGAATCTACCACAGACGGATCGGCAAGCGTAGAGGTATCGCCTAAATTCTCAAATTCGTTGGCGGCTATTTTGCGCAGAATGCGGCGCATGATTTTACCTGAACGCGTCTTCGGTAAATCGGCTGTCCAATGAATGAAATCAGGCGTCGCAATTGGGCTTAGCTCTTTACGTACCCAGTCGCGCACTTCTTTGGTCAACTCATCCGTGATCTCCGTGCCAGCCATCGCCGACACATACACATAAATGCCCTGACCTTTCACGTCGTGTGGATAACCCACAACCGCCGCCTCAGAAATCTTCGCGTGCTCAACCAATACCGACTCAATTTCAGCCGTCCCCAAACGGTGACCCGAGACGTTCAATACGTCATCCACACGACCGGTGATCCAGAAGAAGCCGTCGTCGTCACGACGCGCGCCATCACCGGTGAAATACATATTCTTATACGCTGAGAAATAGGTTTGCTCAAAGCGTTCATGATCGCCCCACAGCGTCCGCATTTGGCCTGGCCATGAATCTTTAATCACCAAGTTACCATCAACAGCGCCATCGAGTTCATTGCCGTCAGCATCCACCAACGCTGGCTGCACACCAAAGAATGGACGGGTCGCTGAACCTGGTTTCAAATCCGTCGC
>NCJS01000022.1 GCA_002279005.1 Idiomarina sp. 34-48-12 | reverse complement strand
CTCAGGTTGCATCGAAACTTTCAACAGAAGAATAAGCCGTATCATATTGCTTTCATACCTGATCCGGTTTGTTGGACCGAAGCACCGGAAGATTTACAAACTTTAAAAAATCAGCGAATTCGATGGCAGCGCGGTCTTCTTGAAAGTTTAACCCGCAACAGTCGGTTATTTTTCTCTTTGCGCGGGCGCACCGTTGGCTGGCTTGCCTATCCGTTTATGTTGCTGTTTGAGGGGCTCGGACCTTTACTTGAGTTGCTGGCCTATGCGTTATCGGCATACTTTTATATCACCGGTGCGGTGAGTATCAGCTTTACCCTCACCTTTATTGTCGCAGCTTTTGGATTTGGTGTATTAATGTCCGTTTTTTCGTTAATACTCGAAGAACTGACATTCAAAACCTACTCTTCAAATCGCGCACTCGCACAACTTATCGTGGTCGCTGTTTTGGAAAACTTTGGTTACCGACAGCTCAATAGTTGGTGGCGTATGCGTGGCTTTTGGCAATGGGCACGTGGACGAAAACATCATTGGGGCTCCATGAAACGGGTTGGGAGTATTAATTAGGCGTTTCACGACCCACTCCCTGCTTACAACCAGCGCTGGTGATTTCGTCCGATTTGTCCCGTCCAATCCTGCTGCAGTTGTTTGGCTAGTTGCGCCGGCTGATACTTAATCACTTCAGCACCGGCGGCGGTATGCACAAGAATATCGGCATAACCTAATAATCGTAGCCAGGGCGATTGGTAAACATCAATTTGCTGTACTTTGTACAATGGATACCAATTTTCTTTACGCCCAAACACGCCGCGCTTTATCGCTAACCAGCCGTTATCGAAGGTAAAACCGTAGTTGCGCCAGCGAGCAATAGCGTAACTTTGCAACATCAGCCAAAGCGAAACGGCACCGAGCAAACTCCATGTCAGTGGCACGTCATTAAAGTAAGCAGCCGCCAAAGCGCTAGGGGCAACAAGCGCAATCCAAAATGACGGACTCAGCAACGCGATAAAATGAATCCGCTGCCAATTCAGATTGGTATGGCGCGGCAGTTGCAACCATTGACAGAGATTGCTGACCAATGATTGGGTCAGTACCGGTAAAATGAACGATGCGTTACCTGTTTGCTGCTGGGCGTGAGCGGAGGGTTGTAGTTGACTCACTCGCAGACTAAAGCGCTTGAGTAAACGCCCTCGTAGGTTTTGTCGAAGTTGAACTCGCTGTAGCTTTTGATAGCGAAAACTGACGGTGCGAATGGTAAACAAACCAGCTTTTGCTTGATAGCGCTTGTTGAGGATACTGAAGTGCAGATTGTAATAACGTACTAATGTGACCCCGATAGCTAGCACAAAGAGTACAATCAGCGCGGCTACAATGAGTGCGACGTTTAACCATAAACTTTCTTCAAGAAACGCGATATTGGCCTCTAGCCAAGGCACCACAGTTTCCTCTAAGACATCGGTTTGCGAGAGCGGATAGATGAGTACAGCCAGCAGCACGAAGATCTTATTGTCCATAATGCCAGCGCGGATGATTTCTTTTAACGAAAAGACAACCTCAGTCTCTGGAGACGCTTCACTTTTCAGTTCAATTTCTCCTGCCTCTGGTTCGTGATGGTTGCTGTGTGCGTGTGACAGCATACGTTGCCGAAGCTGCTGAGCGGCGTCGATGGATAAGCCTGGAATCTCGACTTCTTTTCCAGCCGAACCGGCACTATCCACGCGTAAAATAACTAAACCGAATGGTCGGAAATACCAACTTTGGTCGATCTCTGCTTGTTGAATGCGCTCATATTTTAAGGTCAGGCTTTTCTTTCCGAATACGCCTGTACGCAGATGCACCGCATCATCAGCAAGCGCGTACAAAAAGAAGTGGTGATTAAGAATGGCACTAATAATAATGAAGGCGAGGTAACCACCCCCAACCGCATAAGGTAACCACGCACTGTTGCTGACAAATATAACGGCGAGTACCGGCAATAAATTCGTGATATTACGAATCAAATGACGTACTTCTTTTGCAATAAAGAAGCCGATGGTAAGAAGTGGCGTGCGTTGCCAAGTTAGCTCAGGCATGGTCATCATCTTCTGTCGGTTCGTCAGCAATTGTATTCACCAGAGATGCTTTCATCTGCTCAGCATCATTGAGTTTTAAGCCAGGAATACTTAAATCGGCACCGCCGCTCCCTGCTGTATAAAGTGTCAAATGGGCTAGACCGAGCGTGCGCTCAATGAAGCCTTGCCGAACTTCAACATGTTGTATGCGGTTCAAAGGAACGGCACGCGTTAATCGCCAAAGTGCACCACGGCGTAAATACATCGCTTCAGCAGTGCGAGCATAGGCGGTAAATTGGAATCGGCGCGCGGACCAAAACAATCCAAAAAACAGCGTCAAAGCAGCCCATGGAATACCGAACCAGAGCGGGTTTGGTAACCAACTGGTGGTAGGGACAAACACATAAATACCGATACCGATAGCTGCGAGTATGAGCATGTCGATAAGTACGATGAGTTGAAGATAAGTTTTATAACTGGGTTCAACAGGCTTCCACGCGATTGCCATGTGATCTGTTCCTTACTTGAAAAAGTATGTTGTAGCATCCATGTAACTCTAACACGAAGCAATAAAATAGGAGCAAGCTCATGAAAATTTTAATGGTTTTAACTTCGCACGAGCAGCTCGGTGACAGTGGCCATAAAACGGGTTTTTGGGCGGAAGAATTTGCCGCGCCCTACTACGCCTTTAAAGATGCTGGCGCTGAAGTCGTGTTAGCCAGCCCGAAAGGTGGACAGCCGCCAATTGATCCGAATAGTGAACAAGCTGATGCACAGACGAATGCAACGGTACGTTTGTTTGAAGACGAAGCAGCAATGACGCAACTTGCCAACACGCTCAAATTAAGTGATGTGACAGCGGATGAATTCGATGCGATTTTCTATCCAGGAGGTCATGGTCCGCTATGGGATTTAAGCCAAGACCCCTTATCCATTGGTCTCATTCAACAATTTTGGGAACAAGAAAAGCCAGTCGCTGCAGTTTGCCATGCGCCTGCCGTACTAGTAAACGCCAAAACGCCGGCGGGTGAGCCGCTCGTAAAAGGCCGTAAAGTAAGTGGTTTTACCAATAGCGAAGAGGCTGCGGTTGGGCTAACCGACGTAGTGCCATTCTTGCTGGAAGATAAGTTAAAAGAGTTGGGCGGCCTTTATGAAAAAGTTGATGATTGGAAGCCCTACGCTGTGGTGGATGGCAATCTAATCACGGGCCAGAACCCGGCGAGTTCAGAGGCAGTTGCCGAGCAGCTACTGAAAAAACTTAAGAGTTAAATAACCGCTATTAAAAAAGCCACCAGAAGTGAAGTGACCCCATAAAGGTGGCTTTTTTATTGCTATAAGATATCGAGCGATGGCTTACCAGCGACGATTAAGTTGCACGCCTACTTGCAGCTCGCGGCCAACACCAGGTTCAAAGGCGCGACCATTGCCCTGATTCACCACCACGGAGCCAACGTAAATCTCATCGGTCAGGTTGTGCAAATTTAGCCACGGGCTCACTTGCCAGTCACCCATGGCGTAGGAGCCGCGCCAGTTTAAATGCCAGAGCGTATGGCTCGGCGCAATCACATCATTGGCGTCGGTGGCGGTAACGTCACCGCGATATTCAGTAATTAAACTGAGGCGCTGTTGCGGACGGTAATTCCAGTCGAGCTGACTGAAAAACTGCTGTTCAGCGACGCCAGGTAAACGTGCACCGTTGGCATATTCAGCGCTGAGTAAAGTTGCCGCGCCGCGCCACTGCCACTGTTCATGCGCTAGCCAATTCACCTCGAACTCCACTCCGTCACGCTTGGTTAAACCAGCATTGGTGTAGGTCGTGCGGCCATTAAGACTCTGGTCGACGACAATTTCATCGGTGGTATCAATCACAAACGCAGTCAGTTGCGCTTGCACGGTTGGCACTTGCCATTTCACGCCAACTTCCCACTGTTGGTTGTACGCAGCACCGAGGTTGGTATTTAGGCCGGTTTCTGTGTTGCTGTAGGCCATTTCGGTGAGCGTGGCTGTTTCAAAGCCATTTCCGCGAGCGGCAAACACCGACCAGGTATCGGTTAACGCATAATTGGCACCAAGGCTCCAGCTCCAAGCATGTTGGCGTTGCTCGCCGCTATCGTCAGGATTTTCCGGCACGATAAAGTAATCATCGACCGCGAATTCAACTTGGCTATAGCGAAGCCCGCCAAGAAGCGTTAATTGTTCACTTGGCTGCCAATTCCACAGTGTATAGGCGGCTTGCTGGGTCACTTCACCGAGTTCGTTGCGGCGTAAGTCACCGCGTTCACCAAAGTTATTGGTGTAACCAAAACGACGATCATCTTGTTCAGCATGATGAACACCAAAGGTTGTCGTGAGTGGCGTCGTCAGTGACCAATCGTAATCATAGCTGGCATCAATTCCAATAAAGCTACGACGCAAGTCAATCACAGCCCCAGAGCCACGAATATCTGTGCCAGGGAACGGCAAGTACTGCTCTATTTCGCGCCAGCCCTTCCATGTACTCACATGCCAGCCATCGGTGCTACGCAGTGACACAGATGCTTGCTGGTGGTGAATATTTTTGCGGGTGTTAAAACGAGTGGCACCAGCGAAGGTTTGGGTTGGATCAGCCAGCCAATCTTCTGGTGTCAGCGAGCCAGGATCTTGTAAGAAAGGCGCATAGTTATCATCTAAGCGCACAATCATTTCAACCGAATCGGTTAAATCGTGATACCAGCGCAATGCGACTTGGTCACGCTTTGCACGGTTATGGTCACGCGGCCCATCGGTACGTAAACGAGTGCCGGTTAATCGTACCGCATTGCCATCAGTTACCCACTCGCCTTGCACTAGTTGGCGTTGGGTTGAGTTGGCACCAAACATGGCATCGAAACGCAGCCCAGAACTATCAGGGCGCTCACTAAACCATTGAATCATACCGCCGGCACTATTGCCGTAAATGGTTGCCAGTGGCCCACGAATTACCTGCACGTTGCGCGGTTCATCTAACAGAATACTCGACGTTTGCGCTTGTCCATCCGGCATGGTCAGCGGTATACCATCAAGTTGCAAGATAACGCCGCGCACACCAAAGGCTGAACGTGCACCAAAACCACGCAATGTAATCCGTGTATCTTGTGCGTAATTCGCCCGTGAGTCTGCTTGCACACCGGCTAAACCTTTCAGTAATTCAGCCGCATCAATGCGTAGGCCAGCAGGTTGATCGTCAACGTCACGGTTGCTCACCGAAGCAGGTGTTTCAAGCGCCGTTCGCGGACGACTTTGGTTCACCACAATGACTTCATCAACAGCAACGCTGGCCGAAGCCAGCGTTGATAAAACCAGTAAGTGACTACTTACAAACATAGTTATTCCGCAGGTTTAATTTGAATGAGTTGACCAGCACGGTCGTCCGTAATCAGGTATATATAGCCATCTGGGCCTTGCTCAATATCACGAATGCGTTGTTTCACCGCATCTTCGAACAAGGTTTCTTCGTGCATCACGCGATCACCTTCAAGATCAAGGCGTGCAACTTGCGAACCCTTCAATGCGGCGACCAATAAATCACCTTGCCAAGCTGGAAATTTATCACCGGTGTAGAAAATCATGTTGGATGTCGCAATAGAAGGAACCCAGTAGTAGTGCGGTTGTACGGTGCCTTCAACGTGGGTTTTGTTACTGATGATACTGCCATCATAATCCACGCCGTAGGTTGCAATTGGCCAACCGTGATTCTTTCCAGCATCAGGAATGTTGATTTCATCACCACCTTTTGGTCCGTGTTCAACGGTCCACAATTTACCTGTTGTTGGGTGAATGGCGGCGCCTTGCACGTTACGGTGACCGTACGACCAAATTTCAGGAAGCGCGTTGTCTTTGCCGACAAACGGGTTATCGGCTGGAACGCTACCATCTGGCTTTATACGAACCACTTTGCCGTGATGATTATCTAGCGTTTGCGCATCATCCATGGCTGAATAACGATCGCCAAGGGTGATAAATAGGTGACCATCTGGGGCAAAAACCAAACGTGAGCCAAAGTGTGCGCCGCTTTTATACTTCGGCGCGCCACGGAAAATGACTTTGCCATCGATTAGGCCATTGTCTGATAATTTCGCACGCATTACTGCGGTGCTATTGCCTTCGCCACCAGCAGGATCTGCCTCTGAGTAGCTGATGTAAACAAACTGGTTATCAGCAAAGTTCGGATCGACGGCTACATCAAGCAATCCGCCTTGGCTCTTATCAACCACTGCCGGCACGCCGGTCAATGCGTCGCTTATTGCACCGTCGCGTGTCACTCGGCGCAAGGTGCCTGATTTTTCGGTTACTAACAGTTCACCTGATGGCAAAAATGCCATACCCCATGGCTTATTTAATTTGTCCGTAATGGTGTTCACAGAAACCTTGTGACGCTCTGTTGAAACCGTCTCTGCAGCAGCGGTTGTAGCAGTTACGGCTAACGCCGCAGTGATACTAACGGCCAGTAATTTGCGTAACATAAGGTGCTCCTTTTATTGATCATTTACGAATCTTTACTAGTGTAAATATAAATTAAATTGAATTTTGGATTGCTTTTTTTTCGCTACACTTCACTTATTACAGGAAATTAACACGCCCATTCAAGGAGGCAGTGATGGTAAATTTCAAGCGTAACACACTTAAAGCAGCGGTCTTGATTTTAACTACCTTACATCTTAGTGCATGCGGCACTATTTTGTATCCAGAGCGTAAAGGTCAAGTTAGCGGCAAGATCGATCCAGGCGTCGCCGCATTGAATGGTATTGGCTTACTGTTCTTCTTAGTGCCAGGTGTCATTGCATTCGCCGTCGACTTTTCGAACGGTACCATTTACTTACCGGGCACGGCCGCTACGGGTGATGATTCTGATGTGCGCGTTGTGCATACCGGAAAAAATCTGACCCCAGATCAATTGCAGGCGTTGATTTCTGCCGAAGTTGGCGAGCCAGTTGATCTGACTCAAGCGGAAGTGCGCGCTGAAAAAGCACCAAACCAAGCCAGCATTGGCCCGCGTTTGAGTGAACTTCGCACCGCGCCTTAATTAAAAATCCCGTCTGAATAATTCAGAGCCGCTACTTCAGTAGCGGCTCTGGCAATAACTGCGCAATACATTCGGCTAATTTACGGAACGTTGTACGACGGTTCGTCGTCGGTCGATAAATCAACCCAATCTCTCGCGATGCTTGTTGCCCACTCGGCTGCAACGCAACCAAATCAGTACCACTCAAAATGCCACGGTCAATTGCCATTTGCGGAATAAAGGTCGCGCCAAGTCCAGCGTCAGCCATTTGCACTAAGCTGTGTAAGCTCGTTGCTGTAAACGGATTGATCTTACTTGAGTCGGCCAGCTCACAGGCTGATACCGCATGCCCTGTTAAGCAATGCTCTTTTTCGAGCAAGAAGATGGAATTGTCAGGTAACTGATTATATTGCACCGGCTCAGCGAGTTTTTCCGCCAAACTTGAATGCATCACTAACTTGAACGGGTCACGCCCCAGCACATAACTTTGATTGCCTTGTAAATCGACAGGTAGCGCCAGCACCAGCACATCAAGTTCACCGTTGCGAAGCAGATGCAGCAAATTTACCGTGGTGTCTTCGCGAATACTTAATTGCAGCTTGGGATGCTCGGCTTTTAGCTTCTTGGTCAAATCACCAAGTAAGAACGGTGCGATGGTTGGAATGCAACCAAGCCGCAACGGGCCTTCCATAATTTTGCCTTGGCTTTGGGCGAAATACAGTAACTCTTCGGTTGAGGTAAGAATTTGGCGTGCTTGCTCCACCACCTCTTCACCCATGCCGGTGAACAAAAATGACTTATGATCGCGTTCAATCAACTGACACCCAAGTTGCTCTTCAAGATTTTGAATACCGCTACTCAAAGTTGACTGACTGACGTTACACGCCTGCGCTGCGCGATTGAAGTTCTGATGCTGGTGTAATGCCAGCAAATAGCTCAGATTTTTTAAGCTAGGTAGTTTGCTCATCTCGTGCCTCACCGTGGCTATTTGAATAACACAAATTTTTGTTCAATTAGTATTTCCGATTATGTTAATCCGTTTTATTCGTTTTAACAAATTTAATCGAGCCCCTATTATTGTCTCCGAGCTGAGACGACAGGCCTCAACAACTTTGATTTCCCCAATTAGTCTGTCGAACAAGGAGACAAGCAATATGTTAACAGTAGGCGATAAATTACCAGAATTTGAAGTAGTCGGCGTAAAACCTGGTTTCAACATGCCAGAAGAAAACGGCGAAAGCGCATTTGAAACAATCAACAATGAAAGCTTCGAAGGTAAATGGAAAATTATTTTCTTTTATCCAAAAGATTTCACGTTCGTTTGCCCAACTGAAATTGTTGAGTTTGCGAAACTAAACGAAGAATTCGCTGACCGTGATGCGGTTGTATTAGGTGGCAGCACCGACAACGAATTCGTGAAATTGGCATGGCGCCGTGAACACCCAGATCTGAAGAGCTTGAACCAATGGTCATTTGCTGACAACGGCGTGAAATCTTTGGTTGATGGTTTAGGTGTTCGTGACCAAGTTGAAAATGTCGCATTGCGTGCAACTTTCGTTGTTGACCCACACGGTGTCATTCAGCACGTGTCAGTAAACAACTTGAACGTAGGCCGTAACCCAGCAGAAGTACTGCGTATTCTTGACGGTTTGCAAACGGATGAATTGTGTCCATGTAACCGTGCAGTAGGCGGCGACACCCTGTAAGCAGACATCACATCCCCCACAAACAAGTGATGTCTTCAGGTGCCGCGAAAGCGGCACCGTTTTTAAGCGGAGGATTTATATGAGCATTGCAGATTACAAACAAGGTTTGGGCGACCACGGTAAAGATACCAAACTCAACTTGTCGAATATTTTCGGCAATGTCGATACTTCGGGTATGACCGCGCCCCAATTCTATGGCACAGCGTTATCACTGGTGTATTCAATTGGCGATAACGAGCTAATTGACGCCGTAAAAGCTGAAGCCGAAGGTAAAATTGAAGCAAACGTTGATAGCGCAGCTAAATTAGCCGCAACGCTAATGGCAATGAACAACGTTTACTACCGTTTCTTGCATTTGTGCACCGACAAGCAGTTCAGCAAATTGCCAGCTGGCTTGCGCATGAATGGCATGGCAAACCCAGGCGTTGATAAAGCTGATTTCGAACTGTACTCATTGGCAGTATCAGCATTAAACGGATGTGGTATGTGCATCGACTCACACGTTGGTGTTTTGCTGAAACACGACATTTCAGCTCAAGTGATTCAAAACTCGATTAAAATGGCGGCGGTATTAAATGCAGCCGCAACTGCGAAACGCATTGCTTAATTTTAATCGTTTGATGTCACTCAGTTGTCACACTAGCGCATTATAGTGTGCTCCACTTCCCTGAGATCTGGTTGTTCTCATTCCGCCCGGCTTCCGCCGGGCTTTTTTTTGCCCAAAAAACAAAAGTGATATTAGCTATTAGATATTCGATATTAGCGGGCGAGTTCGTGTGTGTTGTCTATACTGATATCCAATATCCAATATCCAATATCTAATATCTAATAGCTAATATCGTACTTGAGGTTCTATGGTTATCAACGGAGAACGACTGAAAGCAAATTTACTTGAACTTGCCAAAATAGGCTACAACGAACAAGACCGCGGCATGTACCGCATCGGCTTTACCGATGCTGACATGGAAGGCCGGCGCTGGCTGCAAGATAAAGCCAAGCAAGCTGGGTTAGATACCTACATGGATGGTGCCGGTAATGTATTTTTTGGCCGCGGCGACCGCGACAAGCCCGTTATCTTGATGGGTTCGCATATTGATACGGTTCCCGCTGGCGGTATTTTTGATGGTGCCTTGGGGGTGATGTCAGCACTCGAAGTCATCGAAACCATCAATGAGCAACAGCCTGACATAGAAACACCTATTTGGGGTGTTGCTACTGCTGAAGAAGAAGGTCGTTTCGGCGGTATGCTAGGGGCACAAGCTATTTCCGGGTGCTTAAATCCAGAGTGGTTACTTTCGGCCCATGATGCCGATAATGTGTATTTAAAAGATGCGATGGCAGCCCAGGGACTCGATGCGATGCAGGCACTTGATGCAGCGTGGCGTCCAGAACAATTAAAAGGCTTTGTTGAATTGCACATTGAGCAAGGACCGGTATTGTTTCAATGTGACCTCCAAATTGGCGTGGTTGAAGGTATTTCAGGGGTGTTTAAGTGGATAGTTCACCTCAAAGGGAAAGCCGATCACGCCGGTACCGCACCTATGGACATGCGGAGCGATGCGTTTATGGGCTTAGCTGATTTTGCTCATGAGATTGAGCGGATCATTGATGAAAATGGCACCGATAAAACTCGTATCACTGTCGGCAAAGTTGAGTTGAAGCCAGGGCATCCACATACGGTGCCAGGCGAGGCGATTTTCACTATTGTTGGGCGCGATATGGATGAAGGCATTATGAAAGAGCTCGCCAATGCCTGCCGTAAAACCCTGTCAGCAATAGCTCGTCGCCACCGTCTGATGTTCGAATACGAGCAAGTGAGTTGGCTCTCGCCAAAACCATGCTCGGAACCACTCACTGACTTAATTGAGAAGCAGGTTAAACAGCGCGGTTATAGTTATACGCGAATGCCGAGCGGCGCTGGGCATGATACGCAGTTCCTCAGCGAAATCACGCATGCTGGCCTCATCTTTATCCCATCGGTTAATGGCGTCAGTCACGCACCGGATGAGTGGTCACACTGGCATGATGTTGAAGCCGGCACAAATGTTCTATTAGACACTGTTATGGCGATGGCTGAAGTTGATTTGGATCAATAAAATACCTGTTCATATGGCCCAAAAAAGCCGCAATAGACCTACTAAAATTATGTATAATCAAGCTTATTTTCTAGTCTAAAAAGAAGCGGTATGGCTATGGAACAAAAAATCGAAGTGCAGGCGGCCGATAAAGTAAAAATTCATCGTCCTGATCCAGATAAACGTAGCAATGCTTATTCGCCACGTAACCGTATTTATGTGCGCGATGTAAAAGGTACGCTCGAATGGTTCCGCCGCAGTTTCGGTTTCATTTTATTGTTCGTGTTTGCCGCATTGCCATGGCTACAATGGAATGGCGAGCAAGCCATTTTGCTCAATATTGCTGAACAGCGTTTCCGTATTTTCGGCCTTACCATGTGGCCACAAGATTTCACCATTCTTGCTTGGATATTCATTGTTTCTGCCTTCGCTTTATTTTTCATCACAACGCTCTATGGCCGTGTTTGGTGTGGCTTCATGTGCCCGCAAACCACATGGACGTTCATTTTCATGTGGTTTGAGAAGAAGTTTGAGGGTACACGTAACCAGCGTATGTCGCTTGATAAACGACCTTGGGATTTCGATAAATTCTGGCGCAAGGCAGCTAAACACACCTCATGGGTTATTGTTTCGTTGCTAACCGCGCTGATCTTTGTCGGTTACTTTATGGATGTACGTGTGTTATTCACAGAATTTTGGACACTTGATGCCGGCTTTTGGGCAACCTTTTCGGTCGTCTTTTTCGCCTTCTGTACCTATGGCAATGCGGGGTGGATGCGCGAAATTATGTGTACGCACATGTGCCCGTACGCACGTTTTCAATCGGCAATGTTTGATAAAGACACCGTGACCGTTTCGTATGACTCAAATCGCGGTGAGCCACGTGGTGGTCGCGCACGTAAAAAAGATCCAAAAGAATTGGGCTTAGGCGATTGCATTGATTGTTATATGTGTGTGCAGGTGTGCCCAACGGGTATTGATATTCGAAATGGCCTGCAATATGAGTGCATCAACTGCGGTGTCTGCGTTGATGCCTGTAACGACGTCATGGATAAAATGAATTATCCACGAGGATTAATTCGTTTCACTACCGAACGTAACTTACAAGGTGGCCGCACCCACAAGCTTCGCTTTAAAGCTGTTGGGTACTTTATTATCATGGTGGTCATGACCGGTCTTCTGGTTTGGGATATCTCCACCCGAGTTCCGCTGCAAGTCGACGTATTGCGCGATCGTAACCAGCTGTACAGCATTAATATGGATGGCTGGGTGCAAAACGTGTTTACATTAAAAATTCTGAATAAGTCACAGCAAACTCAAACGTATAAAATTACTGCGCAAGGGTTTGAGCGTAGCAAATTAATTGGCGATGACACCGTTACAGTAGGCGGCGGCGAGGTCGCAACACTACCAATTACCTTAGCGGTTCACCCTGATGATGTGACTGAGCGTGTGCAAGATGTTACCTTTACGGTCACCAATGAAGCCGGTGATGTAAGCGAGCAGCATGTTAGTCGATTCCTCTATGAGTGATCATCACGACGATTTTAGCTTTCATAATCTAACGCCCGAGCGCATTGCTGATGCGCTTGCGGATGTCGGGGTCGATCCTCAGTCTGGGTTATTAGCGCTCAATAGCTATGAAAACCGCGTTTATCAATTCATTGCGGATGACAATCGTCGTTACGTTGCTAAGTTTTATCGTCCGGCTCGGTGGACCGATGCGCAGATTCTTGAAGAGCATCAGTTCACGCAAGAATTGCTTGATGAAGAAGTACCTGCCGTCGCTCCGCTAAAGCTTGCTGGAGTTACGTTGCATCATTACGAAGGATATCGGTTTGCGGTATTCCCGAGTGTTGGTGGGCGCGCCGTTGAGCCTGGCGATCTCGATCAGTTAGAGCGTATTGGGCGACAAATTGGCCGCTTGCATGCGGTGGCGAATCAACGTCAATTCGCAACGCGCCCGAATGTGTCTTATCAAGAATATGTCACTGAGGCATTAGCGACCTTAAGTACCTCGTCATTGTTACCGAATAATTTACATGATGCCTTTTTTGCTATCGCAGAGCCGTTAGCCAAACACCTCAAACAGTTTGATTTGAACGCCTTTACGCAACAACGTTTGCATGGTGACTGTCATTTGGGCAATATGTTGTTGCGTGATGAGCAGCTGATGTTCGTTGATTTTGACGATGCGCGTACCGGCCCCGCCATTCAAGACTTATGGATGATGTTAGCGGGAGACGACAGAGCCGAACGCACCTTGCAGCTAGATGTATTGCTTGAGGGCTACCAAGAGTTCTGCGATTTCGATAGTAAAGAAACGCAATTAATTGAACCCTTGCGCAGTTTTCGAATCATACACTACATGGCGTGGTTGGCCCGCCGTTGGGGTGATAGCGCATTTCAACGTGCGTTCCCATGGTTTGCTGAGCAACGTTACTGGGAACAGCAGGTGCTGACACTAAAAGAACAATTTGCGGCGTTGCAAGAACCTCCCATTCAATTGCAGCCGCAATATTAATTTAATTCGTAACAAACAAACCGTAGGACGTTCTGCCCATGAAGAAGTTGTTGTTAGTAGTTGTCGCTTTCATGATTTTGCCGCTAAGCGCACAAGAATTTAAAGAAGATGTTCACTATGAAGTGATTGCTGAACAAGGTACAGCGAAGCCTGAGATTAAAGAGTTCTTCTCGTTTTACTGCATTCACTGCTACCGTTTTGAACCAATTGCAGCAGCAATGAAAGAAGCGTATCCACAGGCTTTCGAAAAGTCACATATTGTTTCTCATCCAACTCTTGAGCTGATGGCTCGTGGCTTTGCGGCAGCGAAGTTGTTCAAGAAAGAAGAAGCAATTAGCCAAGCGTTTTATGAGCGTATTCATGCGCAAAAACAGCAAATCACGACAGAAGAGCAGCTACAGGCTATCTTCCACGTGAATGGCATTAGCAAAGACAAGTTTGAGAAAGCCATGAAGCATCCATTGGTTGAGAAGCAAGTGAACGATATGGACCGCGATATGCGTGCCTATAACGTGAACGCGACGCCAACCTTTATTGTGAACGGCAAGTATCGTATGAAAACCGATGGTTTTCGTGATAGCAAAGACTTTATGGCGGACTTCGTGAAGGCCGCAGGTTATTTGCTCGAGAAGTAATAAGTTTAAAAGCTGGCTGTGCTTAGTTGAAAAAGCTCGCTCTTACGCGGTTAATAATTTCATCTTTGCGCAGCCAACGCTTATTCATCCAATCTTGAAAATGCGTTTTGAACGCTTCATCTGCAAAATAGTCACCAATTAAATCTTCGGTGACAGGCAACGTTTCCACATTCACATACACATCACGTAGCTGACCGCTAAGTAGCTGCCATACAGCGGGCTTCTTATCATCAGGATAAACAATCGTAATATCTAATATGGCATCAAATTGATTGCCCATAATCTGCAATGCAAATGCCGTACCGCCTGCTTTAGGCGGCAGCAAATGTTGAAACGAGCTATTTCGTTTTGCATGCTTTTCAGGAGTAAAGCGGGTGCCTTCGCAAAAGTTAATTACCGTGGTAGGTATATGGCGAAACTTCTGGCATTTCTTGCGAGTGGTTTCAATGTCTTTACCTTGTAGCTTTGGGTTTTTAGCTATTTGCTCGCGTGAATAACGCTTCATGAACGGCATGTCTAATGTCCAGCACCCAAGGCCAACAATCGGAATCCAAATCAACTGTTGTTTTAAGAAAAAACGCGGCATTGGCATGTTGCGACAGGCTAAGTGCATGAGTACGAGAATATCAACCCAGCTACGATGATTCGCCATGATCATATACCAACGGTCACGATGTAGTTCGCTATCGCCATCAATGTGCCAGCGCATGGGTTGTGTTAATCGGAATAGCGCCGACATGGCATAACCCCATAAGCGAAACACGGCGTTTGCCCATGTAGACAGTACTCGTTGCACGGCAGATATTGGCAATAGCAATTTCGGTAGCCCCACCAAAATCACCATGGCACCAATCACGGCGGTGGAAACCAGAGCGAAAGTAAAATTAATTAATAATCGAAACGGAATCAGTAACGTTGTCAGCATGTTTGCGCCAGATTGTGCTTGTCATGATAGTTATGCGCCTATGATACGCATTTGCGAAATACTTGCCAGCTCCGAAAAAAGGCTCTAAAGTATACTGTATATTTATACAGTATTTTATGGTTGTTTTGCCGAGGTGAGCAATGGCGTATCCCGCACAAGTTGAAGCATTAGTGCAAAAAGGCTGGCTCTGGCAAGGCCAAGAGCTGCCAGCGCATAAAGCCGAGCAACAATTTTTAAGTAGTGGTTGGGCTGAGCTCGATGCCCGTTTAGGTGGTGGTTGGTTGCAAGGCAGTGTGAATGAATTACAAGTGCAGCAACCCTTTATTGGCGAGCTAGCGCTGTTGTTGCCGCTATTGGCGAAACCTCAAACAACGGCGCTTTGGGTCAACCCGCCGGTTCAACCGTATGCGCCAGGGCTAAGCTATCAACATCTTGAGTTGCACCAGCAGGTGGTGGTGCAGGAACCTGATGAGAAGCTGGCGCTGTGGGCTGCTGAACAAGCTTTGCAAAGCAATGCGATAGATGCGGTGTTGCTTTGGCATGCAAGCTTAAGTGCAACCGCAGTACGGCGTTTGCAACAAGCGGCAGAAGCACAACAGAAATTGGCGTTTGTGATCACGCCTTGGCAACAGCAAGAAGAAGCGCGCGCTTATGTTACTCGGCTTCAGCTTGAGCGTGCCGATAGTTTATCGATTCGCATCTTGAAGCGGCGTTTTGGCTGGCCATTGCCTGCGTTCCCTTGTGGCGTGGATTCCCGTTTACCGAGGCGTCGTCGTGCTTTATGAACGCTTGGTTATACCTACATTTTCCACACCTGCTGCTGGATTATCAGTTGGCATTACAACCGCCAGAACTTAGTGCCGTACCGCGTGCGCTAACACAAAATCACGCGGCACGGCGGAGTGTGGTGCAAGCCAATTCTGCCGCACTACAACAAGGTGTTGAAGTAGGCATGGCGGAGGTGCTAGCTAGCACGCTGGTGCCAGAACTTAAGCTGCATGACTATGACGCGAAGCGCGAAAGCACCATGCTGACGCAGCTTGCGCAAGTGTTGTATCAAGACATGGCACAAATTGTGTTGTATCCGCCGCAAGGTCTGTTGTTTGAAGTGCAAAGTTTATTGCGCTTACATCAAGGCTTTGCTGGGGTGGTCACACGCATGCAAGCACGTTTACAGCAATGGCCGCTGCGTTATGTTTTAAGTAGTGGCTATAGCCCGCTATCGGCAAAGTTATTGGCGGCTTCAGGGTATGCGGTGCTCAGTGACGAAACTGCTGATGTGAAGGCAGCGATTAACAAACTGCCCATTGAATACAGTGGCTTACCACCAGCACAAATCGAGAAATTGCGAGATGTCGGGTTACTGACTCTTGGCGCGGTGTTACAGCTACCAAGGGCTGAGCTTGGCGCACGGTTTGGTCGTGCAATAACGACATATGTTGCAGAGCTTGCTGGTGAATTGTTGCCGCCTCAGCATTTTTATCATCCCCCCGATCGATTTGATCAGCAGGTTGAGCTGAATACCGAGGTACATAGCTGGACCCAGCTTTTATTCCCGTTAAAGCGCTTGTTACAACAGGTTGAAAGCTTCTTAGAAATTCATCAATGGAGTACTCGGGCACTCGTGATTCGTGCACATCACCGCAGCGGACCAGCAACCCAAGTCCCAATTCAATTTGCCCATGCCGTGTGGCAACAACGCGACTTACTCAGCTTGAGTCAATTGCATTTAGAACGACAAAAACTCAAGCAGCCGGTATTGGCGCTAAGCGTTCGAGTACAACGTCCCGAGCCACGGCAAGCTCAAGAGCAAGCCATGTTTGCTGCACCACAAGCGCAGACTGATTCACTAAATGCTTTGGTGAGTCGTTTACAGGCACGCTTAGGCGAATCTAAGGTACAAAGCTTGCACGTGCATGATGATTGGCGCCCCGAGTATCAAGGTGGGCTTAAGCCGTGGCAAGCCAAGCCAACCACTACAACGTTATCGTTACAGCGCCCTTATTGGTTATTACCCGAGGCTCAACCTATTGAGCGGCAGCAGTGGCAATTGCAATGGGGGCCAGAGCGAATCGTGAGTGGCTGGTGGAATGCCGATACCGTTACCCGCGACTATTACATAGCGTTGGATAAATGGCAGCGCCAAGGTTGGATTTATCAGAACGACAAAGGTTGGTTTTTGCATGGCTGGTTCAGTTAATTCAGTGGCGGTTGCAGTTGATCAGCGCCCTGCTGCCCTGCACTGTTTAAGCAACTTTAGCTTTTTACGCGGTGGGTCACATCCGCATGAGCTGGTGCAGCGAGCAGTAGCGTGTGGGTATCAAGCCTTAGCCATGACAGATGAATGTTCGGTAGCTGGCGTAGTGCGTGCTTATGTTGCTGCGCGCGAGCAGCCACTGCGGCTGATTATTGGCAGTGAGTTTTACTTAGAAAATATTGGCACACTGATTGTGCTGGTGCGCAATCGGCAAGGTTATGCGCAACTATGCCAACTCATCACAACGGCACGAAACCGGAGTAAGAAAGGTAGCTATCAGGTTTTTCTTGATGATTTCACCGAAACATTAACTCAATGCTCGCTGTTATGGCGACCGTTGTTCAAAGAGAACTCTGAAAAAGCAGGCAATGATCGGATCAAAGCGACCGCAGAACAACTAAAACGAGCATTCGGTGATTACTTCTGGCTTGCTTATAGCCGTCACTATCAAGCAGATGACGCGCAGCGTTATCGCCGTTATCAACAGCTAAGTACCGAACTGACTATTCCCGTCGCGGCTGTATGTGAAGTGTGTTATCACGAACCGCAGCGGCAATCGCTACACGATGTGCTCGTCGCTATTCGTCGCCGCCAGCCATTAGAAACACAAGTGGCGCAGCTCAAGCCGAACCAAGATTATTGCTTGCGTACAGTTGAGCAACTGCAACAGTGTTATCCAGCCGAGTGGTTGGCGCAAAGCATTGTAATTGCCAAGCAATGCTGCTTTTGTTTAAGCGAATTACGTTATGAATACCCAGCCGAGTTGGTTCCAGAAAGCAAAACCGCCAGCGAGTATTTGCGTGAACTCACCTACGTTGGTGCCCAACAGCGTTTTCCACAAGGTTTACGTGATGATGTCAAAGCGAAGCTCGAGAAAGAACTGCAACTGATAGCTCAGTTGGGATACGAGTATTTCTTTCTCACCATTCATGATTTAGTTCAATTTGCTCAGCAACGCGGCATTTTATACCAAGGCCGAGGTTCTGCAGCGAATTCAGTGGTCTGCTACTGCTTACAAATAACGGCGGTAAACCCCGATCAAATCGATGTCTTGTTCGAGCGCTTTATATCATCAGAACGGGATGAGCCGCCTGATATTGATGTCGATTTTGAACATGAACGTCGTGAAGAAGTCATTCAGTATATTTATCAGAAATATGGCCGGCACCGAGCTGCCCTAGCCGCAACGGTCATTCGCTACCGCTTACGCAGTGCATTGCGTGACGTGGGCAAAGCATTGGGCTTCCATGAGCAGAAGTTACGCCATTACTTACGTCAGATCGATCGTCGCGACCAACACAGTAGCTGGCAACAACAGTTATTAGAGAAAGTACCTGGGCTTGGCAAAACGCACCGCGGGCGTTGTTTATTGACGCTTACCGAGGCGATATTAGGTTTCCCTCGGCATTTATCCCAGCACGTTGGGGGTTTTGTGATTGCTTCCACAGAGCTCTCCGATTTGGTGCCAGTAGAAAATGCGAGCATGCCCGAGCGCACGGTCATTCAGTGGGACAAAGATGATTTAGAAACATTACGACTCATTAAAGTAGATGTGCTGGCACTCGGCATGCTGACAGCTATCCGCAAAATGCTGCAGTTGATTCAACAACATCATCAGCGCGAGCTTGGTCTGGCAGATATTCCCCAAGAAGATGCCAAGGTGTATCAGATGCTGCAACGTGCCGATTCTATTGGAGTGTTCCAAATTGAGTCGCGGGCGCAAATGAATATGCTTCCCCGCCTTCGGCCACAGACCTTTTATGACTTGGTGGTTCAAATAGCCATTGTTCGGCCTGGTCCTATTCAAGGTGACATGGTTCATCCGTATCTGCGTCGGCGCGCTGGCCTTGAACCCATCACCTTTCCAAGCGAGGCAGTCAAACAAGTATTAGAGCGCACCTTAGGTGTACCGATTTTCCAAGAGCAGGTGATCAAGCTCGCGATGGTGGCCGCTGGCTTCAGTGGCGGCGAGGCCGATCAACTACGCCGCGCTATGGCGAACTGGAAAAGCTCAGGTGAACTGCGCCAGTTTGAAAGTAAATTAATTAAAGGCATGCGCGAACGTGGTTATAGTGAAGAATTTGCGCAGCGGATTTTTCAGCAAATATGTGGTTTTGGCGAGTACGGCTTTCCAGAGTCGCATTCGGCGAGTTTTGCTAACTTAGCTTATGCTTCGGCATGGTTGAAGCACTATTACCCTGCGGCATTCTATTGTGCCTTGCTAAATAGTCTCCCGATGGGATTCTATTCAGCGAATCAGTTAATTCAAGATGCGCGCCGGCACCACATCACAGTACTCCCTGCCGACATTCAACAGAGCACCTGGAATCATCAACTCGAAGCTGGCGCTCTAGGTATGCAACTGCGCTTGGGGCTACGATTGATTAAAGGTCTTTCGCAATCACGTATCGAAGCTTTGCTGGCGCAACGTCCCGCCCAAGGCTTTCAGTCGTTACAGCAGTTACGTGACTTTGGCCTTAGCGGCCCCGACTTACATAAATTAGCGACCGCCGATGTGCTTGGGGCATTAGCTGGACACCGTTATCAAAGCCAATGGCAAAGTTTGTCCTTGCAGGCCGAGCAATTACCACTGTTTATGGATCAGCTTGCTGAGCCTACCACCAACCTATTACCACCAGCCGAGTTTCAAGACATCGCAGTTGATTATCGAGCCACCGGCGTTTCGCTACGTCGTCACCCTGTAGCGCTATTGCGAGAACAACAGCACCTCAAAGGGTATAAATTAGCGAGTGAGCTCTCGCAGTGTCGGCACAAACAGCTGGTACGTGTTGCTGGGTTAGTCACTTGTCGGCAACACCCTGGTACAGCGTCCGGCGTTACGTTTGTCACACTCGAAGATGAATCTGGTTTGATTAATATTGTTATCTGGCAAAAAACCGCGCGCGATTTTCGTCAAGCCTATCTCACGGCTCAACTATTAAAAGTGAAAGGTATTGTTGAGATTCATGGGGAAGTGATTCATGTTATCGCCGCACACTTAGAAGACGGCACAGAGCAGTTAGCACAACTTGGGGTATCGGCTAACCGCTCGCGTGATTTCCACTAATGGTTCTATATAGCGGTTACATGCAGCAAATAGTCTTCTTTTAAGATTACATAGTTAGCGGC
>NCJS01000247.1 GCA_002279005.1 Idiomarina sp. 34-48-12 | reverse complement strand
TATAGCAGCACAGTCAATCGGTGAACCAGGTACCCAGTTAACGATGCGTACGTTCCACATCGGTGGTGCGGCATCGCGTGACTCTGCAGCCAACAACATTCAAGTGAAGAACAAGGGTACCCTGAAACTTCACAATGCGAAGTTCGTTGAAAACACAGACAATCACCTAGTGATCACCTCACGTTCAACTGAATTGACGTTGATTGATGAGTTCGGTCGTGAGCGTGAGCGTTATAAAGTGCCTTATGGTGCGATTCTGAAGAAAAACGAAGGCGACGCAGTTGATGCGGGCGAAATCGTAGCGAACTGGGATCCACATACGCACCCAATCATCACCGAGGTAGCGGGTCGTCTGAAGTTTGTCGACTTGATCGACGGCGTCACCATGACACGTCAAACCGACGAGCTGACTGGCTTATCAAGCATTGTTGTGCTTGAAACAGGTCAACGTACCAGCGCCGGTAAAGACATGCGTCCTATGGTGAAGTTGGTTGACGCGAAAGGTAAAGACGTAAACATCGCCGGCACCGATATGCCAGCGCAGTACTTCTTACCAGGTAACGCGATTATCAACCTTGAAGATAACGCTGAAGTGAAAGTGGGTGACACGGTTGCACGTATTCCACAAGAAGGTTCAAAAACACGCGATATTACCGGTGGTCTACCGCGCGTTGCCGACTTGTTCGAAGCACGTCGTCCGAAAGAGCCTGCAATTTTGGCAGAAGTCTCTGGTACCGTTAGCTTTGGTAAAGAAACCAAAGGTAAACGCCGCTTGATCATCACCCCAACGGATGGTGGCGAGCAGTACGAAGAGATGATTCCAAAATATCGTCAGTTGAACATCTTCGAAGGTGAGCAAGTGACCAAAGGTGAAGTTATTGCCGACGGTCCAGAAGCTCCGCACGATATCTTGCGTTTGCGCGGCGTTAGCGCGCTTGCAAACTACATCGTGAACGAAGTACAAGAAGTTTACCGTTTACAGGGTGTTAAGATTAACGATAAGCACATCGAGACCATCGTGCGTCAGATGCTGCGTAAGGCAATCATCTTGAATCCAGGCGAAACGGAACTGCTTGAAGGCGAAATGATGGAGCTGTCTGAAGTACTTGCTGCCAACGCGAAAGCGGAAGCAGAAGGTAAGATCCCAGCTTCTTATGAACGTCAGCTGTTAGGTATCACCAAAGCGTCATTGTCGACTGAGTCGTTCATCTCTGCTGCATCGTTCCAAGAAACGACGCGCGTATTGACCGAAGCAGCCGTACAAGGCAAGCAAGATCCATTACGTGGCTTGAAAGAGAACGTTATTGTGGGTCGCTTGATTCCAGCTGGTACTGGTTTCGCTTACCACCGCGAACGTGCGCGCAAGCGTGCTGAAGCATTGGCAGGTACCGAAGC
>NCJS01000246.1 GCA_002279005.1 Idiomarina sp. 34-48-12 | reverse complement strand
GTAGCGATAAGGTTTTATTTGATTCGGCGGTTTGCGTTCACCACGATAGGCAATGCTGTAAAGAATGGCGATGTAAACAATCGCAATCAGTATCGCAAACCCGGTGCTAAGCATGGTTAGCGGTGCCCGTCGTGGTTTTCATGAAACACAATCAACGACCACTGCCAGCGAATGGCGCCTAGGCGAATCAGCAACGTGGTTGCACCGCCAACTAAAATTGCTGCCAGTTGAGAGTAGGGTTCAATCAAGACAAATACGGTAGCACCAACCAAACAGGTGGTGGCGTAGAGCTCGCCCTTCAGTACCATGGGGACATCACGGGCAAGAACATCGCGCAACATACCGCCAAAACAGGCTGACATTGTTCCCATGATGATACAAATAAGCGGTGAGAAGCCTGCTTCTGAAGCTTTGAGAGCGCCCATGACGGTAAAAAAGCCAACCCCAACAGCATCGGCGAGTAGCAACGTCTTCTGGTGAATGTAATCTTTATAACGTAACCACAATATCGTGGTGAGTGCAGCGAGAGCAACGGTATAAAGGTATTGTGGGTCGTATACCCAAAATACCGGCATATCGAGAATAAGATCGCGCGTTGTGCCACCGCCAATGGCAGTGACTGTCGCTAGGACAATAACGCCAAAACCATCCATGTTTTTACGAAACGCCAATAATGTGCCCGAAACCGCAAAAACGGCGACACCAAGGTGGTCAATCCAATAAAATAGTGTGGCGAGATCCATGTTGTTTTTATTTATCCTGTTGTATGCACTGACTGAAACAGCAGTTTACGTCAATTTACTCCCTATTTAAGCAGAAATTCGTTAGAATGCCCGCCATTCATTAAAAATTAGAAAATAGGGCTTGTTTGCAATATATTCAGCCCCATCTCTAACCTCAATAACTTAAAACGACAGTAAGGGGATATTCATGGATTTCTTAATTCCAACAGCGTACGCACAAGAAGCTGGAGCACCACAAGGTGGCGGTATGGAACTTGTTTTCATGCTGGTAATGTTCGGCTTGATCTTTTATTTCATGATTTACCGTCCACAAGCAAAACGTGTTAAAGCGCACAAAGAGCTTGTATCAAGCATCACCAAAGGTGACGAAGTATTGATGAGCGGCGGTTTTGTTGGTCGCATCAGCAAAATTTCAGAAGATAAAGACTTTATGGTGATTACCGTTGCTGAAGGCATGGAAGTGACTGTTCAGAAATCAGCGGTTACTGCAGTACTGCCAAAAGGTACGATGAAGTCTCTGTAAGAAGAGATAAGGATTTAACGTGTTAAATAAGTTTCCGCTCTGGAAATTAGAGACAATGGTCAGCTAAAGGCAAACTGGCAGCCCGGTAATGGTCTGATTGGCATGCGCGAGCGCGTCGCCGAATGTGGT
>NCJS01000245.1 GCA_002279005.1 Idiomarina sp. 34-48-12 | reverse complement strand
GGGTCTAAATCTTCACCTTCTTTTTCAACTTCTGGCGGCATTAAGTCTTCACGACTCACACCTAACGCTAATGCCAGTGAGCTGGCGATATAAATCGATGAATAGGTACCTATGACCACACCGAATAATAACGCGGTTGCGAAACCATGAATCAATTGTCCGCCTAAGAAGAACAATGCAACCAATACCAAGATTGTTGTTAACGAGGTAATCACGGTTCGACTCATCGTGTCCGTCAATGCGCCATCAATGGTTTCCTGTGCTGTCGACTTATGGTATTTACGAAAGTTTTCGCGAATTCGGTCACAAACAACAACTGTATCGTTAATTGAATAGCCGATTACCGCCAATAAAGCAGCCAATACCGTCAGGTCAAACTCAAGGCCCAGTACAGAAAATAAGCCCAGGGTGATAATCACGTCATGTGCGAGAGCACCGACTGCGCCGATTGCTAAACGCCACTCAAATCGCAACGCAATATAAATAAGAATACAAATTAACGCGGTCAACATGGCTAAGCCACCTTGCTCGGTCAATTGATCACCCACTTGCGGCCCTACGAATTCGATACGGCGCATCTCTACGGCGCCATCAGAATCACTCTCTAATAGTTTGAGAATCTGATTTCCCAAATCTTGAGCTTTTAAGCCCTCGCGAGGTTCAATGCGAATAAGAACATCTTGTTGAGTTCCAAAGTTTTGGACAACAGCGTCACCGAAACCATTTTCATCAAGCGTTCGACGAACTTGTGATAAATCAGCTGCTTTTTCATAACCAACCTCAATTACGGTGCCGCCAGTAAAGTCGAGCCCCCAATTCAGTTGATTCACACTCAGGCTTACGATAGACGCAAGAACTAACAAGCCGCTAATAACCCATGCACCAATACGATAGCGCATGAATGGAATGGTTTTATTTGTCTTTATAATCTCGTGCATAACTGTCCCCTTCTATACCGACAATTTATCGATGCGCTTGCCACCCCACACAGCATTAATAACTGCACGGGTACCGACAATTGCGGTAAACATCGAGGTGATGATGCCAATTGCTAAGGTGACTGCGAAACCTTTGACCGGTCCGGTACCTACAGCAAACAAAATAATCGCGACAATTAACGTGGTGATATTCGCATCCATGATGGTTGAGAAAGCACTATCGTAACCATGGTGAATGGCTTGTTGCGGGCTACGCTTGGCTTTAATTTCTTCGCGTATTCGCTCAAATATCAGCACGTTCGCATCAACCGCCATACCAACGGTTAAAACAATACCGGCCATACCCGGCAACGTTAACGTTGCGCCTGGAATCATCGACATGACGCCAATAATGAGCACCAAGTTCGCTGTTAACGCAAGGTTTGCGACCATACCAAACTTCTTGTAGTAAACAACCATAAACGCCACTA
>NCJS01000244.1 GCA_002279005.1 Idiomarina sp. 34-48-12 | reverse complement strand
TAAGTGCATAAACTTACGGTCTAAGTGGAAGTACGGGAAGTTTCCGTCAACCGGCAACATCGGTGCCGACTTCACCACACCAACCAACATCAATGGCGCTACTTCGCCTGCAGCACGTGCAACAGCAAGAATCAGACCAGTCATAATTGCTGGCGATGCCATGGGTAAGATAATTCGCCACAAGGTTTCAGCTTTGGTTGCACCTAACGCCAAGCTACCTTCACGAAGTGTGCTTGGAATACGCGACAAGCCTTCTTCGGTGGAAACAATCACCACCGGTAAAGTCAAAATCGCTAGGGTAACTGCCGACCACATCACGCCTGGCGTACCAAAGGTTGGGCTTGGCAACGCTTCTGGATAGAAGATTTGGTCAAGTGACCCGCCGACCATGTACACAAAGAAACCTAAGCCAAATACACCATAAACAATCGATGGCACGCCCGCGAGGTTAATCACCGCAATACGAATCAATCGCGTGACGGCGTTTTTACCCGCGTATTCGTGCAAATAGACGGCGGCGATCACACCAAATGGCGTTACAATCACTGACATTAACAGCACCATAAATACGGTACCGAAAATAGCTGGGAATACGCCGCCTTCAGTGTTCGCTTCACGCGGGTCTTCGGATACAAATTTACCAATTTGTACGAAGAAGTGACCAACTTTACTCAATAACCCCATATCGTTCGGGAACGTTGCATCCAGTACACGATACATCGGTAATTTGACTTCCATACCGCGCATGTCACGCATGACAACGGTATCGCGACTTGCCGCTTCACGGTATTCAAATAACTCTTTCTCAAGCTCTTTGTAGGCATCGCGTAGCGCTTGTTCTTCATTCGCAATACGCTGTTGCTCAGCTTCGGTAAGCTGGCCTTCAAGCTCAAGCCCACGGCTTTCAAGACGTAATTGATTCAACTCATAGTTAATTGCACCAATTGGCCCCTGTTGCAGCTCTGTCGCTTTCTCATTGAGCTCAACAGCTCGCTCGATACGCTCGAATAACACGTCACGCACGTTATCAGAGTTTGCTACCGACTCACCGTTTTCGAGTACATCGACAACATAACCGTAGAAGTTACCGTCTTTTGAACGTTCGATAACCGCAAGATTATCTGGCGTTTCATCACGAATAATTTGTGGCGCCATCACCCATGTAAAGTCTAGCGGGACAAATTCACGGTTGCCGACTTTAAACAACAAGCGTTCTAACGTGTCGCCGTCGAAGCCTTCCAAGGTAACGCCTGACTCTTGCAAACGCTCAATTGGAATCTCTTCTCTATCGTATATTTCGCCGATAATCACTTGGGTGCTGCCATCATTGGCACGCACTTCAACTTCGTGAATGGCTGCTGGCCAGAAGAATGACAAGCCTCGCCAAGCAATTAGCGCAAGTAATCCGAGTACGGCGATAAGGCTG
>NCJS01000243.1 GCA_002279005.1 Idiomarina sp. 34-48-12 | reverse complement strand
TAGACCATAGTCGCATCACACAAGTGATGTATCTCAGAAAAATTATGTCTATAATCCCGCTATATTCTTATAGCGGGATTTATTTTTTTTATGAATAACATTAAAGATATCGACCTCAATTTATTGGTCTACCTCGACGTGTTATTGCGCGAGCGCAATGTGACCAAAGCCGCAGCGCAACTTAATATTACCCAACCCGCCATGAGCAACGGCTTGAAGCGTTTACGCACGTTGCTGAACGATCCTATTTTAGTGCGTACTAGCGAAGGTATGCTGCCAACGGAAACTGCCTTGCGTATGCAAGAACCGGTACGCCAAATTCTGTATTCTGTGGAAGAAATGGTGCAACCAGCGCGTGAGTTTGACGCGGCTACCAGCGACCGCGTCTTTCGTATTATGGCATCAGATTATGCCGCATCGACTTTGATGCCGCGGTTACTCGAAAAACTGAAGCACCAAGCACCGCATGTGGCGCTCGATATCATGACCCCAAGTGACATCAGCTTTCATGATGTTGAAAACGGCAAAGTGGACCTTGCGATTAACCGCTTTGAAAGGTTACCGCAGTCGTTTCATCAGAAAAACTTGTGGGAAGATGACTTCAGTTGCTTAGTGCGTAAAGACCACCCACTAGTACAAAACTATACGCTTGAGAATTACCTCAAAGGCGAGCACGTGTGGGTAAGCAAAACCGGCTTCGGTGTGGGGGTTGGTATGGACCCGCACGACGTACAAAAGCTGGGTTGGGTTGATGAAGCATTAGGTATGCTCGGGCATAAACGTGAAATTCGTGTGTTTACTCGTAACTATCATGTGGCGATGCATTTGGCGCGCCAAGGGCTTATTGCGACGCTACCAAGTCAGGCTGCAGCGCTTTATAAAGACGATGACGAACTTGTCATGTTAGAGCCGCCATTTGAAATTCCGGCACTTGAGCTCACCATGATTTGGAGCCCGTTATTGCAGCATGACGCCGGCCATCGTTGGTTCCGTCAATTGATTACCGATACTGCAGCACGCCATTAATCATGGGTGATACGAAGCGGGCGGGCATGTTTGCTCGAAAAATATTGCAGGGCTTCCATAAGCACTATGCACTGTTTCAAGAAGTCACGCGTCGAGCCAAAGAACGGTTCGGCGAAGGTGACTGGCATGCCGGCCAGTATGCCGCAACGGTGCGCATTAGCTTCTACGATCAACGGGTGCGCGAAACGACCTCCATTCTGAATAAGCTAACTGGCGGCGAACTCAATGAAGCGTTGTGGCTAGAAACCCGAAAAATTTATCAGCAGTTTTTGCAGTTTCACCCGCAGGCCGAATTAGCTGAAACCTTTTACAACTCGGTATTTTGTAATCTATTTCATCGTCGCTATTTCAATAACGCCTACATTTTCGTCGAAACCACGCTAAGCGACAGCATTCCGCT
>NCJS01000242.1 GCA_002279005.1 Idiomarina sp. 34-48-12 | reverse complement strand
CGGATCTTCGCTTGAGCTCCGAATAAATAGAATTTATCTTCAACAAAAAAGCCTGCGCCTGAACTTACCGCAAACTGTTGGCTTTGGGCAGCTTCGGCCGGCAACACCTTAACGGTAAAGCCCTTTAACAAAAATAACCAACTTAAGTAAACCGCTAACAGGCCACAAAATAACAATACGGCAGAGAGCACTAGCCACTTACGTTTGCGCTTATCTGAGGTTATAGCATCATCAATACGACTCACAATTTACTCCTGTTAGATGCGAACCTTGCATTGTAGCGCAACTTCTATGGGCGTAAGGCTGGGATTAACCGCAACGTTGATGATCTCGGTACGGTACCCTTTACAAACACCTTCAAACTGATAACTACCTGGGGCTAATTGAATTGTTTTATCTTTTATTTCACCGACATTACCAACCCCTAACACCCGAATATAAGTGCGCTCATCGCTCAGTATTCTAACCGCTATTGGCTGCTGCTTAGTTTGCAACAGCTGCTTTAACTGAAGTAGCTGTGCCGTTAATTTAGAACTTAGTGTACCAAGCGGTTCAGCACGGGCTATCGCAGCATTGGCAGCTTGCTGAATATTGGCATCGGTTAACCGTTCGGGCTGCTGGATATAGCGGTTAAGTTGCTGACTCGCCGCCAGAATACGTTCGGCTTGCTGCAAGCTTTGCTGCAATTCGGGGTGATCCGGAGCCGTGGTCAGGGCTTTGTTTGCCAACAGTTGCACTGTAGGCCATTCATCGGCAGCACTAAATACCGCAATCTGTTGTACCGCCTCAGTCACTGCGCTCGTTTGCTCGGCTTGGGCAAGTTGCTGTTGCACACTGCGTAGTTCTGGCCGGTTACTGTCAATATTGCGTGCCCGGGCTAAAGCCTGGCGCGCTTGTGAGTAATCATTACGCTCCAGCGCGGCAACCGCTTCGGCCAATACCTGAGCAAAAGCCTGTTGCTGTTGGCCTTTATTAATAACAGCCAAGCGCGCTGCCGCAGCCTGATCGGCCCCATCTAACTGTTGAATTTGCTCCAGTAAGGCTTTTTGCTTGTCTGGGTTATTTTCCAGCTCGGCTACCCACACTTGCTCCCATAACGCCTGCACCTCTGCTGCCACAGCTAAGCGCTGCTGTAATTGCAATGCCGGCGTGAACTCGGGGTTTATGCTAAGGGTTTTACTATTGTGCAGTGTGGCTTGCTGCAAATCGGCTTGGGTAAAAGCCGCCATAGCAGCAGTATGGGCCTGTTGGTAAGCATCGGTATAGGCTGTTTGATAGGCCTGCGCTTGCTGTTGTAAATCGGGTAGTAAGGTAGCCGCCTCAGCATAGCGCTGCTGACCGTATAGCTGATACGCTTGCTGAACACCCGCTTGCAACTGACGCAAAGTAGCACTTTGCCAACGGCTAAGCAGTGGGTCCGCGGCCAACA
>NCJS01000241.1 GCA_002279005.1 Idiomarina sp. 34-48-12 | reverse complement strand
ATGCTGATTGGTCTCGCCGCAAAAAATGGCATCTTGATCGTTGAGTTTACCAACCAGTTGCGTGATGCCGGCATGAAGTTTGATGAGGCGATTGTGAAGGGCTCACAACAACGTTTACGCCCGATTGTGATGACCGCGTTTACCACGTTGATGAGTGCTGTTCCGCTAATTCTTGGAAGTGGGCCTGGGGCAGAAAGCCGTATGGTCATCGGTACAGTTATTTTCGCTGGGGTCGCTTTATCAGCGTTCTTAACTATCTTTATTATTCCATCGCTGTATGCGTTGCTGGCGCGTAATACTACGTCACCTGAGGCCATTGCGAATGAGCTCGCAACGCTCGAGCAACAGCATCTAGATAGTAAAGGAAGTTAACCCGTTATTCCCATCGATTTGCTTCACGGGCGTCAACAAAAAGCCCGTGGAGCACATTTCTTGCAAGTGCTGGATGGTTAGTAAATATACCGTCCACGCCCATTTGCCTTAACTCACGCATATCGTCTGGTTCATCGACAGTAAAGACAAATACTTTTAAACCACGTTGATGCGCATCATCAATGAACTCCTGCGTCACGAAATCAACATCAATATGCACCGACCATGCATTAAGCTGGTCGGCAAAGTGAGCGTAATGAAGAGGACAGCTTGTGGTAAGCGCACCGATGCGTTGATGGGGATGATCATTTTTCAGCTGTGCTAACCAATGATGATTAAAGCTCGACACTAATAATTGTTCGGGTTCAAAGTTAGCTTGCTCAACGGCGCGACGCAAATGACGTGTTAGCCCGCGCTTAATATCAGCACCTTTGAGTTCGATATTCACTTGACAGCGCCCTCGAATAAAATCGAGTGTCTCATCAAGTGTCGGGATTGGTTGTTGGCCAAAAACTTTTAAGGTTTGTAACTGCGCGAGCGTTAAGTCTTGTAAGCGACCAGTTTGAGCGGTAAGACGAGCCAGATACCGATCGTGAAAGACCAGCCACTCGTCTTCAATAGGGTAAACATCAATTTCAATGCCATCAGCTTGCGCATCGAGAGCTTTACTGAACGCCGCTATGGTGTTCTCTGGTGCTTCGAAACTTGCCCCACGATGCGCAAAAATGAGCATAACTAGTCGTCACGCTCACCTAATACGGTTCCCATACGGGTCACGGTGCCAGGTTTGAGATTATCATCAAAATCTATGACATCGTCTGGGAACACCAAAATAACCGTTGAACCCAATTTGAAGTGGCCCATTTCTTCACCTTTTTTCAAGCGAATGGCTTGGTCACCTGAGGCTGGGTATTCCCAAGTATGAACGTCCGTACCGCGTGGTGGGGTGACTGTTTCCGACCAAACTGTACCAATGCTGGCAACAATTGTGGCGCCAACAAGTACCATGGCAAACTGACCGAATTCAGCTTCAAAAATGGCGACAACGCGCTCATTACG
>NCJS01000094.1 GCA_002279005.1 Idiomarina sp. 34-48-12 | reverse complement strand
AAAATTACCTTATTAATGCCGCGACTGGCCATGCCATCTGCTCCTTCACTATTTCTTATGTACTTGCTTATGTTCGGTACGGCGCTAAATGCGCCTCTATTTCAGAATCATTGTAATCAGTTTTATGAACTTTTAAATACACCGTTTGTTCGGCTGCAACAATACGAACTTCTTCCACCCCGTTCACGTGGCTTAGTTGCTCAGCTAGCCCATCAGCTTGCGCTGCGTTTAATTTGCCTAAGGTGAAACTGACGCTTTGTTGCTGTGGCGGCGGCTGCATGCCGAAGCTGATTGCAAACCAGCATACTAGCAGTACCGTGCAGAAAATCCCAACACCTAATAAACCAAAATATTGATAAATTGACCCGCCGGCAGCACCGCCAATAAACGCACCTAAGAATTGGAATGTGGCATAAATTCCGCTGGCACTCCCCTTGCGTCCAGCCGGCGCGAAACGCGTCAGCGAGCTTGGTAACGTCGCTTCAAGGAAGTTAAAACCGGTAAAAAATAGCACAACGGCGATAGCTAAATAAGTCCAATGCGCTGGGATAAATACGATAACCGCCACGGCTGATATAACTAGGCCAATGGCAACACGGAAATATCGAGGTTGTTGACGTTGGCGCTCGGCTTTTATCAGCATCGGAATCATAAAGGCAAACGATGCAATTAACGTTGGTAAATACAACCACGCATGGTGATCGGCGGCTAATCCACCGCGCATTAGTTGCAGCGGCACCACCACGAAAAACGATGTCAGTACACAATGAAGGACTAATACGCCAATATTCAGTCGCGCTAATTGCGGATCTTTGAACAGCTGGCCCAGCTCACTTTTTAACGGAATTAAATCTCCACGTGCTGATTTCTGCGCAACCTTCGGAACTGCAGCAAGCAACACCACAATACCAAACACAGCGCTTACTGCAGTGAAATAGAACAACCCAGATAAGCCAATTTGCGCGCCAAGCAATGGCCCTAAAACTAGCGCCAAGGCGAACGACAAACCAATAAACATACCGATGGTCGCCATCACCTTCGAACGCTGTGAGTCGCGAGTAATATCAGCGGCCAAAGCCAAGATTGCGGCGGCAATTGCGCCCATACCTTGCAACGCACGACCGATAATCACACCTGTGAGCGTATCGGCCCAAGCAGCAACCAGGCTGCCCGCAGCAAATACCAATAAACCGCCAATAATAACGGGACGGCGGCCAATACGGTCAGACAGCATGCCCAACGGAATTTGCAGAAGCGCCTGCGTTAAACCATAAGCACCAATAGCTAAACCGATGAGTAACGGGGTGTAATCGGGATACTGCTGACCATAAATCGCAATAACGGGCATGATCAAAAATAGCCCGAGCATACGTAATCCAAACACAGCAGCTAAAGCACCTGAGGCGCGCCGCTCTATAGGGGTGAGTCGATTGTCTTGGTTTTGCTGTCGCATGAAAATCTCATTGCTGCAGGAAAAAATCGCTGGCCATTGTACCAGAAGGTATCGGTTGTGCGATAATACTCGTTTCATTCAATTGCTTGTCATTGGCAACGGAGAGTTGTAATTCTCATGGATAAAATAGAAATCCGCGGTGCCCGCACCCACAACCTGAAAAACATTAACGTGACCATCCCGCGCGACAAATTGGTGGTCATCACAGGACTGTCTGGCTCGGGAAAATCTTCGTTAGCTTTTGATACGTTATATGCCGAGGGTCAGCGTCGCTACGTTGAATCGCTGTCGGCTTATGCACGCCAGTTTTTATCGCTGATGGAAAAGCCTGATGTCGACAGCATCGAAGGTTTATCGCCGGCTATTTCCATTGAGCAAAAATCAACATCGCATAACCCGCGCTCAACGGTCGGTACTATTACTGAAATTTATGACTACTTGCGCTTAATGTTTGCGCGCGTGGGCGAACCTCGCTGCCCAACGCACAATGTCACTTTGGCAGCGCAAACCATTTCACAAATGGTGGACCAAGTACTTGCCTTACCAGAAGGCGAAAAACTGATGATTGTCGCGCCAATTATTCAGGAACGTAAAGGTGAGCACACTAAGGTTCTCGAGAATCTTGCCGCGCAAGGCTTCATCCGCGCTCGCATTGACGGTGAGCTTTGTGACTTGAGTGATCCTCCCAAACTTGAGCTTCAGAAAAAACACACCATCGAAGTGGTGGTTGACCGCATTAAAGTTCGCGAAGGCCTTGAGCTGCGTCTTGCCGAATCGTTTGAAACTGCCCTTGAGTTGAGTGGTGGTACGGCACTTGTCGTGCCGATGGAAGGTGATTCGAGCGTTGAAGACATCGTTTTCTCAGCTAACTTCGCCTGCCCTCATTGTGGCTATAGCATGCAAGAGCTTGAGCCGCGGTTATTCTCGTTTAACAACCCGGCTGGTGCCTGTGGTTCATGTGATGGTTTGGGTATTGAACAGTTCTTCGACCCTGCGAAAGTTGTCACCAATCCAGAGCTTAGTTTGACTGGCGGAGCAATACGCGGTTGGGATAAGCGTAATTTTTATTACTACCAAATGCTGCAATCGCTGTCGCGTCACTACAAGTTTGATCTGAATAAGCCGTTTGCGAGCCTCGACGAGAAGCACCAGCAAGTGGTGTTATTTGGTAGCGGCAAAGAAGAGATTGAGTTCACGTACATGAACGATCGCGGTGACCGCGTGGCGCGTACGCATGCATTTGAAGGGATTATTCCGAATATGCAACGCCGTTATCGCGAAACCGACTCGATGGCCGTTCGTGAAGATTTATCGAAGTACCTTGCATCGCAACCATGTAAGAGTTGTGCCGGCACGCGCTTGCGCCAAGAAGCGCGTCACGTGTTTGTGAATGACACCACACTACCACAGGTGGTTGAGCGCTCTATCGGCGACGCACTGAAGTTCTTCCAAGAACTTGAGCTGGAAGGCCAGCGTGCCAAAATAGCCGAGAAAATTCTGAAAGAAATTAACGACCGCCTCGGCTTCCTCGTTAACGTTGGCTTAAACTATTTAAGCTTATCGCGCAGCGCAGAGACCCTTTCTGGTGGTGAAGCACAACGTATTCGATTGGCGTCGCAAATTGGCGCCGGCTTGGTTGGCGTGATGTACGTACTCGATGAGCCGTCGATTGGCCTACATCAACGCGATAACGAACGTCTATTAAGCACGCTCACGCGCTTACGAGACCTCGGTAATACCGTGATTGTGGTTGAACACGATGAAGATGCGATTCGCGCCGCTGACCACGTGATTGATATTGGCCCTGGCGCTGGGGTTCATGGTGGTCAAGTGATAGCGCAAGGTCACTATGAAGAAATCCTTGCCAATGAAGACTCGTTAACGGGTGATTACCTATCGGGTCGTAAAGAAATAGCCGTGCCGACTAAGCGCCATAAACCAGGGAAACACTGGGTGAAACTCAATGGTGCTACCGGTAATAACCTAAAGCATGTGAATGCTGAAATTCCTGTTGGGCTAATGACCTGTGTGACCGGCGTTTCCGGCTCCGGCAAGTCAACGTTAATTAACGATACCCTATTCCGCATTGCACACCGTGAGCTCAATAAGGCGACCGCCAACGAGCCAGCGCCATATGAAAGTATTGATGGCATGCAGTACTTGGATAAGGTCGTTGATATTGATCAGAGCCCTATCGGACGCACACCGCGTTCGAATCCGGCAACCTATACCGGCATCTTTACGCCAATTCGTGAGTTATACGCGGGTACCGAAGAAGCGCGCTCACGTGGCTACAAAGTTGGTCGTTTCAGCTTTAACGTACGCGGCGGTCGTTGTGAGGCGTGTCAGGGCGACGGTGTCATCAAAGTTGAAATGCACTTCTTGCCAGACGTATACGTGCCGTGTGATGTCTGCAAAGGCAAACGCTATAATCGCGAGACCTTGGAAATCAAATACAAGGGCAAGAGTATTCACGAAGTATTAGACATGACCGTTGAAGATGCGCGTGAATTCTTTGCACCGATTCCAGCGATCGCACGCAAATTGCAGACGCTGATCGATGTGGGCTTATCCTATATTCGCTTAGGTCAAAGCGCCACAACCTTATCAGGTGGTGAAGCGCAGCGGGTGAAACTGGCGCGTGAGCTCTCAAAACGTGATACCGGTAAAACACTCTATATTCTTGATGAGCCGACGACCGGTCTACACTTCCATGATATTCAGCAGCTGTTAACCGTGTTGCATCGCTTGCGCGATCATGGCAATACCATCGTGATTATTGAGCACAACCTCGACGTCATTAAAACGGCAGATTGGATTATTGATTTGGGCCCAGAAGGCGGCTCTGGTGGCGGCGAGATTTTGACCGCAGGCGCACCGGAAGATATTGTAAAGTGCGAGGTGTCGCATACGGCGCGATTCTTAAAACCAATGTTAGGGTAACCATGACGAATGATGTAATCAGTGGCGGTCAGTCCATCCACGCTCCGGATAACCTCAAGTCATTGCTGGAGAGCATTCTGCAGCAAGCTTTAACCGTGAACGATGGCAAAGTCGCTGATTACATCCCTGCCCTAGCCGAAGTGAAATCAGACTACTGCGCCCTGACGGTGGCAACGCTTGATGGCAAGGTCTCCTCGGTCGGTGATTCAGATAAGTGCTTTTCAATTCAGTCGATTTCAAAAATCTTTGGTTTGATGCTCGCAATGGAGCGCTTAGGCGATCCACTTTGGGAGCGTGTGCAAATGGAGCCATCGGGCCAACCGTTTAATTCTATCGTTCAGCTGGAATGGGAAAAGGGCATACCACGCAACCCGATGATTAATGCCGGTGCGCTGTTGGTTAGTGACGTGTTAGTGAGTCATTACTCCGCCAGTAAGTCAGCTTTACTCAGTATGGTACGCGGTTTATGTGGTAGCGAAGATGTCGCTGTCGATTCACGGGTACACGAATCGGAACGCACCCACGGCGCGCGCAACGCCGCCCTCGCCTATTTGATGAAAAGTTTTGGCAATATCGAAGCCGATGTTGAAGAGGTTTTAGATCATTATTTTTGGCAGTGCGCATTAACGATGACGACCGAACAGTTAGCGCGCAGCTTGGCCTTTTTAGCCAACCGTGGTAAATGCCCTCGAAGCGGCGCACAAATCACGTCACATCGCGATGCACAGCGCATTAACGCGTTACTTAGTACTAGCGGTATGTATGACCAATCGGGGCAGTTTGCGTTTACTGTGGGGCTACCAGCGAAAAGTGGTGTAGGTGGTGGCATCGTCGCGATTGTTCCCGATTATGGTGTGATCACAGCATGGAGCCCACCACTAAATAGCTACGGTAACTCAGCGCGCGGCATGTTCATGATTCGTGAGTTAGCCAATCACTTAGGCTTAAGTGTTTATTAATCTGACGTATGGATTACCGCTGGCAGCTTAAAGCTTTTAAAAATGGCATTCAGTTTACCATTCTCTTTTAAACGCTCAACAAGCTCAGCAACACAGGTTGCGTCGACGTTTTTATTTTTATTAATGACTGTGGCCATATTAAATACACCATACGGCTTTTTTGAAATGAGTAATTGTTGTTTCACCGATTTCGAAACCATCGCAGCAAGATACTCATCAGATAGCATCACGAGATCTAAACGCTCATTCAATAACATTTGTAGATTCACGCGATGTGAATGCCCCAAATAAATGCCATATTTTTCTTCGAGTATGCGATGGTCTTTTTCATTTGCTGCAAACGGATAGTGATAGCCCACAATCCCACCGAAGCGCAACCCTTTCATCTCGAAGAAGCGTTGATCACGATTAGGGTGCTTTAACGCAACAAAGCGTTCTCTGCCGACCAGCAATGGCTTTGTAACATAGAGGTCGATATCCTCATCAACCCAACCCCACGCAACATCTTCAAACAACATCAAATCACAACACCCATCTGCGCTGAGTGCCAAATAACGGGCATTCGGTGCAATCGGTTCAAGCACAAACTGATAGTCTTGTTGAAGTTGATTTAACGCCTTAATGACTTCGCCAATCAAATGCGTCGGCATATTCTCAGAATAGTATGGTGGGTACTCGTAGGCGGCTACTCGAACCTTAATAGGCCCTGCGGTAGCTTTAAATATGAAACTGGCGAGAATGATGATTATTGTTATTAGATACTTCAACGCGTCGTTTACTCCGTTAACTCTTGTGTATCCTTCACACATCAGCGCTCAAAGTCAAGAACGATATTAGCTATTAGCTATTAGCTATTAGCTATTAGCTATTAGCTATTAGATATTGGATATTGGATATTGGAAGAACGGTCTTGGACTTTCGTGTTTTCGCTAATATCTAATATCCAATAGCTAATAGCGCTTTTGCTTTTCAAAAACAAAAAAGGGAGCCGAAGCTCCCCTTTCTAAACAACCCGGCGTAGAACGCCGGGCTACGCATTAAGCGATGATCTTCGATACAACGCCTGCGCCTACTGTACGACCACCTTCACGAATCGCGAAACGAAGACCTTCGTCCATTGCGATTGGGTGAATCAGTTCTACTACGAACTTCAGGTTGTCGCCTGGCATGACC
>NCJS01000240.1 GCA_002279005.1 Idiomarina sp. 34-48-12 | reverse complement strand
GCGTGTTGGCAGGATATTATTCCAGGCAAGAGCTTTGCGGTTCGGGTGAAGCGCAAAGGCGAGCATCCGTTTCGCTCACTCGATTTAGAGCGTTATTTGGGTGGCGCTATATTGAAACACTGCGCGGGTAGTAAGGTGAACCTGAAGAAGCCAGACGTGGAAGTTCGCGTTGAAATTGACCACGATGTGGTTCGAGTATTTGGTCACAAAGAGCAAGGTTTAGGTGGCTTCCCGTTGCCAACACAAGAAACTGTGCTGAGCTTACTCTCTGGCGGTTTTGACTCAAGTGTGGCCAGTTTTCAATTAATTCGCCGTGGCGCCCGCGTACACTTTTGCTTCTTTAACTTAGGTGGTGCGCAACACGAAACGGGTGTTCGGCAAACGGCCTATTATTTATGGCAACAGTACGCCAGTTCACATCCGTTGAAGTTTATTAGCATTGATTTTGCGCCGGTGGTTGAAGAAATACTGACCAAAGTTGATAACGGCTTAATGGGCGTGGTGTTGAAGCGTCAAATGCTGCGAGCAGCAGAGATTGTCGCTAATAATTTACACACGGCAGCCATTGTGACGGGCGAGGCGTTAGGTCAGGTTTCGAGCCAAACCTTAAGCAACTTAAGTGTGATTGATGAGGCCACTGATAAACTGGTACTGCGCCCATTAATCACCATGGATAAGCAAGAGATCATTAACATTGCGCAACAAATTGGCACCGCCGACTTTGCGCGAAGTATGCCAGAATACTGTGGTGTCATTTCGAATAAGCCGACCGTGAAAGCGCAACGTGATGCCTTAGCTGAAGCGGAGAGCCAACTCGATATCGAGTTAATTAAGCAGGTGGTGCGTCAATCGCGGGTTGAAGATGTGAGCCAAATTGGCGAGACCACTGAGCAGCGCGTGCAAAAAGTGGACGCGGTGCAGAGCGTCACAAGCGAGACTCATGAAATCATCGATATTCGCAGCCAGGACGAAGTGGATAATAAGCCTTTTGTGGCACCGAAAGACGATATTGTGGTGCGGCATATTCCGTTTTTTAAACTGGCAACGGCCTTTGCCGACTTGGATCATAGTAAAACCTATTTACTGTATTGCGAGAAAGGCGTTATGAGTAAATTGCAGGCGCTTTATCTACAAGAGCAAGGATATCAGAACGTGGCGGTTTATCAGCCGCCGGTGAAGAAGTAAGTAAAACGTAAACCAAATCATTTAGACGATAGCAGTAAGGATAGTAAATGACGTCAAGAAACATCGCGCGGTTTATATTTTTAATCGTACTGATTGGGTTGTCTGCAGCATTTTTAATGCAAGTATCAAGCAATCAAGTACCGCGCTTTGAGAATGCTGACAAGGTGGTACATTTTGTGGCGTTTTTTGTGTTGGCGTTGACGTTTCATCGTGCTTTCCCGATACCAATTTGGGCGGCGTTGATTATCCTT
>NCJS01000239.1 GCA_002279005.1 Idiomarina sp. 34-48-12 | reverse complement strand
GCCCCTTTTTAAAACGGACACTCATTAGTTAAGCGATAGGCTTAGACCTATCTTTAAGGAGTGTCTATGGAGCGTATAGAAATTTTCACTGGCGAACAACGCCGTCGTCGCTATACTCCGCAGGAGAAAGCGAAGTTTGTTGCCATGACCATGCAGCCGGGGTTTTCGGTGTCACTGGTTGCTAGGCAAAATGGTATTACCCCGAGTTTATTGTTTAAGTGGAAGAAACTCATGCAAGACGGTGGCATGTCCGCAATTCAAGCTGGCGATGAAGTTGTCAGCGCAGCCGAGCATAAAGCGCTGCAAAAGAAGGTAAAGCAGCTTGAACAGCTGCTTGGCCGTAAAACGATGGAAACGGAAATTCTCAAAGAGGCGCTGGAGATAGCTCAGTCAAAAAAGTTGATATCGCGCATGCCATTGCTGCCGCCGGACGATTCCCTATCATAAGAATTGTCAGCGCCTTAGGCGTGTCGCGATCGAACCTTTATCAGCGCATTCATGAACGACAAACGGGGCGTTCAGTGCGTTATAACAAGCTAGAAGATGCGATGTTGTTGCCGTTGATAGAAGAGCTGTGTGATGGCCGCGCTACGAACGGCTATCGGCGCATCACGGCACACTTAAATCGCAAGTTGCGCTCTGGCGAGTATGCCTTGGCTCGGGTGAATCCAAAGCGCGTGTATCGCATCATGCGCTTGAATAAATTACTGTTACGAAAGCATACTGGTCGTGTCGGCGAACATCGTGCTCACGATGGTAAAGTTGTGACCTTGCATTCAAACACGCGTTGGTGCTCAGATGGTTTTGAAATCAGCTGTTGGAACAAAGAAAAAGTCCGGGTGGTATTTAGCCTCGACTGCTGTGACCGGGAAATTATGAGCTATGTAGCTACCACCAAAGGCATTAGCGCCACAATGGTCCAGGATGTCCTGGTAGAAAGCATTGAAAAGCGCTTTGGCGATACTTCAGTTTTACCCAAAGAAGTGGAGTGGCTGACCGACAACGGCAGTTGTTATATTGCCGATGAAACTCGGCAATTCGCCAAGTCACTCGGTTTTAAGGTGTGTACGACCCCAGTTCGTAGCCCACAGAGCAATGGTATGGCTGAAGCGTTTGTGAAGACCTTTAAACGTGATTATGTGTACATGAATGACCGACCAGACGCTGAAACGGTGATGGCTCAGCTGGCTGATTGGTTCGAGGATTACAATAATTACCATCCGCACAGCGGATTGAAAATGATGTCACCGCGAGAGTATCGAGCTCTCAAAGTGGCAAGTTAGCATTGTCCGTTTTAGCGGGGGCAACTACAAACTGATTGCGGCCAGCTAAAGATTGAAGCAATCGGTGATGCTGGCTATTGGTTTGGGATAGGGCGATATTGGATACTCAACAATAAAAGAGTAATAAAACATGCAAATTCAGTATTCAATATAAATTCGCAAACCAGTCT
>NCJS01000021.1 GCA_002279005.1 Idiomarina sp. 34-48-12 | reverse complement strand
AAGGTGATAGTGTTGCGATTGCCGGTATAGGTCATCCGCAACGATTTTTTGAGACGCTCAAACAGCAGCAGTTTACACTCAAATGTTGCATTGAGTTTGCCGATCATCATCCGTTTCAAGCGACAGATTTTGATAGCATTGAGTCATCAGTGAATGTACTGATGACAGAAAAAGATGCCGCAAAATGTCGCGCGTTTGCGCAAGATAATTGGTTTTATTTGCCGGTATCGGCAGAATTTAGTGATGAATTTTGGCAGCAGTTACAGCAACGTCTGCAAGGTATAGCATCCAAGGAGTAAATATGGCGGTTGATGAGAAAACTTTAGCTATTTTGGCGTGTCCTTTATGCAAAGGAAAGTTAGTTTGGGTTGCTGAAAAAAGTGAACTGGTGTGTCGCGGCGAGCGACTTGCGTATCCGGTTCGCAATGATATTCCGATGCTGTTAAGCCACGAGGCTCGTGAGCTAAGCAGTGCTGAGTTGGAGCAACTACCGTCATGAGCTTTACCGTTATCATTCCCGCACGCTACGCATCGTCTCGCTTGCCGGGTAAACCGCTGGCGATGATTGGCAATAAAACCATGATTCAGCGCGTTTACGAGCGAGCTGCCGCTGCTGGCGCCGCTGAAGTGATTGTCGCCACCGATGATCAACGCATCATTGATGCCGTTGAAGCGTTTGGTGGACGCGCCATGATGACCTCGCCGCACCACAACTCTGGTACGGAACGGATTGCTGAGGTGATTGATTATTTAGCCATTGCTGATGATCAGGTGGTGGTGAACGTGCAGGGCGATGAGCCGTTTATTCCGCCGGAGATCATACGTCAAGTCGCCGATAACCTCGCAAATCAAAAGGTGGCGCAAATGGCGACATTGGCGGTACCAATTTCGGCGATGGAAGAAGTGCAAAGCCCGCATGCTGTCAAAGTGGTAACTGATGTAAACGGCTATGCACTGTATTTTAGTCGCGCGCCAATTCCTTACGAGCGTGACGGACTGACTCAGAACCGACTTGGCGAGCTGGCTGATTATCGCCGTCATATTGGTATCTACGCCTATCGTGCCGGCTTTGTTTGGCGTTATATCGAGTGGGCGCCAAGCCCGTTAGAACAAATTGAGTCACTCGAGCAACTTCGAGTGCTTTGGTACGGTGAGCGAATTCATGTGGCTGAAGCCATTGCGCTGCCGCCGGCTGGCATTGATACGCCAGCCGACTTGGCGCGTGCTAACCAGGAAGTAACTGACTAACTTTTGCTTGCGCATGCTGGCACAAACGGTGCCAGCGTGCTCGCATACCAATTAAGCGAGCATAAGCGTAAGGTACCAAGAACAAACTAGTTACTGTCGAAAACACCAAACCACCAATAATAGCGATTGCCATTGGTGCGTAGGGCGGGCCATCACCGCCAATTTGTGTGGTACCGAAGGCCAACGGCAACAGGCCCAAAACAGTGGTTGATACGGTCATGAGAATAGGCCGCAATCGGCTGACACTGCCTTCAATAATTGCCTCCTGTAAAGTCGCACCTTGGGAAAGTAAATGGTTGATACGATCAACCAAAACAATGCCGTTGTTCACCACAATACCCATGAGGATCAGAATACCTATCATCGCCATAATGGTGATTGACTGCCCAGTGATCAGTAGTGCCCAAAATACGCCGACAATCGAGAACAGCAGGGACGTGATCACCGCAGTTGGTAGCAGTAACGATTCGAACAACGCCGCCATAACAATGTAGATAAGTGCCACAGCAAGCAAGGTATTCACTAACATCACACTCTCGTTTTCACGTTGCCGTTCAAAACTACCATCTAAGCTCCACAAATAACCTTGTGGCAACTGCAATTGGCTAAGTGCCGCAGTAATTTTATCGCGTGCTTCATTGATGGTCAGTTCGTTCAGGTTCGCATCAATGGTGAGTGAGGTGCGTCGGTCGGTGCGACGAATTTGACTCAATCGCGGTTGCTTCACCAACGTTGCGATATCCTGCAACGTGATGATTTTGTTATTCGCCTGCAAAATAGGCAGGTTATAAAGTGCTGGTAGCGAATTCTCGAGTTCCTTATCAAAGGCAACGCGCAAATCAATCTCGCCATTCGGGTCTCCGCGGTATGATCGTAACCGTTGCCCCCGCAAGGCTGTTGACACCGTTTTAGCAACATCGGCAGAGCTTAACCCCAAGTTGTGAGCACGTTCACGATCAATGGTGATCACAAGTTCGAATTGCCCAGTTTCTAGCTCAGTTTGTACGTCGGTTAACCCTTCAATAGCACTGAGTTTAGGCACGACATCGGCAGCTAAGCGTTGTAATACATCCGTTGATTGGCCGCTTAGGGTCACTCGCACACCATCACGTCCGCCACCAAAGCCAAATTTCGGCTCACTTCTAAGCAGCTTTGGCATGTCTTTGCGAATACGTTCCATTAAATCTGCAAGCTTTTCATCCCGGTTTTCCTTCAACAGTAACGTTGAGACGGCATAGTCGGGCGTGTAATAGCTGTATACCGCATCAATATCGAAGCTTTCTTGGTTGGCGTACAGGTAGTTCTCAAGTTGCGTTACTTCATCTTCAACTTCAGCAAGGCTGTATTGGGTATGAAGGTTGTAGTTAATAAACAAACGGTCATTGAAGCCTTGAGGCCCTTCATCGCCACTTACGCCAGCAAATGGAATCGCAATACTCGCGAGCAGTAGCACGGCGAAGAACCCTGTCCAAACTGGGTGATGCCAACTCCATTCCAACGCTTTACGATAGCGACGCGGCGGCTGTTGCGGCTTCACTTTCTTATGACTAAAGCGACGCAGTTTTGTGATAAGCAACGGTACCAGTGTTTGTGACAGCAACAACGATGCCAATAGCGATAAACAAATAGCGATTGCGGTATGTTCGAGAAAGATGGTGATGTCGGTTTTCTTTCCAAAAATATTTGGCAAGAAGACGATAGCCGTGGTTAAAGTACCGGCCACAACCGCCAGCGATACCTGCCCAACGCCCTCAACGGTTGCCTGTTCGGCATCAGCACCTTGCTCGCGCTCGTGTTGAATACTCTCTGTAATAACCACAGCGTTATCAACCAGCATACCGACAGCTAGCATTAAGCCCATGAGCGATAAAACGTTGAGCGAGTAGCCAAGGAAGTACATGCCACCGAGTGCAATACAAATGGCAATTGGCACACTTAACACCACCACGAGCGTTGTGGTTAAGTTACGCAAAAACGCATAGAGCACCAAAAACGACAGAAACGCACCCAGCAACCCAGCGCTAACCAAATCGCTCAAAGAGGTAGTGACACCTTTGGCGGTATCATCCATCACGAACAAATTAATGCCGTTAAATTGAGGATCTTGACGTATTTCATCAATGACTCTCATCACTCGGGTTGAAACATCAACCAAATTGGCATTCGATTCTTTGAATACTTCCATACCAATGGCATAGCTCTGGTCAAGGTGACGGCCATCGACCTTGCGTGGCATCTCTCGGCCAATGTCAGCAATATCACGAAGTTTCAGTCCCGGACGAATAGGGAAGTTGCCGATGTCGTATTCGCTTTGAAATTCGCCTACTGGATTTACCAGAATACGTTGATGCTCATTTTCAATAAAGCCAGCAGTTAACGAAAAGTTCGCACGTTGTAAGGCCGCAGTAATCTCTGCTGGTGCCAATTGATGCGCCAACAAAGATGCCTGATTTAGGCGAATAACGATTTGTTGCGGATCAACACCATAGAGCGTGACGCGTGACACACCATCGACGCGTTCAATTGGCTTGCGAAGGCTTCTATCTAACAAGTCGTAGGCATTCGATAAATCGCGTTGACTACTTATTCGCAATTGAAATACTGGCATATCTTCGGTGTTAAACTGAAATACCACCACACGGTCGACGTCATCGGGAAGCAAATGCTTGATGGCATCGACTTTCTCACGAGCTTCAATGCTCTTGGTACGAATATCTTGGCCCCATTCAAACTGCAACAGCACTTGTGCGTTGTCAGAGGTTGACGTTGAACGCATGCGACTGACGTTACTCAACGTTGCGAGTGCTTCCTCAAGTGGGCGCGTGATCAGGCGTTCAATCTCTGCCGGTGTTGAGTTTGGATAAGCGACTTGAACCACAACTTCTGGAATCTCGATGCCGGGGAACTTTTCCAATGGCAGTAACCGAGAACTGATAGCTCCTAGTAACAACATCGACAAGAAAATCATGCAGGTGGTTACTGGGCGACGCAGCGCCCAGCGAGCTAATGCCGATCCTATTTGAGCAGCGTTCATACGTTCGCCTCCACCGTTGCAGATTTACGATCAACAAGGAGGTATAAACATGGAATGAATAGCAGAGTTAGCAGTGTTGAGAATAACAAGCCGGCAATAACGCTTATCGCCATTGGTGCGCGAATTTCAGCACCTTCGCCGAGACCAATTGCCAAAGGGAGTAAACCTAATACGGTGGTCAGCATGGTCATAAGAATAGGGCGAAGACGTTGTTGCGCTGCGGTGTAGACAGCTTGGTAGCGCTCAATGCCTTCCTCTCGCAATTGGTTGATCCGGTCGACCAAAACAATCGCATTGTTCACGACAATACCAGCCAACATGATTAAACCAATGAACACAATAATGCTCAATTCGGTGCCCACGAGATAAAGGCCTAGAACTGAGCCAGCTCCAGCGAGCGGTACGGTAAATAGAATAAACAATGGATGTAGCAGCGATTCAAACTGTGATGCCATCACGAGGTACACCAGAAATACGGCAAGCACCAAAGCGAATTGCAACGAGGTAAATGACCGTTGCATATCTTCATTCTGGCCAGCGACGCGAGCCGTGACCGTGAGAGGTAGTTGCGTCTCATTGAGCAACTGCTGTGCGTTGCTAACTGCACTGCCAAGGTCACCATAATTTAGGTTGGCTTCTACTATCGCGGTGCGCTGTTGGTCAATTCGGGTAATTTCGCTTGGACCAACGACTGGCACAACTTCGGCAACGGCTTGTAGTGTAATTTCCCGCGCCGCACCTGGGTTAATGATCACTTGTTGCAAGTCACGAAGCGAGTTGCGATCAGCGGACTGACTGCGAACAAGAATATCAATTTTTCGGTCATCCAAGCTAAATTGGCTCGCGACACGTCCGCCAATTTTAGTTGCTAATAATTCGGACACCTCAGCGCTGGTTAGGCCATATTGGCTGAGTTTCGCATGATCAAAATAGACCGCTAGTTCAGGTTGACCATCGGTCATATTGACACGAATGTCGGTAAATTGCGGATGCGCTTCAAGCGTTGTACTGAATTGTTGTGCCGCTTGTTGCAGTAGGGCGAGATCGTACCCCACAAACTCGATGGTAATCGGGCTTGCAAAGCTAAACAGCTCAGGTGTACCGAATTTTGCCATAACACCCGGCATTGACTGCACTTTCTGCCGCAGTTGCTGTTGTACTTTTTCAGTAGCTGCCATGTTGTGATTAGCCATAACCACATTCAGCCGTCCCCACTGATTTCCACTTTGCCCTGGTGCTGCATTAAGCAGGCTGCCGGTACCAGCGATGGTATAGTAACGATCAACCGCTGCATTAAGCTCGTCAGAGGTAGCAATCACGTTACCAAGCTCTGCCAACACGGTATCGGTTTCATATATGGTAGCGCCAGGCTGCAATTCTACTTCAACGTAAAATTCACCTTGTGCCATATTCGGCAACAATGCGACTGGTAGGCGAGGTAATAGTGTGTAGCAGGTCGCGGCACTGATGAGAATAATTCCCAAGGTTACCGGTGCACGTTTTAACGCGACGTTGAGCAGTTGTTCATAGCCGGCTTCAAGTGTTTGGTAAACGGTATTAAACAGCTTCAACAATGGCGTGGTAATTAGTGTAAATAACTTAGCAAGCACGCGTGCGATCGCTACAAATACACTAATTAATGCGAAAGGAATCCAACGAAATACAAGGTGGATTGGCGTTTTTAACCAAAACCGCCAGCCTTTGGCATAAACAAAGGGTTCAATATCTGCGTTTGATTTGTTGCGGTTACGGCTTGATAGCATGGGGATGAGCGTTAAGGCCACCAGCAAGGATGCAGCAAGAGAGAAGGTGACGGTCAACGCTTGATCACGGAATAGCTGACCGGCAATACCTTCAACAAACACTAACGGAAAGAACACCGCCATGGTGGTTAGCGTGGACGCAATAATGGCTCCAGAAACTTCACGCGTGCCAACTTCTGCCGCTTGTTCAGCATCGCTGTGTTGTTGATGACGGGCAATATTTTCGAGAACGACAATGGCGTTATCCACCAACATACCAACGGCTAACGCAATACCACCAAGCGACATCATATTGAGTGAAACGTGATAGCCGTAGAGTAAGTTAAATGTGGCAATAATCGAGATTGGTATGGCTAAGCTGATGACAATAGTCGGCCACACGCGCTGTAAAAATAGATAAATGATAACCATCGCTAACAAACCACCAACGATTGCCGCGTCACGAACTTCAGCAATGGCCGCGCTAATAAACACGGCTTGGTCATAAATTGGTTTAATTGCGTATTGGTCAGGTAATAGCTTTGCGTTTTTCAGTTGTTGCAGATGTGATTGAATGGCTTTTGATATTCGAACGGTGTTGGCATCGCCCTCTTTGTATAGTGAAACTTCAACAGCCTCCATACCACCGACTCGACTAATGGCGTCGCGTTCTTTATAGGCGTTTTCAACCACTGCGATATCTTTTAATAAAATAGGGCGATTATTGCGTGTGGTTAGGTAAATTGAGCGAATGTCATCTAAATTTTTAAACTGGTTTAATGTTCTTACGAGGTATTCAGCGCTGTCAGCTTCAATACGACCACCTGATAAATTGATATTTTCTTCACGCAAGCGCTGCGTAATCAACGTCATTGGAATCTGTAATGCGGCTGCTTGACGTTCATTCACGAGCACCTGAATCTCATCTTCTAAACCGCCGCCTAAACGTACGGATGCAACGCCTTCAATGCTCTCTAAATGGCGTTTTAAGTCTTCCTCAGCATAGGTACGTAATTGCTTTAACGCACTAATAGAGTTGTCATTTTCATTCAAGCTCAAGGCTAAACGGTAAACCGGTTCTTCACTTGGATTAAAGCGCAGCAAAACCGGCTTTTCTAAATCGAGCGGTAAGTCGACCCAATCAAGCTTTTCACGCACATCAAGGCTTGCCATTTCCATGTCGGTGCCCCAACTAAACTCGAGCAAGACATCGCTTTGGCCAGCGCGGGAAATAGATTCAATTCGACGAATACCTTTTACCGTACCGAGTGTTTCTTCGATAGGTTTACTGACAAGTTGCTCAACTTCACTAGGCGCACCGCCGGGATAATCGGTGCGCACAGTCAAAGTCGGGTAAGCTAAATCAGGGAGCAGAGTAACTGGAATACGACCTAAAGAAACAAAGCCGAATAGCATCACCGCCAAGGTGAGCATCGCAATAGTAACAGGGCGCTTTACCGCTAACTTAACGATACTCATGATTGTTGCTCGCTCCGAATCACTTCAACTAAGGCGGCGTCTTTAAGGTTAGCTTGACCGCTAATCACAATCGCATCGCCAACGCTTAAGCCGTTGATAATTTCTAAATGGGTTTCATCTTCAAAGCCAATTTGTACATCAACTTTGTGGGCAACGCCCTCAGCATCAACAGTAAACACACTGCGTTGATTATCTAAGCTTTGCACGGCGTAGCGGGGCACTGTGACGGTATTTTGACGGGTCGCATAATTGAGATTGACGTGCGCGAACATACCAGGCTTCAAACTGTTGTTCTGATTATCCACGTGTAAGACAACTTTGAACGTACCTGACTGTGTATCTACCACAGGACTGATTCGCGCAACCGTTGCCGTGACGCTCTGATTGTTCAGAGCAGTTAGCTGCAATTCAGCAGTTTGGCCTACTTTGACGCGTTGTAATTCACGCTCTGGCAGATAGACGTTACTTTGCAAAACGTCTGAAGCGACAATGTGGAACAACTTTTGCTGTTCGTATTGACGCACTAAATTACCAGGTTTCACGTAACGATACGCAACGTAACCACTGATTGGCGCGCGAATCTCGGTTTCTGCGAGGTTCAAGGCCGCCATGTCGTATTTCGCTTGCAGCATATCGGCTTGAAAGCGAAGCTTGTCATAGGCATCCGCACTGATCATATCGCGCTCAGCCATATCTTTGACGCGTTTCAACTCTTGTTTGATCGAATTCAATTCGGCGCGTGCTTGTGCTACTTGAATACGGTATTCATCATCACGCATGTGGGCCAAGAGTTGTCCCGCAACGACATAATCGCCTTCTTCTACCAAAATAGACTCAATAATACCTGTCGCTTTACTCGTCACGTCCGCTTCATCACGCGCTTCAAGCGTGGCGGTTGATTTAAAGCTCGAGGTGATTTCACCAGCGACAACCGTTTGTGTGGCTACCGGAATGCGAGCAACTTGAGCTTGCTCTTGAGCTGCTGGAGTTTCGTTGCTGGCACCGGCATCACTACAAGCACTGGTACTAAGTGCGAGAAGCGAAGCCAATGTTACTGCAACAAAGCGATTGGTGTGTGTGTGCGTGTGCGTGTTCATCATCTTGTCCCGATTTAATGCGTTAATCGTTATTGGTAGCCCGGCGTTCTACGCCAGGAACCCATCTACACGTTTCAAAAACTGTCTATGACGACATGGTATGGATACATATGCATAGAACGTGCCAATTTTGGCGCAAGTGTATTAAAAACTTAGCTAACCCTTTGTTTTAGAGTGGTTCTGGGTGGGTGTTAGTGTTTAGATGAAGAGCGACAAGAAAAGGTTTATGGAGCGATAGAAATAAAAAAAGCACTCCGAGGAGTGCTTTTCACTAAATAATCGTAAATTTCACCGAAGCATTAGCGCTTCAGTGGTTTAAAATCACGCTTTGCTTCACCGGTGTACAACTGACGTGGACGACCAATCTTCTGGTTCTCTTCGCCCATCATTTCATGCCAGTGTGAAATCCAGCCAACGGTACGCGATAATGCGAAGATAACCGTAAACATGTTGGTAGGAATACCGATTGCTTTCAAGATAATACCTGAATAGAAATCGACGTTCGGATAAAGCTTCTTCTCGACGAAGTATGGGTCTTCCAGAGCAATGCGCTCAAGTTCCATCGCAACATCTAACAACGGATCGTTGATGTTCAATTCCTTCAGAACTTCGTGCGCACTTTCACGCATCACGGTAGCACGTGGGTCAAAGTTCTTATAAACACGGTGACCAAAGCCCATCAGACGGAACGGATCGTTCTTGTCTTTCGCTTTATCAATGTATTTAGGAATGTTCTCAACGCTACCGATTTGTTTCAGCATACGTAAGCACGCTTCGTTAGCGCCGCCGTGAGCAGGGCCCCACAACGATGCCACACCTGCAGCGATACACGCGTATGGGTTAGCACCAGAAGAACCAGCTAAACGCACGGTTGAAGTTGAAGCATTTTGCTCGTGGTCGGCATGTAACGTGAAAATACGGTCCATTGCTTTCGCAATTGTCGGACTGATTTTATAGTCTTCTGCTGGAACCGAGAACATCATGTTTAAGAAGTTCTCTGAGTAGCTTAAATCGTTACGTGGGTAGACGAACGGCTGACCAATGCTAAATTTGTACGCCATTGCCGCAATTGTTGGCATCTTAGCAATTAAGCGATAAGCGCTACGTAAACGTTGCTTCTCGTCATGAATGTCGAGGTCGTCATGATAGAACGATGATAATGCACCAGTGACTGCGCATAACATAGCCATTGGGTGCGCATCGCGACGGAAGCCATTGAAGAAGTTATGCAAACCTTGATGTACCATCGTGTGCTTAGTAATGGTTTGCTTGAATTTCGCGTATTCTTCTTCGTTCGGTGCTTCACCGTGTAGCAGCATATAACATACTTCGAGATAATCCGCTTGAGTCGCAAGCTGATCAATTGGATATCCGCGATGCAGAAGGATGCCTTGCTCACCATCAATGTAGGTGATTTTCGATTCACATGAGCCAGTTGCTAGGAAACCTGGATCAAAAGTGAAAAAACCATGCTTGCCTAAAGTACGCACGTCAATTACATCATAGCCGGCTGTACCAGATAGTACTGGCAATTCAATGGATTGGCCGTCAATCTGCAGGGTGGCTTTACGATCAGCCATAAGGAAATCTCCTTGTTTAAGTCTGCTTCATCACTAAAAGGGCGATAGAATTTACTTGATCTTAACTGTGAATGTCAATTCAAACGGCCGTTTAAACCGAATAAATCTGCTGATTCAGGTCAAGTAAAAGCCAGTAATCTCGAGCATTCTCGTGATTAAGGGTGCTAGTTTAACACGACATTGTTACGCTACAACGTGACAGTCGGATGACAGCCACTGTGAATAAATATTTGCGCCAACGTTATACGCCGATCTTGAATTGGGTTGTATGCGACTAAGGTAGAATTGTCATCGAGAGCTGGATTTTATTGGCTTGATCTATTGATAAATAATTTACGTTTTTAAGCGAAAGACGCCGCTAAGGAATTGTAATTCATAAGCATGGCTTATATACTTTGGCGGCGATCTCACAGGGTCCTCTAAACCATTTCAACGGGACGAGGATGTTTGAAGTTCCGAGCATGTTAACAATGCTTTTCGTAAAGGCACAACAATCGTGAAAAAACAAAGACCTGTAAATTTAGACTTAAACACTATCAGCTTCCCGGCTGCAGCCATTAGCTCCATTCTTCACCGTATCTCTGGCGTTATAATGCTAGGTGGCGTTGGTTTCCTTGTTTGGGCATTGGCGGTCTCTTTGCAATCATCTGAAGGCTTCGACATGGTGCACGGTTTATTGACCGGCTTCATTGCCAAGTTTATTGCTTGGGGCATCATGACAGCATTGGGCTATCACTTACTTGCTGGCGTTCGCCACATGTTTATGGACATGGGCTATTTTGAAGAACTCGATTCAGGTCGAGTGAGCGCACAGATCGTTTTCGTGTTAGCAATCGTACTTTCAGTACTAGCAGGAGTTTGGTTATGGTAAAAGCAGCTTCAACATTCGGCCGCACCGGTAGCCATGATTTCATCTTGCTCCGTGCGTCAGCCATCATCATGGCGTTGTACACCATTTTTATGGTGAGCTTCTTAGTATCAGCAGAAGCCATTACGTACGCTACTTGGACCAATTTATTTGCGCACTTGGGAATGAAAATTTTCACCATGTTGGCATTAACAGCAGTGTTGATTCACGGCTGGATTGGTATCTTCCAAGTGTTGACTGACTACGTAAAAAACACGGGCTTACGAGCTTTTCTTCAATACGCAGTATGTGTCGCACTAATCGTATATTGGTTAGCCGGTTTATTGGTTGTGTGGCCAGTGGAGGGTGTCTAAGTGAGCGTACAAACACTCGAATTTGATGCCGTAGTAATCGGCGCTGGTGGCGCAGGTATGCGCGCTGCCTTGCAAATCTCGCAATCAGGCATGACGTGTGCCCTGATGTCGAAAGTATTTCCAACCCGTTCTCATACAGTTTCTGCTCAAGGTGGTATCACCGTAGCGTTAGGTAACGCGCACGAGGATAACTGGGAATGGCACATGTTTGATACCGTGAAAGGTTCTGACTATATCGGTGACCAAGATGCCATCGAGTACATGTGTAAGACCGGCCCAGAGGCAATTTTAGAACTTGAGAACATGGGCTTACCTTTCTCTCGTTTTGAGAACGGAAAAGTTTATCAGCGTCCATTTGGTGGTCAATCGAAAGCATTCGGTGGCGAGCAAGCGGCGCGTACAGCGGCAGCAGCTGACCGTACCGGTCACGCATTGTTGCACTTGCTGTATCAGCAAAACGTGAAGAACAAAACCACCGTATTTTCTGAGTGGTATGCCCTTGATTTAGTAAAAAATGACGAAGGTGCGATTGTTGGTGTAACTACACTGAATATCGAAACCGGCGAAATCTTTTACGTGAAAGCCAAAGCAGTTGTATTAGCAACTGGTGGTGCAGGTCGTATCTATGCATCAACCACCAATGCGCACATCAACACCGGTGACGGCGTTGGTATGGCATTACGTGCTGGCGTACCAGTACAAGATATGGAAATGTGGCAATTCCACCCAACCGGTATCGCCGGAGCGGGTACCTTGGTAACCGAAGGTTGCCGTGGTGAAGGTGGTTACCTCTTGAATAAAGACGGTGAGCGCTTCATGGAACGTTATGCGCCAAACGCGAAAGACTTAGCTTCGCGTGACGTGGTTGCCCGTTCAATGATGACTGAAATTCGTGAAGGTCGTGGTTGCGATGGCCCACTGGGTCCACACTTGAAACTCAAACTTGACCACTTAGGTCGTGACGTTTTAGAAAGCCGCTTACCAGGCGTGTGTGACTTGGCGAAAACCTTCGCTCACGTTGACCCAGCTGAAGAGCCAATTCCAGTTATTCCAACCTGTCACTATATGATGGGCGGTATTCCAACTGACGTGAATGGTCAGGCATTACAAATTGATGATAAAGGTAATGCAACCCCAATTCATGGCTTGTTTGCTTGTGGCGAAATTGCATGTGTATCTGTACACGGTGCAAACCGTCTTGGCGGTAACTCGTTGCTAGACTTGGTCGTATTCGGTCGTGCGACTGGTTTACACCTAGCCGATGCAATGAAATCGCTGGGTGATGCGAAAGAAGCATCACAAGAGCAAATCGAAGCCGCATTGGCGCGCGTTCGTCGTTGGGAAAACAACAAAGACGGCGAAGACCCAGTACAAATCAAGAAAGATTTGCAGAAGTGCATGCAGCTGAACTTCTCGGTATTCCGTGAAGGTAAGGCAATGGCTGAAGGTTTAGAAGAGCTGAAGAAAATCCGTGAGCGTTTACAAAATGCACGCTTGGATGACACCAGTAAAGAATTTAACACCCAGCGCATTGAGTGCTTAGAGTTAGATAACTTGATGGAAACAGCCTACTCAACCGCAGTAGCTGCAAACTTTCGTACTGAAAGCCGTGGTGCTCACAGTCGTGCCGACTTCCCAGATCGCGATGACGACAACTGGTTGGTGCACACTGTTTATCGTCCACAAGACGAGTCGATTGTGAAGCGCGAAGTGAATATGCAGCCAAAACTGCGTGAAGCATTCCCGCCGAAAGCGCGGACTTACTAAGGTTAGGTGACAACGATGAAGAAGTTGAATATTTCAGTTTATCGTTACAACCCAGACGTTGATAACGCACCGTACATGAAAGACTATACCGTTGAGGTGGAGAAAAATCGTGACATGATGGTGCTCGACTTGCTGTTGTTGTTAAAAGAGCAAGATCCAACGTTGGCGTTCCGTCGCTCATGCCGTGAAGGTGTGTGTGGTTCTGACGGTTTGAACATGAACGGCAAAAATGGTTTAGCGTGTATCACGCCATTGTCAGCGCTGAAGGGCGGTGATAAGAAGATTGTGATTCGCCCGTTGCCAGGGTTACCGGTTATCCGTGACTTGATTGTCGACATGAGTCAGTTCTATACACAGTACGAGAAAATTAAACCGTATCTGATCAACGACGACAAAACGCCACCAGCGCGTGAACGTTTGCAGTCAGTTGAAGATCGGGCGAAGTTGGATGGTCTGTACGAATGTATTTTATGTGCATGCTGTTCAACCTCATGTCCTTCGTTCTGGTGGAATCCAGACAAGTTTATCGGACCAGCAGGCTTGTTGAACGCTTATCGCTTCTTAATTGATAGCCGTGATACGGCAACCGAAGAGCGTTTAAACGAGCTTGACGATGCATTTAGTGTATTCCGTTGCCACGGCATCATGAACTGCGTCAACGTATGCCCGAAAGGTCTGAACCCAACGAAGGCTATTGGTAACATCAAATCCATGCTATTGAATCGCGCAATTTAATTAAATTGCGCAGATTTGCTATAGTAGTGGCCGAGCTGTATCGAAATAGCCATCCAGCTTGGATGGCTATTTTTTTATAAAACGAGTGTGAAGGAACAGCGATGCAAGATGGCGTAATGCAAGCCTGGCTAGAATCCTCCCACCTGGCTGGTGGTAACATGGCCTATGTCGAGGAATTGTTCGAGCTATATCTCGACGATCCGACGGCGGTTAGTGATGAGTGGCGCAAATTCTTTGATCAATTACCGCCTGACGGCGCTGGTATTGATACGAAGCATAGTGCGGTTCGTGAACAATTCCGTTCGCTTGCAAAGAACAAGCTTAAGCAAGCCGGTACGGTGACAGCGGGCGCTCCAGATCAGAAGCAAGTGAAAGTGCTGCAACTGATCAATGCTTATCGTTTCCGTGGTCATCAGCACGCGAATCTTGATCCACTCGATTTATGGAAACAAGAGTCAGTTCCAGATTTAGCTTTAGAGCACCACGACTTATCGAAAGATGATTTCGATAAAGAGTTCAACGTGGGCTCGTTAGCTGTTGGTCAAGAGACCATGAAGCTGGGCGAAATCTACGAGGTTTTGAACAATATCTACTGCGGCCCGATTGGCGCCGAGTATATGCATATTGTTTCTACCGAAGAAAAACGTTGGATTCAGCAGCGCCTCGAAGGCGTTCGTGGTCGTCCAGAGTTTGCCAAAGAGCAGCAGCAACGCATTTTAAAAGAGCTTGTTGCAGCCGATGGCCTCGAGAAATATCTCGGCTCAAAATTTCCGGGCGCGAAGCGATTCTCGTTGGAAGGTGGCGACAGCCTGATTCCAATGTTGAAAGCGTTAATCAGCCGCGCGGGTGAGCAAGGCAGTAAAGAAGTCGTGATTGGTATGGCGCACCGTGGTCGTTTGAACGTACTCGTGAACGTACTCGGTAAGAAGCCACAAGACCTGTTCGACGAATTTGCTGGCAAACATTCGAACAACAAAGGTTCAGGTGACGTGAAGTACCACTCGGGCTTCTCATCTGACTTTGCTACGCCAGGTGGTGATGTTCACCTCGCGCTAGCGTTTAACCCTTCGCACCTTGAAATTGTTAACCCAGTAGTGATGGGCTCTGTACGTGCGCGTATGGACCGTCTGGGTGATAAGACTGGTGCGAAAGTTTTACCGATTACCATTCACGGTGACTCGGCAATCGCGGGCCAAGGCATTGTTCAAGAAACCTTTAACATGTCACAAACCCGTGCTTACCAAGTGGGCGGTTCAATTCGCATTGTGGTAAATAACCAAGTTGGTTTCACCACTTCGAAGCGTGAAGATACTCGTTCAACGCAATACTGTACTGATATTGCGAAAATGGTTCAGGCACCGATTTTCCATGTGAATGCCGATGACCCTGAAGCGGTTGTATTTGTGACTCAGCTTGCGCTTGATTTCCGCAACACGTTTAAGCGCGATGTGATGATTGACCTCGTTTGTTACCGTCGTCACGGTCACAACGAAGCTGATGAGCCAAGCGCAACGCAGCCAGTAATGTACACCAAGGTGAAGAAACATCCTGTTGCCCGTGCAATTTACGCTGAACGTCTTGAGAAGGCTGGCGTGATTGTTGGCGATGCGACCGAGAGCCTCGTTAGCGATTATCGTGACGCCTTAGATAAAGGTGAGATTGTTGTTGATGAATGGCGCGAGATGAAGAGCCACTCGTCTGATTGGTCACCTTATATTGGCCAAGAGTGGGATGTCGATTACGACGCCAAAATCAGCAAGCAACAAATTGAAAAGCTTGGTAAAGCGATGAGTACTGTGCCGAAAGAGCACAAGTTGCACTCACGCGTACAGAAAGTTTATGAAGAACGAATGAAAATGGCGAAAGGTGATAAGCCGGCTGATTGGGGCTTCGCTGAGAACCTTGCCTATGCCACTTTGGTTGACCAAGGTGTTCATATTCGTTTGACTGGCCAAGATAGCGGTCGTGGTACGTTCTTCCATCGCCATGCGGTATTGCATAACCAAAAAGATGCAAGTACCTACATGCCGCTGAATAACATTCGCGATGGCCAAGGCCAAATTGAAATTTATGATTCAGTATTGTCAGAAGCAGCGGTTGTTGCTTTTGAGTACGGTTATGCAACTGCAGAGCCGAAAACAATGGTGATGTGGGAAGCACAGTTTGGTGATTTTGCTAACGGTGCGCAAGTGGTGATTGACCAGTTCTTGAGTTCTGGTGAACAGAAGTGGGGCCGGTTATGTGGTCTGACGCTGTTGTTGCCGCACGGCTACGAAGGTCAAGGGCCAGAGCACAGCTCAGCGCGTCTTGAGCGTTTCTTACAGCTGTCTGCAGACCACAACTGGTCGGTGTGTGTGCCAACCACACCAGCTCAGGTATTCCACATGATTCGTCGTCAGCATTTACGTCCGGTTCGCCGTCCGCTAATTGTAATGACGCCAAAATCATTGTTACGTCATCCATTGGCGATTTCTGAGTTAGATGAATTAACAACAGGCGTGTTCCAGAATGCGATTGGTGAAATCGATTCTTTAGCGCCGAAGAAAGTAAAACGCGTGGTAATCTGTTCGGGTAAAGTCTACTTCGATTTACTCCAAGAGCGCCGTAAGCGTGAGCAAGAGGACGTCGCAATTATTCGTATCGAGCAATTGTATCCGTTCCCTGCTGAAGAAGTGGCTGAAATCATGAAAGATTATCAGCATGTGAAAGATTTTGTTTGGTGTCAGGAAGAACCGCAAAACCAAGGTGCATGGTATAGCAGCCAGCACAACTTCCGTGCGGCAATTCCGAAGGGCGCAGAGTTAACTTACGCAGGACGTGAAGCTTCGGCTGCACCAGCAGTAGGTTACTTATCTGAGCACAACAAACAGCAACAAAAATTAGTCGATGACGCGCTAACCATTAAATAGGTGACAATTGACCATGGCTATTGATATTAAAGTTCCACAACTCCCTGAATCTGTTGCTGATGCAACAGTTGCTACTTGGCACGTAAAGCCAGGTGACAAAGTATCGCGCGATCAGAATCTGGTCGATATCGAAACCGACAAAGTGGTGTTGGAAGTGGTTGCACCGGCTGATGGCGTAATCGGTGAAATCATCGCTGAAGAAGGTGCTACTGTTGGCGCTGAAGAAGTGATTGGTAAGCTGGAAGAAGGCGACGGCGCTGCTGCCGAAAAATCTGATGATAAGTCTGAAGCAAAAGCGGATGACAAGAAAGCAGAGAAGAAAGCCGACAAACCAGCTGACAAAAAAGCTTCTGGTTCAGGCGAAAAGCTTGAAGTAAAAGTACCTCAGTTACCAGAATCTGTTGCTGATGCAACAATTGCTACTTGGCACGTTAAAGCAGGCGAAGCGGTAACGCGTGACCAGAATCTGGTTGATATTGAAACCGACAAAGTTGTCCTTGAAGTGGTTGCACCAGCTGACGGCGTGTTAGTTGAAATCAAGCAAGAAGAAGGCGCAACCGTTGGCGCTGATGACGTGATTGGTATTGTCGAAGCCGGTGCTTCAGCAGACTCAAGCGATTCAGCAAAAGAATCTTCAAGCGAGAGCAAAGAAGAGTCAGCTGACGAAGGCGATAGCGAAGTAGCAGGCCCAGCGGTACGCCGCATGTTGGCTGAAAATAACTTAAAAGTGTCTGACGTAAAAGGCACTGGTAAGGGCGGCCGCGTTACTAAGGAAGATGTTGAGAAGCATCTGAAAGACGGCGCGTCTAAGAAAGCTGAGCCAGCAAAAGCAGCGAGCGCACCAGCACCAACTGCTGGTGACCGCGATCAGAAACGTGTGCCAATGACTCGTTTGCGTAAAACAATTGCGAAACGTTTGCTCGAAGCGAAAAACGCGACGGCCATGTTGACCACGTTCAACGAAGTCAACATGAAGCCAATCATGGACTTGCGTTCAAAGTACAAAGACGAATTTGAAAAACGTCACGACACGCGTTTAGGTTTCATGGGCTTCTACGTGAAAGCAGTAACTGAAGCATTGAAGCGTTTCCCTGAAGTGAATGCGTCAATTGACGGTGACGATATTGTGTATCACAACTACTTTGATATCAGCATTGCGGTATCAACACCACGTGGTTTGGTAACTCCAGTATTGCGCGACACTGATAAGATGAGCATTGCCGATATCGAAAATGGTATCCGTGACCTAGCTATTAAAGGTCGTGACGGTAAGTTGACCATGGAAGATATGCAAGGTGGTAACTTCACCATCACCAACGGTGGTGTATTCGGTTCACTGTTGTCTACGCCAATTCTGAACCCACCACAAAGCGCTATCTTGGGCATGCATAAAATTCAAGATCGCCCAATGGCTGTAGACGGTAAAGTAGAAATTTTACCGATGATGTATTTAGCGTTGTCGTATGACCACCGCATCATTGACGGTAAAGAATCTGTTGGTTTCTTAGTAACCATCAAAGAGTTGTTAGAAGATCCACAACGTTTGTTGTTGGACCTATAACATAATGCACAGCCGCTGTGTTGCAATTGCGTGTCAATTGAAGCGGCGGCTGTATTTTTTCCGCGCGAAACTGTAAAATACGCGCGAATTTTCGGGTAAGCAGCATGACGCTGCTTTTGTTGTTCAAACGAATCGGAAGATCATCATGAACTTGCATGAGTATCAGGCTAAACAACTCTTTAAAGAGTTTGGTTTGCCAGTATCTGAAGGCTATGCAGTAGACACTGCAAACGAAGCCGTTGAAGCTGCCAAAAAAATCGGCGGTGATCGTTGGGTTGTTAAAGCTCAAGTACACGCAGGCGGCCGCGGTAAAGCGGGTGGTGTAAAATTAGTATCTAGCCATGACGAAGTGCACGCATTTGCGAGCAACTGGTTAGGTAAAAACTTGGTGACTTACCAAACAGACGCAAACGGTCAGCCGGTTGCTAAAATTTTGGTAGAAAGCTTGACTGATATCGCTTCAGAACTGTACTTAGGCGCAGTTGTTGACCGTGCGACACGTAAAATCGTGTTCATGGCGTCAACCGAAGGTGGTGTTGAAATCGAGAAAGTTGCCGAAGAAACGCCAGAAAAAATCTTGAAAGCAATCATCGATCCAACGGTTGGCGCGCAGCCATACCAAGGTCGTGAACTTGGTTTCAAATTAGGCTTAAACCCAGAGCAAGTGAAGCAATTCACTAAAATCTTCTTGGGCTTAGCGAAAATGTTCGAACAGTACGATTTCGCATTGTTAGAAATCAACCCGTTGGTTATCACTGATCAAGGCAACTTGCATTGCTTAGACGGTAAAATCAATATCGACAGCAACGCACTGTATCGTCAGCCTAAAATCCGTGAAATGCACGATCCTTCACAAGAAGACGAGCGTGAAGCACAAGCTGCTAAGTGGGAACTTAACTACGTAGCGCTTGACGGTAACATCGGCTGTATGGTGAACGGTGCTGGTTTGGCGATGGGTACTATGGACATCGTTAAGCTTGCTGGCGGTCAACCAGCAAACTTCTTGGATGTTGGTGGCGGCGCAACGAAAGAGCGTGTTACTGAAGCATTCAAAATCATCCTGTCTGACAGCGCTGTTAAAGCCGTATTGGTGAACATTTTCGGTGGTATCGTTCGTTGCGACATGATCGCTGAAGGTATCATGGGCGCCGTTGAAGAAGTTGGCGTGAAAGTTCCTGTTGTTGTTCGCCTTGAAGGTAACAATGCAGAATTAGGTCGTCAGAAATTAGCAGAAAGTGGCCTGAACATCATCGCAGCAGAGAGTTTGTCTGACGCTGCTGATAAAGTGGTTGCTGCGGCAGGAGGTCAATAATGTCTATCTTGATCGATAAAAATACCAAAGTTATCTGCCAGGGTTTCACTGGCGGTCAGGGTACTTTCCACTCTGAGCAAGCAATTGCTTACGGTACGCAAATGGTTGGTGGTGTAACTCCAGGTAAAGGCGGTCAAACGCACCTTGGTTTACCAGTATTCAACACCGTACGTGAAGCAGTAGAAGCAACTGGCGCAACAGCATCAGTTATCTATGTACCTGCACCATTCTGTAAAGATTCAATCATTGAAGCTGCAGACGCTGGTATCGAGCTAATCGTATGTATCACTGAAGGTATCCCAACGTTGGATATGCTTTATGTGAAAGAATACCTGACGCACAAAGGCGTGCGTATGATCGGTCCAAACTGCCCAGGTGTTATCACTCCTGATGAGTGTAAGATTGGTATCATGCCAGGTCACATTCACAAAGCAGGTAAAGTAGGTATTGTATCGCGTTCAGGTACATTGACTTATGAAGCCGTGAAGCAAACGACTGACGAAGGTTTCGGTCAATCGACCTGTGTTGGTATTGGTGGCGACCCAATTCCTGGTTCTAACTTCATCGATATTCTTGAAATGTTCGAGAAAGATCCAGCAACTGAAGCGATCGTGATGATCGGTGAAATTGGTGGTACTGCAGAAGAAGAAGCTGCAGAGTACATCAAGCACAACGTCACCAAGCCGGTTGTTTCTTACATTGCTGGTGTTACTGCTCCTCCAGGTAAGCGTATGGGCCACGCCGGTGCGATTATCTCTGGTGGTAAAGGTACTGCTGACGAGAAATTTGCTGCGCTTGAAGCTGCTGGTGTTAAAACCGTACGTAGCTTAGCCGATATCGGTAAAGCGTTGCGTGAAAAAACTGGTTGGTAATAGCCACTAGTTCAGTCATGCTAAAAGCCGCTCACTTGAGCGGCTTTTTTGTATGTATCACGATAACTCAACGGGCATTCATCCATGAAGACAGCCATACTCTTTATCATTGCTTTGTTAGCGTTCGCGGGGAATTCTATTATCGCTCGCTATGCGTTACTTGATAATACGATAGACCCTGCATCGTTTATTTGGCTACGTATTGTTAGTGGAGCTATTGCGCTGTGGTTATTACTAAGCTTTTTACGCCGTAAGGTTCCGCAAACGGAAAGTCATTCCGAAAAAGGAAGTTGGTGGGGCGCCTTAACACTCTCGATTTATGCCATCGCTTTTTCTTATGCCTATGTGGTGCTTGAAACTGGGTTTGGTGCATTGGTGTTGTTCGCTGCTGTGCAGCTATCAATGTTCGGAATGAATCTTGCGCAAGGTGCGCGAGTCAGATTCCGTGAATGGCTCGGTAGTATCATTGCTCTCGTCGGCTTGGGGTATCTGGTGGCGCCGAGCTTACAACTACCAGAATCGTGGATTTCTGTTTTGTTGATGATTAGTGCGGGGAGTGCGTGGGGACTTTACTCATTGCATGGGCGTGGTAGCGCGACGCCGTTAATCGACACCACGTATAATTTTACCCGCGCTATCGCGTTGGTTTCGCTCGCTTTGATATGGTTTATTCCCAATATCATGGTATCTCCCAAAGGTATCGCGCTAGCCATCTTGTCTGGTGCAGTTACATCAGGTTTAGGTTATGCGGTTTGGTACCTTGTATTACCGCGTATTCAAGTTGGTACGGCAGCGATAGGGCAACTAAGTGTTCCTCTC
>NCJS01000238.1 GCA_002279005.1 Idiomarina sp. 34-48-12 | reverse complement strand
TTCGATAAGTATCGCATTAACCGCAGCACCGGCGCCTTCATTCTCATCGACAAACTCACCAACGCCACCGTCGGCGCCGGCATGGTGCATCAGCCGTTGACTGACCAAACTTCCGTTGCTGGTGAAGTGAGTGAGTTTGAGAAAAACCTGAATGCGTATGTACGGAAGCATTTTCCGCATTGGGGCGCGAAGGAAGTGTGAGGGTGCAGTTTTTGCTCCGAACCCGCAGGGTGCGGAGTAAGGACTGCACCCCACCTACTGCGTTCTAGCGATGCAACCAAAGCAAATCATTCACACCATCTTCAGTCGGCGCATAACCACAAGGTGCACTTAACAGCAATGAACGTAACTCATCGATCTTAAAGTTTTGACACGCGTCATCAAGCTGTCCTAACAAAACAAGCATTTCATCCCAAGGCAAAAATGCTTCTTGGGCTTGGCAAATTCTCGGGTGTGCGCAGTCAATTATGTTGTCGCCAATTAACAACTCTTCATAAAGCTTCTCGCCAGGTCGCAAACCCGAAAACGCTATTTCGATATCGCCATGCGGATTCGATTCGTCGCGTACTTCCAAACCGGATAGATGAATCATTTTCTTCGCCAAATCGACAATACGAACTGGCTCGCCCATGTCTAAAACAAACACCGAACCAGACGTTCCCATTGTACCGGCTTGAATAACCAGCTGCGCGGCTTCCGGAATAGTCATAAAGAACCGCGTGATCTCTGGGTGTGTAACGGTAATCGGTCCGCCTTCTTCAATTTGGCGCTTGAATAGCGGAACTACTGAGCCCGAAGAGCCCAAAACGTTACCAAAGCGCACCATACAGAATCGTGTTGAAACGTCGGCTCGTGACGCTAGCCCCTGTAGTACCAACTCAGATAAGCGTTTTGTCGTACCCATCACATTCGTCGGACGCACAGCTTTATCTGTAGATATCAGTACGAACTGCTCGACACCAGCCGCTATCGCAGCTTCAGCAGTATGCCAAGTACCAAAAACGTTGTTTCGAACACCCTCGACCATGTTGTATTCAACTAATGGCACATGTTTATAAGCCGCCGCATGATAAACCGTTTGTACGCCAAATGTTTTCATGACCGTTTCTATGCGATTTCGACGCTGAACAGTACCAATAATCGGGAGTAACTCGACCTCTAAATTCAACCGCTTTATTGTTTCTTGTAGCTCATTATCGATGCTATATAACCCGTATTCGCTCAATTCATACAGCACCAATCGCCGAGGTTTTTGTAGAATAATCTGACGACAAAGCTCAGCTCCTATCGAACCACCGGCACCTGTTACCAGTACCACGCGATCTCGAATATGTTGCTGCATTAAATTAGAGTCTGGAGTTACTGGGTCTCGCCCCAGCAAATCTTCAATGTTAACGTCTTGCAATGCATCAATCGACAGGTCCCCAGTGACCATATCAGCCATACCAGGAACAGTTAACACAC
>NCJS01000093.1 GCA_002279005.1 Idiomarina sp. 34-48-12 | reverse complement strand
CAAACTCAATGCAACATTTGAGTGTAAACTGCTGCTGTTTGAGCGTCTCAAAAAATCGTTGCGGATGACCTATACCGGCAATCGCAACACTATCACCTTGCGGTTGTTCAACTTCAACATCATCGATGACTCGTTTCCAGCGTTGTGGTTTTAGGCTAAACGACCAGCCATAATTTTGCTTCGACTGGCCATTTTGTACTACTAAATCAACCTGTCGTAGTCGCGCTGCGGGCTCTCGTAATGGCCCAAGCGGCAAGCGCCAGCCATTTCCCAATCCGCGTTGTCCATCAACCACAGCAATTTCGATATCGCGCGCCAACCGATAATGCTGTAACCCATCATCACTGAGTATAATATCTGTTGCAGGAAACCTCTGAAGTATTAATTCGATAGTTTGTTGACGATTGGGGCTTACGGCTAACGGAACGCCAGTTCGTTGAGCCAGTAACTTCGGTTCATCGCCTACGCTCTGTGCGGTTGCTGTTGTGGTGACAATTTGTGGAAATGGGCCTTGCGCACCATAGCCGCGCGAGATAATTGCCGGCGAATAGCCTTGTTGTTTAAGCCACTGCACCAGTGCTTCAGTTACCGGTGTTTTTCCGGTGCCACCGACACTAATATTGCCAACCACTATAACTGGCACCGGCGCTCGATAGGTAGCTAACACACCGATTCGATAGAACCAACGTCGTACCGTGCTCAAAGCCACAAATAACGCATGAAGCGGCAATAAAAGAAGTAACAACGGATGAAGGCCAGAACGATACCAAGCCCGCTGCCAAAACATGATTACTCGCCCCCGCTAAACTGCAAACTATAAAGCTGGTAATACGCACCCTGCTTGTCGAGCAATGTTTGATGGTCACCACGTTCAAGCACTTTGCCCTCTTCCATCACTAATATTTCATCAGCGTTTTCAATGGTTGAAAGGCGGTGCGCAATCACAATTGAGGTTCGGTTTTGCTGCAGTCGACTTAAGGCTTTTTGAATGTGGCGCTCAGATTCTGTATCCAGTGCTGACGTTGCCTCATCAAGAATCAAAATTGGCGCATCACGCAACAACGCGCGAGCAATGGCGATACGTTGACGTTGGCCACCAGACAACATCACCCCATTTTCACCAACCATGGTGTTTAACCCAAGTGGCAAGTTGTCGGTAAATTCGGTAATAAAGGCTTGTTCCGCTACTTCGCGGATACGCTCTGCCGATACTTCGCCACGTGCACCGTAAGCAATATTGTTGGCAATGGTATCGTTAAACAACGTGACATGCTGCGATACCAAGGCAAATTGACGCCGCAAACACTTCAATTTGTAATCGTAAATATCAACGTCATCCAGATAAATTTTTCCGCTTTGCGGCGCATAGAAGCGCGTTAGCAAATTCGAAATTGTCGATTTACCACTTCCTGAACGACCCACCAATGCCAAGGTTTTGCCTGGCTGCACATCAAAGCTTACTGTATCTAATGCTGGCGATTCAGCTTCATCATAAGTAAACGTCACGTCTTCAAACCGAATATGCCCTTGCGCACGTTCGACAAGGTGTGTTCCTTTATTTGGCTCGGCTTTTTCATCAAGCACCTCAAAGATGCTTTGCGCTGCAGCGATACCGCGTTGGAAATCACTGTTCACCGTGGTTAACTGTTTAAGTGGGCGAAGCAACATAATCATCGACGTGAGTAGTGTCGTAAACGCACCTGCTGATAACTGTTCGAGCATTTCAGGGTAACTTGCCAATACCAGAACCATCGACAAACTAAACGACGCAATCAACTGAATAACTGATGTGCTGACCGTCTGCGCATTGATAAGCTTCATATTCTGGTTGCGGGTGACATTGTTGATGTCTTGAAAACGCTTAGATTCACGCTTTTGACCTTCATACATCACCACCACTTTATGGCCATTTAACATTTGCTCGGCAGTGGTTGTGACGTTACCCATGGCGGTTTGAATACGGCGCGATACTTGACGGAAACGTTTCGAAACCACGGAGACCACTTTGGCAATTAATGGCCCGACAACCAAAAATACGAGTGACAATTGCCAACTGATGTAAAACATCAAACTCAATAAACCAACCACGAATGCGCCTTCGCGAATCAATACTAAAATAGCGCGTGAGCTGGCTTCAGCCACTTGCTGTGTGGTGTAGGTGATTTTTGATAGCAAGTCACCGGTCGAATGGCGGTCATGAAACGACACTGGTAACTTCATCATGTGATCAAACAATTGTTGGCGGAGTGTGGTGATCACTCGAAAGCCAACCCAGTTCAGTAGATAGGTCGAAATAAAATTAAACGTACCGCGAGCGATAAACACTAGAGGCACAAAAATAGCGCCATAAATAAGGATCTTAGAATCTTGTTCAGTTAATCCTTCATCGATAAGTGTTTCGATTTGAGAAAAGAAGAATGTATCAACGGCTGCATAGCCAATCATCGCAATAACCGAAAAAATAAATGCCGCGCGATACGGCTTGATATAGCTCAACAAGCGACGAAACGTTCGCTTTTTTTGGGCTTCGGTCATGTTTTCCAGTATATTTTCAGCGCTCATGCAATTCTTATAAAGTTCAACAATATCTGCATTCTAACCGCTTTCACCAGTGGCTGGCTAGTTATCCGCATCAAACCATGCTCGATTCGTACCTGCCCAGGGTTGCTGTACTTGCCATTTATTCTGTTCAAAGGTGACGGTGATCTGGCCTCCACGCGCGGTATCTAGTAACGGAATGCCTAATTCTTCAAGCCGCTGCTTCACTTGTTCGGCTACCATACCGTACGCATTGTTCCGCCCCCGACTTGCGATTGCGATTTGGGGCGCAACAGACTGCAAGAAATACCTCTCGCTCGAGCTATTACTGCCATGATGAGCCAATACCAACAGGTCTGATTGAATGGGCGCAACATGAGCCAATAATGATCGCTCAGCGCGTTTTGTTATATCACCGGGTAACAAAATCGACGTACCACCAATCATTAATTTCAATACACAGGAGTCATCATTGTAACGATTATTGGTTACTTCTCGTGGATGCAATATCGCCCATGAAACCTGACGCCACTGCCCCGTTTGGCCCGCAACGCAGGGCAAACCATGACCACTACCATACCAACGCATAGTCGGAAATCGCTCGGTGATTGCCTCAACACCGCCCTCGTGATCGTTATCAGTGTGGCTCACAAAACCGTATATGGGTGTCAGTTGATGATGTCGTAAAAATGGCAATATCACCCGTTCCGCCATATTTCCCCCGAGCTCCCAATTCGCCCCGGTATCTACAATCACGGCTTCATCAGCCTGCGCAATGATGATAGCGCTGCCCTGATCAACATCAAGAATATGAAGTCGCACTAGGGTATTTTGTTGATGCAACTGATGCGAAATGATCAGTCCAAAGCAAAAAATAGCCGTGCAGCTTACCTTCCAGTACCAGCGCCACGGCCAAATCCATGTGATCAACACCACCACTAAACCAATGATGGGTCCCGTCAGGTGCGCTGGTAACCACTGCCAAGGTGCTTTAGCCAGATAATTTAATAGTGGTTCCACATAGTTGAGTGGTACCTCAGCTATACGTAATAACCCAAGCGATATCTCTTCGCCACCCAGCAATAGCATGAGTAAACCAAGCAAGCTTAGCGGCAACACCCAAAACGTAACGAGCGGCACAACGACAAGGTTAGTCAGCGGTGCCAGCAACGGCAATCCATCAAACCACATAGCGGTTAGGGGCCACATGGCAAACGTCAATGTTAACTCAAGCCGCCACAACGCTCGTATAACTTGCCAACGGCCGCGAATAATTGGCCAGCGCCAATTCATTAAAAGAATCGTTGCTACCGCGGCTACCGATAGCCAAAATCCGCTTTGCAGGGGCGCCAGTGGATGCACCAATACCACCACAGCGACAGCTCTTAATAGCACCCGACTTGGCGGTGTATGCAAAGCAAAGTACTTGTGAATGATAACCACCGAAAACATAACGAATGCACGTATCGTAGCCGTCGCAAAGCCCGCTAAACCGGCATATAAAAAGGTAATGACCAGCGCAATACAGGTTGCCATTAACCAACTGTTATTTGTTTCGCGGCGCCCGCGACTGCGTGCCTGATAGCGCATAAGGTTGCGGCAAAGCCATAACACACCGCCAGCTACTAGGGTTAAATGCAGTCCGGATATCGCAATTAAATGCGCAAGCCCTGTGCGTTGATAGGTTTGCCACTGTTCATCAGACAGCGCTTGCCGTTCGCCCAAGGTTAAAGCTTGTAAAATACCAAACTGCTGCAATTCAGGCTGAAAGTGGCTAAGTTGATTGAATAATTGCTGTCGAAAGTTTGGCGCACCAGTAACGAAGGTACCGGAGCGTATACTCCCTAGTGCATGAATTTGCTGACCGACAAGATAGCGGTGGTAAAGAAATCCGCCGTCATTACGAACCCCTTGGGGAGCTTTGAGTCGTGCTCGGAATTGCCACGTAGCGCCGGCTTGCGGAGGAAGAACCAACGCAGGCGGCTCATACCAACTTAAGCGTGCGATAGCAGGCCTCGATAACGACTGATTTTCTATACTTTGAATTTCTCCTTGAATACGCCAAAAGTCCGGACGAACTTGAGTGATTTCCGTCACCGTCATCTGCAACGACACTGGTTTACCCAGATTGTCATCAAAGATCAGCGTATTTTGATGCAAATAAGCGTTGCCACTACCCCACGCTATGCCGCACAATACACAGCCTAGAATAATGGCGTACGGTCGCGGCAAAGCGCGACGCCATGACACGACAGCGACTAAAGTAGCAAGTATGAACCATTGCTGGATGCTCATCGGCTTGCTAAAAGTAAAGGTTAAAGCATAACCGGCAAGCGCCGCGCACAACCACCTATCCATGGACGTTGTACCTGTTTATTAAAATAACTTCGGTAAGAGTGAAGACGGACTAGACATGCCACGCAAGTTTATTCAACGCATCATGCCCAAGCATGAAACTGTGAGAAACAGCAAAAGCCTAAAAGTCTTCGGCAAGTTATTGCACGATGCCAACCTATGGCACCTTAATCGTCGTTCTGCTGCTGGTGGTTTCGCCGTTGGATTATTTTTTGCGTTTATTCCGGTGCCATTTCAGATGGTTCTTGCAGCTGCAGCAGCCATTCCATTTCGCGTTAATTTGCCGCTTTCAGTCGCCTTAGTTTGGGTTTCAAATCCGATCACCATGCCCGTGTTATTTTACTTTTGTTATCTGTTGGGTAACTGGATTCTCGGGCAACCCCCGCAAACCTTTAGCTTTGAATTATCGTGGCACTGGTTAGCTCAAAGTATTGCGACTATTGGCCCTGCGTTCTTGCTGGGCTGTCTGATTATGGCAATGATTAGTAGTATCGCCGGGTATTTCACTATTAGCCTGTTGTGGCGCCAATCAGTCGTCAGTGCATGGCGCGAACGTGCACAGCGCATGCTCGAAAAAGCGAAACATCGTAAACACGAATCTAATGACTAATCGCTTGAACAATTTCAAGCTGCGCCGCCCGCCAAGCTGGATATAGCGTCGCAAAGATACTCATGGTGAGGGCCACAATTGCCACGACAACCACATCAAGCGATTGTAAATAAACCGGTATTTGATTGATAAAGTAGACGTCGCTAGCTAGCAATGACTCGCCACTAAGCCACTGAATCCAACTCATTAAGTCAGGTAATATCAGCGTTAACAAAACCCCAGCAAGCGTTCCCAGCACGGTACCAATCAGGCCATTTTGTAGCCCCTGCCAAACGAACACTTGCATGACCTGCTTACCGCGCAAGCCCATGGTACGAAGTATGCCGATATGGCGTTGCTTTTCTTGAACCGTCATGATGAGCGTTGAAATAATATTGAAACAAGCAACCGCCAACACCAGTATTAATACTAAATACATCACCATACGTACGAGTTGAATATCGCGGTAAAGGTGGCCTTGTGAGCGCATCCAATGATCAAGGTAAACGTAATCCTTAATGTCATAACCTATTTCATTGGCGACTTGCTGGGCTTGCATGACATTGATAAGCACTAACTCCACCGCCGTTGCACCACGTTGAATACCAACCATTTCACGCGCGGTTTGTAGCGATACATAAGCAAATTGATGATCGACCTGCCCACCAAATGCGAAGGTTCCCTGCACATTTAAACGAATACGCTTCGGTTCACGAAAGTTCGCGTTTTGTGCCACCAACAACATTACCGTGTCACCAGTTGTCACCTTAAGCTTTTCGGCAAGTTTGTCACCAAGCACTACGGCATTAGGCTCGGTAATCAGCGCTTGCCATGTTTCTGGCGACATATATTCTTGAATGGCTTGTTCCTGCGTTGTATCGATGCCCTGAACTTGAACACCAGTAAACTGAGCCCCTTGTTGCACCATCCCTTGGGTACGAATAACTGGCTTCGCACTGACTACACTGGGATGTTTGATGCTGGCAGCTATAATTTGTTGCGGATCAGCCAATTGCTGATTCACTGCGGTAAATTCCACATGCGGAATCAAGCTGAGAAAGCGTTCTTGTAAAACCTTCTCAAAACCATTCATGACACTCAAACCGGCAATAAAAACCATGCAACCCAACGCAATACCAAACGTTGACGATGCCGAAATAAACGATACGAAACCACTTCGTTCGCGGCGGTTACGAAATCGACG
>NCJS01000020.1 GCA_002279005.1 Idiomarina sp. 34-48-12 | reverse complement strand
AATATCTGTAAACTGCCCTAACTCTTCGCGCAGTTTCACAATATCTTTAGCACGCTTAATCCCTACCCCTGTAAGCGCATAGGCCAACTGCTCCGCATCTGCAGTATTAATATTAATACCTGCACTTTGGCTCGCTGCTTGAGTCGGTGCAACCATTGCGGCCGCTTGCAACGGCGAGAGCATCACCAAAGGTGCAAGCATCGAAGTGAAAATCAGTGTTTTCCGTAACATAAACTCTCCTCAATAACGTAGATTAAAAGCATCAATAGAGGCTTTCGCACGTGCACAATCATTTCGTTGTGCACGTGAGAGAGTTTAGAAGGAATTGATAAGCGGTGCTAAAAATTAAAGCGGATTACGCTGTCAGAGATGCCTGTATTTCGCTTAACGCGGCAACCGGATCAGCAGCCTGCGTAATTGGACGGCCAATAACCAACACTTCAATACCCAAAGCCGCAGCCTCTGGTGGTGTCATTACACGACGTTGATCGCCCTGCTCGGAACCCACGGGACGAATTCCTGGCGTTACCCGCAAGAATCCTGCACCACAAGTTGCAGCAATGGTTTCAGCCTCCCAAGCGGAGCAAACAACGCCGTCTAGCCCCGCAGCTTGAGTAAGCTGGGCAAGCTTTAATACGTGTTCCGCAGGAGGCACATCAATACCAACTTCCTGCAAATCTTCTGCGCTCATGCTGGTTAACACCGTGACTGCAATCACATATGGACGGTTTGGCATATCAGCAACCGCATCACGTGCGGCTTCCAGCATCCGCCGACCACCACTCGCATGCACATTAACCATCCATACGCCGAGCTCAGCTGCCGCGCGCACGGCTTTGTTTACCGTATTGGGAATGTCATGAAATTTCAAATCCAGAAAAACTTTAAAACCGCGCTTAACAAGCTCTCTTACGAAGTCAGGCCCGGCACTAGTGAATAGCTCCTTGCCCACTTTCAAACCACATTGCTGCGGCGAAAGCTTATCAATTAACGGCCATGCCAATTCGGCGTTAGCATAATCTAAAGCGACAAAAATTAACGATTGCTGAGTCATTTATTCTCCATCTAGCCCAATGATAGGCTTAATTTCGCCCCATGTACGGCATGACGGACAATGCCAATACAGAGTACTTCCCGAAAAACCACAATGCCGACAACGATACTTCGGTCGCTGTTGCATTTGTTGTTGCACCATACGCTGCAACATTTTTAAACTATCGCGGGCTTTGCCCACATCAGCAGCACGAATGTGAAAATCCATGAGTTTATGGAAGCCTTTCATGGTTGGATTTTCTAACAACGTGTTCTGCACAAATTGCTCAGCGGCTTCAATGCCATTCTCGCGCGCTATCATCTCAGATAACATGACCGCAGCCGATGTCGAATGTGCTGATTTCACACATTGATGTAAAAATTGAATAAGCCCGCCAATGTCCTGTAATTCGTCGTAACAGGCTTTAATTAACGGCAACGCTTCACTTATAAATTCAGCGTCTTCATCAAGAATACCAACGAGCATTTTTTGTGCTTTACGGTACAAGCCTTGGTTGTACCACATGCGACCTAACGCCAAGGCCGCACGCACACAATCCGGATCATGCTGACGTGCTTTCAGATAGTATTTTTCTGCGTGTTCAGTGTCATTTTGACGTTCAGCAAGTTCGCAATATAGCTGTGCGACGAGTAACTCGGCACTACGGTCATAGCGCATTAACTTAAGCGCTACCTTAATGGCCTTGTCCCACTCGTGCGTTGATTCATAAAGCTCTAAAAGGTGACGTTGGCAGGCCTCGCGGAATTGTTTGTCACTTTGCAGCGCCAAGAGCATTTCTTCGGCGCGATCATAAATACCAGCAGCTAAGTAATCTAAACCAAGTTCAAACATCGCCTGGCGACGATCTTGCTCGCTGATGGTTGGCCGTGACGTCAAATTTTGATGGATTTTGATGGCGCGATCGAGCTCGCCACGACGTCGAAATAACTTGCCTAAAGCCCAATGTGTTTCAAGGGTATCAGAATCAACGTCTAATAATTCAATGAAGAGATCAACCGCTTTGTCGGGCTGATCAGAAAGTAATAAATGAAGGCCGGTAACATATTGGCGAGAAAACTGTTCTTGTTCTTGCCGATTCTCATTACGAACGCTATTACGCCCCATGAACCAGCCATAGGCAGCAGCAACCGGAAGTAAGAGAAACAGTAATTCTAACATTAAGCAGTGCTCTTAGAATTCACCAATTGTTTTTTTAATTTGCGAAGGTCGCGTCGCAGCATCCATTGCGCACCTAACATACTCAATAAGCCAATAATAAAGCCGACAGCTAAGAACAACGCTGTTAACGTCGCCACACTAATTTGTTGTTGCGTGACGATAAAATCAACCGCAATAACCTGCTTATTCAACGCACCAAAGGCGACGGCAATCAGGAACAAAACTATCAAAGGAAGGCTAACAAAAATGAATCGAATCATATTCTTTCCTGTCTCGCGCATATAAAAAAACGGCATGCTTACTATAGCATGCCGTTTTCGTTAACTCGACGTTAAATTATCCGATGTTATCGACCCGCTCTCGCAGTTCTTTACCCGGTTTAAAGTGCGGAACGTATTTAGCATCCAACTGCACTTTTTCACCGGTTTTCGGATTTCGCCCTTCACGTGGGGCTCGATAATGCAGCGAAAAACTACCGAAACCACGTATCTCTATACGCCCACCAGTGGCCATATACTGCGCCATCTGTTCGATAAGTTCTTTAACCGCATCTTCAACCTGACGCGGAGAAAGCTCTGGGTACAACTTCGTTAACTGGTTAATCAGTTCCGATTTTGTCATCACATGCTCCTCTACTAATGCGTCAATGCATCAAGCCCACGTTCAAGCTAATTTTAGTCGTCGCTCTTAGCCGCTTTGAAGGCTTCAGCCATTGCGTTTGTGAAGTCAGCTTCGTCTTGTTGCTTGTTCACAGTCTCAAGAGCTTCTTTCTCTTCAACTTCGTCTTTCGCGCGAATTGACAGGCTTAAGGTACGGTTCTTACGGTCTACGCCCATGAAACGAGCTTCAACTTCGTCGCCTACTTTCAATTCAGTGGTCGCGTCTTCAACGCGGTCACGTGATATGTCAGCTACGCGAACGTAACCTTCAACGCTGTCAGCTAGCTCAACTTTAGCGCCTTTGGCATCAACTTCGATGACCTTACCTTTAACAATAGCACCTTTTTTGTTAGCTGCTAGGTAATTGTTAAACGGATCTTCTTCAAGTTGCTTGATACCCAAAGAAATACGCTCACGCTCAGCGTCAACTTGTAATACAACAGCAGTAACTTCTTCACCTTTCTTGAAGTCGCGAACCGCTTCTTCGCCAGTTGCGTTCCAGCTAATGTCTGACAAGTGAACCAAACCATCGATGCCGCCATCAAGACCGATGAAGATACCGAAGTCAGTGATTGACTTGATCTTACCAGACACTTTGTCGCCCTTGTTGAAGTTCTTCGCGAACTCTTCCCACGGGTTAGCTTTACACTGTTTCAGGCCAAGTGAAATACGACGACGTTCTTCGTCGATTTCAAGAACCATAACTTCAACAACGTCATCCAAGTTAACAACTTTAGATGGATGTACGTTCTTGTTGGTCCAATCCATTTCTGAAACGTGAACCAAACCTTCAACGCCTTCTTCAATTTCAACGAAGCAGCCGTAGTCAGTTAAGTTGGTTACGCGACCAGTCAAACGATGACCTTCTGGGTAACGTGCTGCGATATCAGCCCATGGATCAGCACCTAACTGCTTCAGACCCAATGATACGCGAGTACGGTCACGGTCAAACTTCAATACTTTCACGTTGATTTCGTCACCAACGTTCACAACTTCACTTGGGTGCTTAACGCGTTTCCAAGCCATGTCGGTGATGTGCAACAAGCCGTCTACGCCGCCTAAGTCTACGAATGCGCCGTAATCAGTAAGGTTCTTAACGATACCCTTAACTTCTTGGCCTTCTTGTAGGTTCTCAAGCAACTCATCGCGCTCTGCACTGTTCTCAGTTTCAATCACTGCACGACGTGAAACAACAACGTTGTTGCGCTTCTGGTCAAGCTTGATAACTTTGAACTCTAATTCTTGGTTTTCGAGGTGCGTGGTTTCACGAACCGGACGAACGTCTACCAATGAACCTGGCAAGAACGCACGTACGCCACCCAAATCAACTGTGAAGCCGCCTTTAACTTTACCGCTGATTAAGCCAGTAACAGTTTCTTGGTCTTCGTATGCTTTCTCAAGCTGCAACCAAGCTTCGTAGCGCTTCGCTTTCTCGCGAGACAGGATAGTTTCACCAAATCCGTCTTCAACCGCGTCCAGAGCAACGTCGATTTCGTCGCCAACTTGAACTTCAACAACGCCTTCAGCGTTACGGAATTGTTCAACTGGGATAGCACTTTCAGATTTCAAACCGGCGTCAACAAGAACAACGTCACGGTTGATAGCTACGATGGTGCCTTTAACGATAGAACCTGGGCGGGTTTCAACCTCTTTGAGGCTTTCTTCAAACAGTTGTGCAAAATTTTCTGACATATGTGTTAACTACTTTTAGTTAAGTACGTCCACCAAGCACTCCCGAATGGCGGGGTTGTTAAAATTGATCTGATGGCTTTCCTTGCTACAGACCCCTAAGCTGGTAGCTCGATTAGCTACCCGTCTCAGATTGAGTTAGCTTGCCGTGGGCAAACTGTAGAATTTGATCAACCACTTCCGTGATACTCAAATTCGTTGAATCTATAAATAACGAACCCTCAGCAGCACGCAATGGCGCAACCGAGCGGTTAGTATCCCGATCATCGCGCTCGCGAATTTCGGTGATTAATTGGTCGATTTTAGCATCGATTCCCTTTTCCTGCAATTGCTCAAAGCGACGACGAGCGCGCTCTTCGGGGCTTGCAGTCAAAAATATCTTCGCCGCAGCGTCAGGAAATACAACGGTGCCCATATCACGACCATCAGCAACCAAGCCTGGCAGCTCTTTGAAAGCGCGCTGGCGGCGCAATAGCGCTTCGCGCACACGTGGTAAAGCGGCAACTTTAGAAGCCATATTCGCAACATCTTGCGTGCGAATGGTCATGGTGACGTCTTCGCCTTCAAGGATAATATGGGTAAGTTCCGGATCTTCTTCGACATCAAACTTCACATCCAAAGAACCAGCTAACGCCACCAGGCTCTCTTCGTCGTCAGCTGCAAATCCGTGATGCAACGCTGCGAGTGCAAGTACGCGGTAAATTGCCCCACTGTCGAGTAAGTGCCAACCGAGTTGATCAGCTAGAATTCGACTGACGGTTCCTTTACCTGAGCCGCTTGGGCCATCAATAGTGATAACAGGTGTGTTTTTGGTCATGCGATCCTCTACCAAATAAAAGCGCCGCAATTATACGGATCTGGCAGAAAATTGCACCCTAAATTGGTGAACGTTCCGTGATATCTCTATGAAGATTGCGTGATCGCACAAAACTCATCGAAGAATTTTGGGTAGGTTTTTGAGCAGCATTGCGGGTCTAAAATTGTCACGCCGGCCGCGCTAAACCCTAACAATGCAAAGCACATCGCCATGCGATGATCATTATATGTCGAGATTTCTGCGTGCTTAATTTCATCAGGTGGCGTCACCGAAATCGCATCTTCAGTTTCCACCACGTGAGCACCAACCTTACGTAATTCAGTAGCCATAGCTTCTAAACGGTCGGTTTCTTTAATGCGCCAGTTCGCAATATTACGAATATGAGTGGTACCCTTGGCAAACAACGCCAACGTTGCAAAGGTCATGGCCGCATCTGGAATCGCATTTAAATCGGCATCCAACGCACGTAACTCACCACGCTTAACGGTAATTGACTGTGGTGAAACCTCTACATCTGCGCCCATATCTGCTAAATAATCTGCAAACTTCACATCACCTTGAATGCTTTCGCTACCCACACCATGCACCGTTAACGGACCGCCGCCAATTGCTGCGGCAGCGAGCCAATAGGAAGCGGCGCTGGCATCACCTTCTACCCAATAATTAGCGGGGGTTTGATAAGTTTGTCGCCCTGGAATCAAGAATTCCTGCCGGCAAATACGATGCACTTCAATACCGAAGCGCTTTAACATCGAAAGCGTCAATTCAATATAAGGCCAGGAAACAACCGTGCCGGTGAGCTCTAACACGCTATCTTGCTCAAGTAATGGTAACGCCATAAGCATGGCCGAAATATATTGACTTGAAGCGCTGCCATCAATGGTCAACATACCGCCTTGCAGGGCACCTTTCACCTCAATTGGTGGATACCCTTCGTGCTGTAAACAATTGAGTTCCGCACCACCGGCGCGCAATGCGTCGACTAATGCATGTACTGGACGCTCTTGCATGCGCGCATCGCCGGTTAAAATACAGGGATGCTCTTGCAAGGTAGCACTCAACACCGCTAACAACGGGCGCATTGCTGTACCTGCATTACCTAAATCCAGTGCTTTAGGTTGCTGCGGCCACTTGCCACCACAACCTGTCACTTTAATTGTCGTGGTGATCTCATCCGCAACGTCAATTGCAACGCCAAGCTCGATTAAGGCTTCGAGCATGCGCTCAGTATCGTCGCTTCGTAGTACGTTGGTTAAGGTTGTGCTTTGCCCCTCAGCACACAGTGCCGCCATCAATAGCGCACGATTCGCAATACTTTTTGAGCCTGGCAGTGTCACATCACCGTGACACTGTTGCAGGTTTTTAAGTGTTATTGATGGGGAGCTTGAGGTCATATTAAGGTGCTATAGAATCGTTTTCATGGCATCAATGAAAGCTTGGTTTTCGCTTGGTAAGCCAATACTGACGCGCAAATGATTCGGCAATTGATATCCCGCAACCGGACGCACAATCACGCCAGCGCGAAGTAATTTTTGATACATGTCACCCGCTTCAGGGCCAACCTCAATGGTTAAGAAATTGCCGTGCGAAGGGATATAGCTCAAACCATGTTGCTCACAAAACGCAACAAGTTGCTGCATGCCTTCTTTGTTCACACGAATGGATTCAGCTAAATAATCTTCGTCATCCAACACAACTTCTGCCGCACGTAAACTCAGACTATTCATATTGAATGGCTGGCGAATACGATTCATTAAATCGGCAATTTCTGGATGCGAAATCGCATATCCTGCACGCAAACCAGCTAAACCATAGGCTTTTGAGAAGGTACGACTAACAATCAAATTCGGGTACTTGGCAACCCATTCAACCGACGGTGCGCGCTCTGCTTCGTCTACATACTCGTAGTAGGCTTCATCNNNGCAATAAAAATCATCCGCGTTTTCGGCGTAATCGCCTTCAACATCGCCGGCAAATCATGCCCATAATCTTTTGCTGGAACCGCTACGCCAGTCGCACCAATCGCCTGTGTTACCAGTGGATACACCACAAACGCGTGCTGCGCAAAAATCACTTCGTGACTGGAATCAACAAATGTGCGAGCCAATAGCTCAAGCACATCATTCGAGCCATTACCCAAAGTAATTTGATTGGTATGAACACCAAACTTGGTTGCAAGTTTGCTTTTCAAATAAAAGCCATTGGCATCCGGATAACGCGCCAAACCATTTAGGGTTTCTTGCAACGCCGTTTTTACCTTCGCACTCAACCCAAGTGGGTTCTCATTCGAAGCCAACTTCACAATATTCTTAATTCCAAGCTCACGCTCCACTTCTTCAATGGGCTTGCCCGCTTGATAAGGGCTTAAGTTACGAACCCCAGGATTCGCTAATTCTTTGGCATTAAACTCAGTCATGATTAAGTTCAAATTCGATATTAGTTATTAGATATTGGATATTAGCTAAAGAACATCGTAGATATCGAACATCGAAGTTCTAATATCGAATATCTAATAGCTAATATCGCCCTTGTTGTTTTTAGGCCTTGCGCTCAAATTCGCGCATAAACTCAACCAACGCATCCACCCCAGCCATCGGCATCGCATTATAAATACTCGCGCGCATACCACCGACAAAACGGTGCCCTTTTAGCCCCAGCAGCCCAGCTTGTTCTGCTTGCTTTAAGAAGTCACCGTCGAGGCGCTCGTCAGCTAGCAAGAATGGTACGTTCATAATCGAACGATAGTTAGGGTGAACTGGATTACTGTAGAAGTCAGAACTGTCAATATATTGATACAGCTTACTGGCTTTGGCATGGTTCATTCGTCCCATGGCCTCGACACCGCCTTGGCGTTTGAGCCATTGGAAAACCAACGCAGACAAATACCAAGCGAAAGTATTTGGGGTGTTATACATTGAACGTTCTTTGGCCTGAACGGTGTAATCCATAATGGTCGAGGTATTCCCCTGAGCATGACCAAGTAAATCGTCACGGACAATGGCAATAGCGAAGCCAGACGGACCGATGTTCTTTTGTGCGCCGGCGTAAATCACACCAAAACGGCTAACATCAAGGGGTTCAGAGAGAATGTTGGATGACATGTCAGCGACAATTGGCGCATTTACATCAGGAATCTCATGCAACGCAATGCCATCTACCGTTTCGTTCGGACAATAATGAAAATACGCCGCATTGTCTGACAATTGCCAGCTTTCGCGTGGCGCTAATGCTTTGCCCTGCTCGGTTTGCACTGACGCACCAACAACATTCACCTGTTGCACGTATTTTTGCGCTTCGCGAATGGCAAAATCAGACCAAATACCACAATTCAAATAATCGACGGTAGCGTTTGGCCCCGCGATATTTTGCGGCACCGCACTAAACTGACCACGACCACCGCCATGCATAAACAGCACTTGATAGTTGTTCGGTATTGCCATCAAATCGCGCAAGTCTTGCTCGGCTTGCTCGGCCATCCGAATAAAAATCGGATCACGATGACTAATTTCCATCACTGAAATACCCAGGTTGTTCCAATTTAGGAACTCTTCCTGGGCTTGTTTCATGATCTCTGCCGGCAGCATTGCCGGCCCCGCAGAAAAGTTAAACGGGGCACTCATGCAATTAATCCTCACTTACATCATCAGTCGCTGCGTCATCATCCGCATCGTCGTCTAAAGGCTCGCTTGCGTCCTCGCCTTCTACCGGCTCGTTCAACAGCGCATCAGTTTCATCATCTTCGTCAACTTCATCAATACGCTGCATGCCAACAACTTGTTCATCGGCACCGGTACGAATCAAGCGCACACCCTGGGTGTTACGGCCAACAATCGACACTTCACTAACACGGGTACGTACCAGCGTTCCTTTGTTACTGATAAGCATGATTTGGTTCGCTTCAACAACTTCCATGGCGCCAACCACTTGGCCGTTACGCTCACTGACTTTAATTGAAACAACACCTTTGGTTGCACGGCTCTTCGCTGGATAATCAGTGATTGGTGTACGCTTACCGTAACCGTTTTCGGTTACTGTCAGAATACACGGCACTTCTTCTTCAATGGTACGCGGAACAATTAGTGATACCACGCTCTGCCCTTCAGCGAGGCGAATACCTCGCACGCCGGTTGCGGTACGGCCCATTGAACGCACTTGATCTTCACTAAAGCGCACCACTTTACCGCCGTCTGAGAACAGCATGATCTCATCGCCAGCAGTAGTCACGTCAACACCAATCAGCTCATCACCATCATTCAGGTTCAAAGCAATGATACCGCCGCTACGCGGACGCGAGTAAGCTTCCATTGGCGTCTTCTTGACCGTGCCCTTACGGGTTGCCATCACAATGTATTTATCTTCTGGATAATCGCGCGTTGGCAAGATAGCGGTAATTCGCTCACCCTCTTCCAGTGGCAACAAATTCACAATAGGTCGACCACGCGCGGTACGTGTGGCGAGTGGTAAGTTGTAAACTTTCATCCAGTAAATTCGACCACGGGTTGAGAAGCACAAAATCGTATCGTGCGTATTCGCAACCCATAAGCGTTCAATAAAGTCTTCGTCTTTCATCTTGGTAGCAGATTTACCCTTACCACCACGACGTTGCGCTTCATATTCTGTTAACGGCTGATACTTCACGTAACCATGGTGCGACAACGTCACAACCACGTCTTCTTCGTTAATCAAATCTTCCATGCTGATATCGTGCGCAGCCGCGGTGATTTCGGTACGACGCGCATCGCCATATTCCGCCTTCACTTTTTCAAGCTCTTCACGAATCACTTCCATCAAACGCTCAGCGCTATTCAGAATGTGCAGCAATTCTTCAATTTGTTGTAGCAGGTTCTTGTATTCTTCAAGAATCTTCTCGTGCTCAAGGCCAGTTAACTTGTGCAAACGCAAATCAAGAATGGCTTGGGCTTGTTCTTCAGTCAGATAGTACTGACCATCGCGAATACCAAACTCAGCGCTCAAATGATCAGGGCGCGCCGCATCAACACCCGCCCGCTCGAGCATGGCCGCTACATCACCCAACTGCCATGCACGACTAGTTAAGCCAGCTTTCGCATCAGCTGCAGTTTGTGAACGACGAATCAGTTCAATTACTTCATCGATGTTCGCCAGTGCAATCGCCAAACCTTCTAAGATGTGGGCACGCTCACGCGCTTTACGCAGCTCGTAAACCGAGCGACGTGTCACCACTTCACGACGGTGTAGAATAAAGCATTCCAACATATCGCGAAGGTTAAATAAGCGCGGTTGGTTTTTATCCAATGCCACCATGTTAATACCGAACACCACTTGCATTTGGGTGTTGGCATATAAATGGTTCAAAATAACTTCTGAAACTTCACCACGTTTCAGCTCAATAACAATGCGCATGCCGTCTTTATCCGACTCATCACGCAAACCACTGATACCTTCAAGGCGTTTTTCTTTGACCAGCTCAGCGATTTTTTCAATCAACTTCGCTTTGTTCACCTGATACGGAATTTCCGTGACAATAATCGCTTCGCGACCATTACTATCGGTTTCAATTTCCGCTTTCGCGCGCAAATGAATGCGACCACGACCGGTTTTATAAGCCTCAATAATGCCAGCACGGCCAGAAATGCTGGCCGCAGTTGGGAAGTCTGGCCCTGGGATATATTCCATCAATTCATCAATTTGAATATCCGGATTATCAATCATCGCCAAACAGCCATTCACTACTTCGGTTAAGTTGTGTGGCGGAATATTGGTTGCCATACCCACGGCGATTCCTGATGAACCGTTAACCAATAGGTTCGGTACGCGGGTTGGTAACACTTCAGGAATTTGTTCAGTGCCATCGTAGTTCGGCACAAAGTCGACGGTTTCTTTGTCGAGATCGGAGAGTAATTCGCTGGCAATTTTTGCCATTCTGATTTCGGTATAACGCATGGCTGCTGCGGAGTCACCGTCAACGGAACCAAAGTTACCCTGACCATCAACCAGCATATAACGCAGCGAGAACGGCTGTGCCATACGAACAATGGTATCGTACACGGCGCTATCACCATGCGGGTGATATTTACCAATCACGTCACCAACAATACGTGCTGACTTTTTATATGGCTTGTTGAAATCATTGCGTAGTTCATTCATCGCGAATAACACGCGACGGTGAACTGGCTTGAGACCATCACGTACATCCGGCAATGCCCGACCTACAATTACACTCATGGCGTAATCGAGGTATGAACTTTTCAGCTCATCTTCAATATTGACCGGAACGACTTCTCTGGCGAGATCACTCATAGTAGTTATATCCCTAAACGCTCTGTCTTTCTTATAATTCGTACGATAGCGCATTGTACCCGTAGCGAGCTGCTATCGCATCTTTTTTTATCCCTGTAGGTTGAGTACACTGTACCGACTTTTAAGCCGTAGCAGAAGCCCTATGACCGCAAATTCGAACGTAGATCCAGCAGAAATTGAAAAATTTAGTGCCATCGCCTCCCGTTGGTGGGACCCAGAAGGCGAATTCAAGCCGCTACACCTTATTAACCCACTGCGCCTTGATTATATTTTGCGCCATTGTGATGGTGTGTTCGGTCAACGCGTGCTTGATATTGGCTGTGGCGGCGGCTTATTAGCGGAAGGCTTGGCGAAAGCCGGTGCAACCGTCACCGGTATTGATATGGCAGAGCAATCGTTGCAAGTGGCACGTTTGCATGCCCTCGAAAGCCAACTGCAAATTGATTATCAATGTATTCCTGCCGAGCAGTTCGCAAGCGAGCACGCCGAACAATTTGACGTGGTAACCTGTTTAGAAATGCTCGAACACGTACCCGACCCGAGTGCTATCGTGAAGGCAGCGGCTGATGCGGTGAAGCCAGGTGGTTACGTATTTTTCTCAACTTTGAACCGAAACGTGAAATCGTGGCTATTAGGTATCGTTGCTGCTGAATATGTGTTGGGGTGGGTTCCAAAAGGCACTCATCAACATCAAAAATTTATTCAGCCTTCTGAATTGCTTCGCATGACCGATGCCGCGGGGCTAGAGGCGCAGACCATGACCGGTATGCACTATCTTCCATGGCGCGGTTTTTATCTTGATGATTCGAATGTGGATGTGAATTACATCGTATGTCTACACAAACCAAAGTAGTACCGCCGAGAGCGGTGTTGTTTGATCTCGATGGAACATTATTAGATACCGCACCTGATTTGGGTGCCGCGTTAAACACCGTATTAGCTGCTGAGCAACGGCCGTTAGTTAGCGCTGCCGAATATACCCCACTGGCTTCGCATGGCTCTGCCGGCTTACTGCGTTACGCTTACGGTGATGAGTTTGAGCAACGGCGCGATGAGCTACGCCAAGCATTTTTAACCGCCTATGCTGAGCAAATTGCCGTGCATACGCAGTTATTTGATGGTGTTGCCAATTTACTCGAACAGCTAGACCAACAACAAATTGCCGTGGCCATTGTGACCAACAAGCCTCAAGCACTCACGCAGCAATTAGTGCCACAGTATCCGCAATTAGCCGGTATAAAGGTGGTCGTGAGTGGCGATACATTGCCAGTGGCTAAGCCAGACCCAGCTCCATTACTACACGCAGCAACGCATCTTGGTATTAAAGCTGAGCACTGTTGGTACGTTGGTGATGCCGAACGCGATATTGAAGCCGGTCGGCGAGCCAATATGTTTACCGTGCTGGCTGAATATGGCTACATTAGTGTCAGTGATAACACTCAAAGTTGGGGAGCGGATGCGAAAATAAGCCACCCTCTTGAGCTTGCACAATTGTGGTCGAATTAATCAATTAACACTATATCTTGTGGGTGAGCCTATTCACCCATCAAGATCTTGTAAACGCCTTGTTATACGTGCCTTATAAATTTGTTATCTGAACATCACATTTAAAAGACAAAAATATAATAAGAAAAAATTTTTTCCTGCTTGATTTTCCTAAGTCGCTTTATTGACAAGCGTTTTAGCGAAAGCCCCTACTTCACCTTGTGATTTCCTCCTATTTTTTAACGGTAATTTCACTTGATCAGCGTACGATAAGTGCTAGGATACAGGTCATTCAGCCAACCCAAGATATTGTGTAAAAAACGCACTAGCGACGTCCTGTCGCACCATATCTTGTGGCTACATAAAAAACACATAACAACAACGACTATGGATGCGCCTCATGAATCAACAGCTCTTCGTAACCAAGCGTAGCGGCGAACGTGAACCTTTGAACTTGGATAAAATCCACCGCGTTATTAGTTGGGCCGCGGAAGGCCTCAACGACGTGTCTGTGTCTCAAGTCGAAATCAAATCACACATTCAATTTTACGATGGCATCAAAACTGAAGACATTCATGAAACCATCATTAAAGCAGCTGCTGACTTAATTTCTGAAGAAGCACCTGACTATCAATATATGGCCGCGCGCTTGGCTATTTTCCATTTGCGTAAATTGGCATATGGCCAGTTCGAGCCGCCACACTTGTATGATCAAGTAACCAAAATGGTTGAGTCAGGTCGCTACGATAAACACCTGTTAACTGACTACAGCAAAGAAGAGTTCGAACAAATGAATGATTTTATTGATCATTCACGCGATTTGAATTTCTCATATGCCGCTGTGAAGCAGTTGGAAGGCAAATACCTCGTTCAGAACCGTGTAACAGGCGATATCTACGAAAGCGCTCAATTCTTGTATGTGTTGGTCGCTGCTTGCTTGTTCGCCAACTATCCTAAAGAAACGCGTTTGGATTACGTGAAACGTTTCTACGACGCGACGTCGCAGTTCAAAATCTCACTACCAACGCCAATTATGGCTGGCGTGCGCACACCAACTCGTCAATTCAGCTCGTGCGTATTAATTGAAGCAGGCGATAGCCTCGACTCGATTAACGCCACCGCTAGTGCGATTGTGAAATATGTATCACAACGCGCCGGTATTGGTATTAATGCTGGGCGTATTCGTGCGCTAGGCAGCCCAATTCGAGGTGGCGAGGCGTTCCATACTGGTTGTATTCCGTTCTATAAATACTTCCAAACAGCGGTAAAAAGCTGTTCACAAGGTGGTGTTCGTGGCGGCGCAGCCACCCTCTTCTATCCACTTTGGCATCTAGAAGTTGAGAGCCTATTGGTACTCAAGAACAACCGTGGTGTTGAAGAGAACCGCGTACGTCATCTTGATTATGGTGTGCAGTTTAACCGTGTGATGTATCAACGCTTGATCAAAGATGATTATATCACCCTGTTTAGTCCGTCAGACGTACCTGGTTTATACGATGCGTTCTTTGCTGATCAAGATGAGTTTGAGCGCTTGTACAAACAGTACGAAGCAGATGAATCGATTCGCAAGAAGCGCATTAAAGCGATTGAACTCTTTAGCTTGTTCATGCAAGAGCGTGCCAGCACCGGCCGCATTTACTTGCAAAACGTTGACCATTGCAACACTCACAGCCCATTTGATCCGAAAGTGGCGCCGATTCGCCAGAGCAACTTATGTCTGGAAATCGCCCTGCCAACCAAGCCGTTGGCGCACGTGAACGATGAAGAAGGTGAAATTGCCCTGTGCACGCTGTCCGCCTTTAACCTAGGCGCGATCAATTCACTGGATGATTTAGAAGAGATGGCTGAATTAGCCGTGCGCGCGCTCGACAGCCTCCTCGATTATCAAGAGTATCCAGTGCCGGCAGCGCGTAATGCCACCATGGGGCGCCGTACCTTAGGTATCGGTGTAATCAACTACGCCTATTACTTAGCGAAAAATGGTGTGCGTTATTCTGACGGGTCAGCGAATGGCCTCACCCACCGCACTTTCGAAGCCATTCAGTATTATTTGATGAAAGCATCGATGAATTTGGCGAAAGAAATGGGTGCGTGTCCGAAGTTCAATGAAACAACGTACTCCAAAGGCATCATGCCAATTGATACCTACAAGAAAGATCTCGATACCGTGTGTAGCGAGCCGTTGCATTACGATTGGGATAGCTTGCGCGAAGATGTGAAGAAATACGGTATGCGCAACTCAACCTTGTCAGCGTTAATGCCATCTGAGACTTCATCACAGATTTCAAACGCGACCAATGGTATTGAGCCGCCACGTGGCCACATCAGCGTGAAAGCATCGAAAGACGGTATCACCAAGCAAGTAGTGCCTGAGTACGAAACCTTGAAGCAAGCGTATGAATTACTTTGGCAAATTCCAAGTAACAAAGGTTACTTAGAGCTTGTCGGTATTATGCAGAAGTTTGTTGATCAAACCATTTCAGCAAATACCAACTACGATCCGAACAAGTTTGAAGCGGGCAAAGTGCCAATGAAGCAGTTGTTACAAGACTTGCTTTACGCTTACAAACTTGGCGTGAAAACATTGTATTACCACAACACGCGTGACGGTGCATCTGACAATCAGGTTGACCTACGCGATAAAGTTGAAGCCAAAACACGTGAAGTAGAAAACCAACAAGCAACGGTAGCCGTAGTCGAAGAAGACGACGATTGCGCTGGCGGTGCTTGCAAAATTTAACAACGTGGAACGGCCAACAATTAAGGTGCGCTAAACTATGAGTTATTCAACGTTTAATCAAAATCAGATTAACCCGCTACACGAACCGATGTTCTTTGGTAACTCGGTGAACGTGGCGCGTTATGACCAACAAAAACACAGTATTTTTGAAAAGCTCATCGAAAAACAGATCAGCTTCTTCTGGCGTCCAGAAGAAGTTGACGTGAGCCGCGATCGCGTTGATTTTCAGGCGCTTACTGAAAGTGAAAAGCACATTTTCATTTCGAACCTGAAATATCAAACGCTACTTGATTCGGTGCAAGGCCGCAGCCCGAACATTGCGTTGTTGCCAATTGTATCGATTCCAGAGCTTGAGACCTGGATTGAGACATGGTCGTTCTTTGAAACCATTCACTCGCGCTCATATACGCATATTTTGCGTAACCTTTTTACTGACCCGAGTGAAGTGTTTGAAGACATCGTCATCAACGAAGAAATTCAAAAGCGCGCTATCGACATCTCGCAATACTATGACGATTTAATTTTCTACACTCAGCTTTGGCAAACCCACGGTGAAGGTGAATGGGAAGTTGATGGCGAAATGCATACGGTTAACATGCGCGAGCTAAAGAAAAAGCTTTTCTTATGCATTAACTCAGTCAATGCACTTGAAGCGATTCGTTTCTACGTGAGCTTTGCTTGCACCTTTGCCTTCGCTGAACGCGATCTGATGGAAGGTAACTCCAAGATTATTCGCCTGATAGCTCGCGATGAAAACCTCCACTTGGTTTCAACCCAGCAAATCTTAAACCTATGGCAATACGGAAAAGACGATCCTGAAATGAAAGAAATTACAGAAGAGCTTCGCGACGAAGCACTCGCAATTTTCATGAAGGCAGTTGAACAAGAGAAGCAGTGGGCGCACTACCTGTTCCGCAACGGTTCAATGATTGGTTTGAACGAAGAAATGCTCTGCCAATATGTTGAATATATTGCCAATATGCGAATGGAAGCCATTGGCTTTGACGCTCCGTTCAAACAGCGCAGTAACCCATTACCATGGATGAATAAGTATCTTGTTTCTGACAACGTTCAAGTTGCACCACAAGAGGCTGAAATTACGTCTTACTTAGTGGGCCAAATCGATAGCGAAGTAAGTGCCGCCGATTTGGGAGACTTCGAACTTTAATCATCCCATGAGCCAGCTTTTTAAGGTTAAAGTCAACGGTCAGCACGAGCTGACCGTTGATGCTTCACAAGGTACAACTCTGCTTGAAGCGATGGAACAGGCCGGCTTAAAACCGCATTACCATTGCCGTAATGGCTTCTGTGGCGCTTGTCGAGTGCAACTTGTTAGCGGTGAAGTTGATTACGTAAACGACCCACTCGCGTTTATCCGCCCAGGCGACTGCCTTGCCTGCTGCTGTACGGCAAAAACAGACCTCGAAATTAATCAATAAATCGACAAAATCGATAATCTATATCAACGAAACCCATTGGCATCTCATCGCTGTTTATAGGAAAATACGCAGCAATTATCGCTTTTAAAAACAGGAGTAGCGAATGTTTACTGTGATTTTTGGTCGCCCAGGCTGCCCATTCTGCGTACGCGCTAAACAAATTGCTGAGAAATTGGCAGAAGACCGTGACGACTTTGAGTTTCGTTACATTGACATGCACGCCGAAGGCATCAGCAAGGCTGACTTAGAAAAAACCGTAGGTAAGCCGGTATTAACCGTGCCACAAATCTTTATTGATGAGCAGCACATTGGTGGTTGCGATGATTTTGAAGCTTACTCTCGCGCTAACCTAGGTTTATACGCTAGTTAAAGCTTGTCGCACTCGTTTCTCAGAGATTGGGAAACGAGTGCCTAATGTTTGTGCGAACAAACTCACTCGAAGTTCTTCAATCATCCAACGAATGTCTTTAACCGCTTTCGGTATCTCCTGCCCCTTCTGGTATTTCGCCAATAACGCTTGATAATCTTGTTGTAGTCCCGTCACTGTCAGCGTATGCAATCGATCTTTATTCGGGTCAACGGGTAGTTTCTCAAGCCGACGTTCAATCGCCTGTAAATACCTTACAATATCCGGTAGCCGAGCAGCACCGATATCGCTGACAAAGCCACGATAGACAAGATGATCCAACTGATCTTTAATGTCGCCATGCGCCTGAATTTGGTCCAGACTCACCTTGCCTTTCAAGCGTTTTCGAATGGTTTGGCTTTGTATTAAGCACGGCTCGACCAAGGTCGCAATCGCAGTGACACGCTCATTTAGCTCCGCTCGAGCAACCTCATAAAGCTGTTGGAATGTTTCAGCGTCACGTGCGCTATTAGCATCGATCATCTCATCTAAGGCAGCAACAATGCAGTCGTTGATCAAATCATCAACTTTACCCCAAGGGTTGTAATACATCGCCAACTTCGCTTTGTTTGACAGCGATTGCTGTAAATAGCGAACCGGTGACGGTAGTTGTGCAAGAAGGAGTTGTCGTAAGCCCTGTCGATGCGCTTGCTGCGCTTGCGCTGGCGTATCAAACAACTCTTGGCGTACGCCCTCTCCATCAGGAACCAGCGCAGGATAAGCTTTAATGGCGTAACCTTGTTGTTGCTTCTCAAGTGTATCTGGCAATTCTCCAAATACCCATTCAGTGGCTGCACTCTGCGTTGGCTCGGTTCGCTGTACCGCTCGTTTGAGCGCATGCTTAACTTGGCCTTGCATCGCTTGTTGCAGGCTTTCTAAGTCACGACTCATCCGCAAGGTTTCACCATGTTCATCTAGCACTGCATAATTCATCCGCAAATGCTGTGGTAATTGTGTCGCGTCCCAAGCGTCTGCAGGAACAGTTACTCCGGTCATACGCCTTAATTTCGCCGCTAAAGCGTCAAGCAACGGGCTTTTCGCAACTAGCTCTGCACTACAGTCCGCTAAAAATGCTTGGGCATAATTCGGCGCTGGCACAAAGTTTCGTCGTAATGTTTTCGGCAGTGATTTAATCCAAGCGACTACCAAATCATGTCGCAATGCCGGAATTAACCAATCAAACCCTTGCGTTGTGACCTGGTTTAGTAGCGCCAGCGGTACTTCAACTGTCACCCCATCATCCGCGGCGTTCGGATCGAAGACGTAGCGTAACTTAAGGCGCAGATTGCCTTGTTGCCAAGTCTCAGGGTAATCTAATTCCGTTATGTGTGACGCATCCTGCGCCATTAAATCATCGCGTTCAAAGCGCAGTAATTTCGGTTGTTGTTTGACCGCCTTGTGCCACCAACCACTCAGTAACTGCTCGTTATAGATACCGGCAGGAATCTCACGGTCATAAGCGTCAAATAACGCTTCGTCATCAACCAGAATATCGCGACGGCGTGATTTTTCTTCTAACTTCCGTACATCGTCTATGAGCGCTCGATTGTGCGCAACAAAGGGTAAGTCACGATTTAACTGGCCTTGCACAAGGCCTTCACGAATGAAAATCTCCCGTGCGCCAGCAGCATTTACTGGGCCATATTGAACCTTTCGACGAGGCACAATAATCAGACCAAATAACGTCACCTGCTCGTCGGCTATAACCGAGCCCTGCTTCTTCGAGAAGTGCGGCTCAAAATAATTCCTCTTCACCAAGTGCGTTGCCGCCGGTTCAATCCATTCAGGCTCGATACGCGCATTCATACGGGCAAACAAACGTGAGGTTTCTACCAGCTCAGCTGCCATCACCCATTTCGGCGACTTCTTGAATAAGCCAGAACCTGGAAAAATATAAAACTTGCGATTGCGCGCACCGAGGTACTCATGACCTTCTTGCTTCTGGCCCAACTGAGACAACATACCGGTTAGCAGTGCACGGTGAACTGCTTCGTACGAGGCTGGTTCTTGATTAATTCGAAACCCTAATCCACGCACGGTCTGCCGCACTTGCGTATAAACATCTTGCCATTCGCGTACCCGTAGGAAGTGAAGAAACTCTTGCTTCAGGCGCTTTCTGAATTGCGTTTTAGACAACTCATGTTGTAATTCAGACAAATAACTCCAGAGCTTTAGAAAGCCCATAAAATCGGAATCTTTATCATGGAAGCGTTGATGCAATTCATCTGCTTTTTGCGAACCTTGCTGCGGTCGCTCGCGCGGATCTTGAATACTCAAGGCAGCCACAATCACCATCACTTCCTGCATACAGCCATATTCGTTAGCCGCCAATACCATGCGAGCCAAACGCGGATCCAGCGGTAATTGTGCTAATTGACGACCAATTGTGGTTAACCGTGGACCCTGATAACCGCCGCGGGACTTTTGCCGATTTTGTCGACGACCGCCTGGCGCAATCGCATGTAGCTCTTGTAGTAAGTTAACCCCATCATTAATGTAGCGTTCATCGGGGCGTTCAATGAATGGAAACTTACGAATGTCTCCTAACTTCGCCGAGGTCATTTGCAGAATAACCGCGGCTAGATTGGTGCGAAGTATCTCTGGATCAGTGTATTCAGGGCGAGCGAGAAAATCCTCCTCACTATACAGTCGAATACATACCCCAGGTGCCACTCGGCCGCATCGCCCTGCCCGCTGATTGGCGCTAGCTTGCGATATTTTCTCAATTGGTAGACGTTGTACTTTAGTGCGATAACTGTAACGACTGATACGTGCGGTACCAGGATCGATGACATAACGAATACCTGGTACAGTTAGAGATGTTTCGGCAACGTTCGTGGCAATGACCACGCGACGCATACTATGTGGTTGAAAGATGCGATTTTGCTCAGCTGCTGACAAACGTGCGAATAACGGTAAAATTTCCGTGTTAGCCAAATTCAGCTCACCAATCGCTTCAGCAAAATCTCGAATTTCACGTTCACCACTGGCAAAAATAAGCACATCGCCTGATGCTTCACGCTGTAATTCTTGCACGGCGTCGCATACGCCCTGCACAACATCTAAATCATCATCATTGGTATCGGCATCTTGCAGTGGCCGATAGCGAATTTCGACAGGGTAAGTGCGTCCAGTGACGGTAATGATTGGTGCCGCATTGAAATGTTTGGAAAAGCGCTCGGTTTCAATCGTGGCCGAAGTAATAATCAGTTTTAGCTCAGGTCGTTTCGGCAATAAGCTGGCTAACACACCTAATAGAAAATCAATGTTCAGGCTGCGCTCATGCGCTTCATCAATAATAATGGCATCGTACTTAGACAGCAGACGATCGGTTTGCAGTTCAGCCAGCAACATCCCATCCGTGACCAACTTAATTCGGGTTCCTGCTGCTGTTTCGTCTTGAAAGCGAACTTTGTAGCCAACCACTGAACCCAGCTCGGTTTGCAGTTCTTGGGCAATACGAGCAGCAACACTACGAGCGGCTAATCGGCGCGGTTGCGTATGACCTATCATGCGTCCTTCATCCGCATTGCCATAGCCCATCTCAAGCATCATCTTCGGTAACTGAGTTGTTTTACCTGAACCCGTCTCACCAGCAATAATCACCACTTGGTGTTTGGCAATTGCGGTTTGAATAGTCTGTTTTTCTTGTACGACAGGTAAGTCAGCTGGGAATTGAATGGCGCGCACGTCAGTCCTAGGTCATTAAAAAAGCTGACGCTAGTTTACCAGCGTCAGCTCTTGATGTTAACGGCGAGAATGCCTATCGCATCAATCGTTGTAGATGGCAACCTCGGCAGGCGCGTTACCGATACGTTTCGCTCGGTACATACCTTCGGTGTTAAATGGCATGTGCACATTGCCATCTCTATCGACAATAATCACACCGCCCGTACCACCTTGCGGTAGCAACACATCATGAATCACGGTATCACCCGCAGTGACAACATCAACTTGCTGATATTTCATGCGCGAGCAAATATCAGCTGCCACGTGATAACGAATAAAGTATTCGCCATGTCCAGTAGCAGAGACGGCGCAACTGTCATTATCAGCCCAAGTACCTGCGCCAATGATTGGTGAATCGCCCACTCGACCATAGCGCTTACCGGTCATACCGCCGGTTGATGTCGCTGCGGCGAGATTACCATGCTTATCGCGAGCAACGGCGCCAACTGTGCCGTATTTGAAGTTATCGTCCATGTCTACCCAGGCTTGTTTATCCTGCGGGTTACCCACTTGCTCTTTCATACGCTGAAGCGCGTTGAAACGGGCCTCAGTGTTGAAGTAACTGTTGTCGACCTGATCAAGGCCTTGCTCACGCGAAAATTGCTCCGCACCAGCGCCGCTCAACATCACATGCACCGACTCTTCCATCACTTTACGTGCTAACGCAATTGGGCTTTTTACTGTTTTAACGCTCGCAACCGCACCCGCTTCACGCGTTTTACCATCCATAATTGAAGCATCAAGCTCGTGTTCGCCGTCCCAGTTATAGACAGCGCCAACGCCCGCATTAAATAGCGGTGAGGCTTCCATAATCTGAACCGCAGCAATAACCGCATCCATACTGGTGCCACCTCTCGCTAGAACCGCGTGCCCAGCATTAATCGCTTCGTTCAATTTAGCTTTATACGCACGCTCACGCTCTGGCGTCATGCTTTCACGAGTAATCGTGCCAGCACCGCCATGAATAGCGATAGAAAAGATTTCATCGGTAGGCTTTTTACCGTGGTCATCTGCTAGAGCGCTGTTTGCTGCAATGCCAAACAAGCCCATAGCGGCAATAAGTGCGATACGTTTCATAAAAACCTCGTTGTTCGTTAATCGTTATTCGTTGATCGTTGATTGATACTAGCAGAGTTCGGTTCTTTGAATACAGTTGTTCTAACGCTCGTGTATTTCGCTTTATCGCTTTTATCTTTTCCGAATAACGAGTAACCAATAACGAATAACGCCTTTGCTCTCGCCTTTTAATCAGTTAATCTGAAGGTAAGAATTTCAACAAAAACATCACGGATCTGAAATGACTCAGCCAACCTTCTATTGGCACGACTACGAAACTTGGGGTGCGAATCCACAAACCGACCGACCAGCGCAATTTGCTGGTTTGCGAACCACCCTAGATTTTGAACCCGTTGGTCGACCGTTAACGATTTATTGCCAGCCCACGCCTGATTTTCTACCACACCCCCAAGCCGTAATGATTACCGGTATAACGCCGCAGCATGCGTTGGCGCAAGGGATGAATGAAGCGGCATTTGCGGAGAAAATTGCGGCGCAAATGAGCGAGCCAAATACCACCATTATTGGCTATAACAACATCTCGTTTGACGACGAGGTAACGCGACATTTGTTTTATCGTAATTTCATCGACCCCTATGCACACACTTGGCAAGATAATAATTCACGCTGGGATCTAATTGATCTTATGCGTGCGTGTTACGCACTGCGCCCCGAAGGCATTGAGTGGCCATATCATGATGATGGCCGCGTAAGCATGCGCCTCGAAGACTTAACTCGGGTGAATGGCATTGAACATGGTCAAGCCCACGATGCGATGGCCGATGTCTATGCCACTATCGAGATGGCAAAAAAGGTAAAACAAGCGCAGCCACGATTATTCGATTACGCCTACGGCATGCGTCGTAAGCAAGCGGTGAAAGATCTGGTACAACTGACCACCTTTGCCCCACTAGCCCATGTCAGTGGCTTTTATGGCGCTCACAACGGCTATCTCAGCGTCATCATGCCGCTGGCCTACCATCCAGAACAACCAAATACCGTGGTTTACTGGGACCTGCGCTATGACCCACAAGAAGTGATGGCACTGAGTGAAGAGGCCATGATTGAGCGCCGCTTCACGCGTCGCGCCGCGCTGCAGGAACAAAACATAACGCCTTTTGGTGGTGGTCAATTTGCCATTAATAAATGTCCGTTTATTGCGCCCCTCAAGGTTATCGATGACACTGCCCAGTCGCGCTGGCAGCTGAGCTTAGAGCAGTTAGAACAACATCGACAATATTTGATTTCGAATCCGACGTTACGCGAACGTATTGTGGCCGCGTGTAGCTTTGCCCGAGAATTTGAAACCGTTACCGACCCAGATTTGATGTTGTATAACGGTGACTTCTTCAGCGATCAAGATCGCTCAAACATGGCAATTATACGCGCCACTGAACCCGACCAACTTGCTGGTCTTGAGCTTAATTTTGCAGATGCCCGTCTCAATGAAATGCTCTTTCGATATCGCGCGCGTAATTTCCCACGTACGTTAAATGACAGCGAGCTCCAACGCTGGCGCGCATTTTGCCAACAGCGCTTGCTTGAACCACCAGGGCGCGCGTTAAGTGCAGAACAATTCATGCAAGAATTAGAGCAAGCGTCGGTTCAATATGCCGATTCGACGAAACACATGCGATTACTCAACGATCTGTATCGCTACGTGCAGAGTCTTTAATAATCAACAAACCACGAGATAGCGTGATGAACCAAGCGGCGTTGCATTTTGATTACATTATTGTCGGCGGTGGCACAGCGGGTTGTGTACTCGCCGACCGACTTACTGCTTGCGGGAACTATCGTGTTGCATTATTTGAAGCCGGCGGCGAAGGTCAATCACCGTTTAGCGATATGCCTGGCGGCGTGATTCGGTTCATGCACAGCAAAGCCTTCAATTGGCTCTATCGTAGCGCTGACAAACCACCGCTGCGCAACGGCAAAGGTCTTTACACCCCACGCGGCAAGGGTCTCGGTGGAAGTAGTTTAATTAATGCCATGATTTATACCCGCGGCGTTGCGAGCGATTACGACCATTGGGCCTCGGTGGGTTCAGCTGATTGGGGCTGGCAAAACGTTCTTGAGCGTTTTCGTAAACTAGAGTGCAACCAACGAGGTGCCAATGACTTCCACGGTGCCGATGGCCCATTAAAAGTCAGTGATGTTCCCGTTTATTTTACGGCTGCGAAGATGTTTGTTGAGGCCGGTGTTGCTGCCGGTATCCCATTTAATCCTGACTTTAATGGTGAGAAGCTTTACGGCGTTGGGCCATTTCAGTTTACAATTTTTGAGAATGCACGTTTCAGTGCTCGAAAAGCATTTCTTGAACCGGCGCGCCAACGCTCAAATTTAACGGTTTTTACGCATAGCTTGGTGGAGCGTATTACCATTGAAGGTTCCGGCGAGAATAAACGCGCCAATGGTATTCAATTTCGCCAGCACGGTAAGGCCTATGTTGCGTCCGCGCATCGTGAAGTGATTGTTGCTGGTGGCGCGATCAATTCACCGCAAATATTATTGCTCTCTGGTATTGGCCCTAAACATCAACTCGAACAACATGGTATACCTGTCGTGGCCAACAGCCCTGAGGTTGGTAAGAACCTACAAGACCACGTGGATGTGATGATTCATTACCGGAATAAACGTAAGGATGGTATCAGCATCACTCCCCGAGGTGCACTGAAAATGGCTGCCGCCTGGTGGCAGTATAAACGTCACAAAACAGGGCCGTTGGCTGTTTCGCCAGCCGAGGTCGGTGGTTTTATCAAAAGCCAGCCCGATCTCAACGATCCTGACCTACAACTGCACTTCGTTTCAACGCGATTTAACGACAGTGGCTGGGATTTATGGCCGGCATTGACCCACGGCTATGCCTGTCATGTGTGCGTATTGCGACCACAAGCGCGGGGTGAGTTGCGTCTGGTAAACCGCGATCCGGCTCATCCACCGCACTTTGAATACAATTTCCTCAATAATGAGGCTGACAAAGCAGCCCTGCTTTCTGGGGTTAAACAAGTTCGAGAAATTATGAATCAAAAGCCCTTGCAGACGCACAATGGTGGCGAGGTTTGGCCTGGTGAGGCAACTTCAGATAAGGCGTTACTGGAACGAATTACCGCGAATATCGGCTTAATATATCACCCAACCAGCACCTGCCGTATGGGTAACGATGCCAACGCCGTGGTTGATCCACAACTGCGAGTGAATGGCGTAAGAAACTTGCGCGTTATTGACGCATCAATTATGCCAACTGTCGTTAGCGGCAATACCAATGCACCAACCATGGTGATTGCAGATATAGGCGCCGACTTTGTACTCGCCGACGCCGAATCTGTTGTGAACTAAATCAATTAGTGAATTTGCTTGCCGAAGCGCGCAAAGAAGCGCGCCAAGGCTGGTATTAGAATCAGCGCACCTAACATGTTCCAGAGGAACATAAAGGTCAGCAAAATACCCATATCGGCTTGGAATTTAATCGGTGAGAAAATCCAAGTCGCCACACCAATCGCTAGCGTTAAACCGGTGAAACCTACGGCTTTACCTGTGCTATCTAACGCATATTTGTAGCTATCGTTCAGGTGCTTGCCTTGCGCCAAGCCTTCACGAATTTTGGTGTAAATGTAAATACCGTAATCCACACCAATACCAACACCAAGTGCAATCACCGGCAGCGTCGCTACTTTCACACCAATGCCGAGCACAGCCATTAAGCCTTGGCTCATGATAGTGGTTAACATCAGTGGCAGGACAATACAGGTTACCGTGCGAATACTGCGGAACGTAATCAAACACAGCACAATTACCACGCCGTATACCCACAAAAGCATTTTGGTCTGCGCTGACTCAATAACTGAGTTCGTTGCCGCTTCAATACCTGAGTTACCCGCGGCCATCAGCAAATCTAAGCCTTCTTGCTGATATTGCTGGTTAAAGCTATTCACCGACGCGACGACCGTTTGCAACGTTTCAGCTTTATGATCATTCAAATAAATAATAATTGGCGCCATGGAGCAATCAGGATTGATTAAACCCGGAGGTGTACGGCCTGTATTTGCATTCAAAACATATTGATTACGGTTCAAGCTAAACCATTTCAGGTTACCCTCGTTTAACCCAAATGAGCCCATTTTCGCGACATAGACAACCGATTTCACGTCTTGTACGCCTGGCGTATTTTCCATGTGCCAGCTAAAGCGATCCATAAGCTCTAAGTTGTCATAGGCAATACATTGGCTTGGTGCTGTTTCTGCCATCACCACGAAAATATCGGTACTTGAGCTGTAATTATCGACAATGAATTTATTATCAAGGTTGTAACGGCTATCAGGGCGAAGCTCTGGTGCACCAGCGTCTAAGTCACCAATCTTCATTTGCTGGCTGTAAACCAGACCCCAAGTCAAACCAATCAATGCCACAACTAACGCACTGTAAGCCCACTTCGGTTGCGAGAAGCGCCCAAAGAAAGCCAACATAGGGTGTTGCTCCTCACGTGAGGTACGCATGTACTCAACACCCTTCGGAGATACACCAGTGTATGACATGATAATTGGTAACAGACCTAAATTAGTCAATACCACCACTGCCACACCAATACTTGCTGCAATGGCTAGCTCTTGAATCACTTCAATATCAATCACCATCAATGTAGTGAAACCAATCGCATCAGAAATCAGTGCGGTTAAGCCAGCAATATAAAGTGAACGGAAAGCTAGGCGGCTTGCGGCAAATTTATCGTGACCATCAACACGGTTATTGCTGATCGCATTAATTATTTGAACGCCGTGACTCACGCCAATTGCGAACACCAAGAACGGTACCAGCATTGAGTAAGGGTTAATGCCTGAACCAATTAACTTGATAATACCGAGCTGCCAAACAACGGCGATAATCGAACAAGACAGCACTGCAAAGGCACTACGCCAGCAGCGGCTATACCAGAACAGCATCAACAATGTGATGACAATCGCAATCACGAAGAACAAGCCTACTTGGTAAGCGCCCTCGATCAAATCACCAATCACTTTGGCAAAACCAGTGATATGAACTTTCACGTTCTCGGTTTGATATTTGTCGCGAATACGCTCTTCGAGCTGTTGCGAGAATTGCTGATAATCGAGTGCTTCACCCGTATCTGGGTTTACTTCATTCAGTGGCACTAAAATTAGCGCTGATTTAAAGTTATTCGCAACTAAGTTACCCACTTCGCCCGAGCGCAATACGTTGGTACGCAGTTGGTCTAACGAACGCTCTGAAGCATCCCAGTTATCTGGAATAACCGGACCGCCGACAAAACCTTCTTCGGTTACTTCGCTCCAACGGACATTCGGCGTCCAAATACTTTTTAAGCCACTGCGGTTAACGCCCGGAATAAAGAACACTTCATCGGTAATCTCTTGCAGTGTTTTTTGAAATTCAGGAGTAAAGATATCGCCGTCTGTGGTTTCAACGGCAATACGCACCACGTTACCCAAACTGGCAAGGTCTTCTTGGTGCTTAAAGTAGTTCTGGATAAATTCGTGCTGGGTTGGAATCATTTTGGTGAAGCTAGCTTCAGGACGAACCTGACTGGCATGCCACGCCAAAAACGCAGTCAGTACTGCGAATATCACAAACCACAATGGACGAAAGTTGAAGAGCGCGCGTTCTAACCACACGCTTTTTGACTCAATAGACTGTTCAGACATGCTGCTATTGTTCCTTTATTATTCTTGGGTTTGTGCTGAGGATTCCGATTCAAAATCGGTAATTTCTAATACGCCGCGTTGACCAACAACGGTCAAGCGACCATCGTCATGGGCTACAAGGTCAGTAAGGGCAGCACCCGAGCTGTGGGTCATCTGCTTAATATTACCTGCGGTATCAACCCAACCAATCACACCGGCATTACCAACTAAGTAAACACCACCGTTGGGCGCATCAACCACTGAGTTGATATTCACGTTGTCAGGCAATTTAATTTGATTGAAGCTGTCGCCTTGGTCATCGCTGACAAAAATATTGCCGCGCAAGCCAACTACCCATAAGCGGTTTTTGCTGTCTACATGTAAACCGAAAAACGAGCCGTAATATGGCGAATCTAGCAATTCCCACGAATCACCGAGGTCTGCACTACGGAAAAGTTGCCCTGCTTCACCCGCGACATACACATAGTGATCATCAGAACTTAAAGCATTTTAAGTGATAGCCGTCAGGGTTTTCCAAGCGGTCATCAAGAATATCCCAGCTTTCACCGCCGTCACGTGACCGAATCAGTGTGCCATAGGCGCCTACCGCAAAAATCACATCTTGGCTTACCGCACGAACATCTAGAAATGGTTTGGTTGGACCTTCAGCGTCAGCTGCTTCCGCCATTTCCAATAAAAATGAGGCATTATCAAGTTCAAATGCCAATTCATCTTCGGCATCGGCATCAGAACCATCAAGGCTATCAAGCTCAGCGGTTAATTCATCCACAACACTCTGAAAATGCTGTTGCTGCAAGTTAATAAACTCGAAACCATCTAACTGTACTTCCCAACTTTTGCCGCCGTCTTTCGTCGCAGCAATTACGCCATGATGGCCAACAGCCCAACCATGATCGGCATCAACAAAGTCCACTGAGGTAAATAATACACTGGTTGGCACATCGGCTTGCTGCCATTCATTCTGGCCAGCTGCACGGTAAAGCACGACGCCGTAGTCACCAACGGCTACCGTATAATTATCGGTTTGGGTAATTTCGGTAAGCACCGCTTTCGATGCTTTTGCGGCCTTCATTGCTGGTGCATTAATCACTTCATAATCAGTAATCGTGTCTGCATTCGCAAACGTTGGCGCGCCATATAAGGCCGCGATTACTGCTGCACCAGCACAAGCTGTCGCTTTTATCATGGAACCCTCGTAAAAATTCTGAGTCTTATATCTTGTTAAATAGTTGCAAATTTCCAATTCGCGATACATGCTATGGAAAAATAACTAGAGGTCAAACCAGCTGATACCTTACAACGAACACTGTTTTAACGCTAGTATCAGTTGGCCATTTAATTTTGTTAAGTTTTGATGTAGCTTTATTGCGGTAAAGCAAGCATATCAAGAACAACAAGGAAAAGCACAATGAATAAAATGATGCTAAAAGCCGGTATTTTTGCGCTATCTGTTGTGTCCGCTACGGTCATGGCAAAAGTTAGCCCAGAAGAAGCCGCGCGTTTGGGGAACGATTTAACGCCAGTCGGTGCAGTTAAAGCAGCCAACGCTGACGGTTCTATTCCAGCATGGACAGGTGGTTACAGCAAACAAGCTGATGGTGAAGCGCCTGAGCGCCCAGCCGATCCGTTCGCTGACGAGCAGCCGCTATATACCATCACGGCGGATAACGTTGACCAATACCAAGACCTGCTATCAGCTGGTCAGGTAGCAATGTTTAAAAAATATCCTGAATACAAAATGCATGTGTACCCAACGCATCGTACTGCTGCCTACCCGCAAGAAGTTTATGACGTGATTGCGAAAAACGCTGCCAATGCAGAATTGGTTGCTGGTGGTAACGGCCTTGCGAATTTCGATAAGCACGTGCCATTCCCAATTCCTGCCAATGGTCTTGAGATTATCTGGAACCACATCACCCGTTATCGCGGTGGTGCAGTAGAACGTCTAGTGAACCAATTTCCAGTTCTAGAGAACGGCGACTTTGTTCCGGTACTGCTGCGCGAATCACTGGCATTCCCTGAGTACTTGAAAACCGGTCGCGAAGCTGACGATGACAACGTTCTGTTTTACTTTTTGCAAGAAGTTCTGGCACCAGCTCGTATGACCGGTACCGTACTGCTTGTACACGAAACAATTGATCAGGTGAAAGAATCGCGCCGTGCATGGTTATACAACGCCGGTCAGCGCCGTGTTCGCAAAGCGCCATCAGTTGCTTATGACGGTCCAGGTACCGCTTCTGACGACTTACGTACTTCTGACGGCCTTGATATGTTCAACGGTGCGCCAGACAAGTACAACTGGGAACTCGTAGGCAAGAAAGAAATGCTCATTCCATACAACAACTATAAGTTGATGGACACCAGCTTGTCGTATGACGATATCATCGGCCCAGGCCATATGAACCAAGACTACGTGCGTTACGAGAAGCACCGTGTTTGGGAAGTGAAAGGCACTCTGAAAGATGGCGAGCGTCACATCTACGCAACGCGTCACATGTTTATCGATGAAGATACGTGGACAGCGTCAGTGATTGACCATTATGACGGTCGTGGCGAGTTATGGCGTGTAGCCGAAGCTTACAATACTCAGTTCTACTACCACGATACCCCGTGGATGGCTGCTGAAGCATTGTATGACTTGAACTCCGGTCGTTACATTCTGCTTGGTCTGGCGAACGAAGAAAGTGAATACATGAACTTCGATATCGAGCCAGTACGTGGTGATTTCTCTACCGGCGCACTCCGTCGTATGGGTATTCGCTAATTAGCGCTTGAGCTTCAGGCTTAAAGAAAACCCCAGCTATTGGCTGGGGTTTTTTATTGACTGATATCAATTTGGCTGTTAGTAATTATTTCTCTAGGCGAGCCAATAAACTCGACGTATCCCAACGAGAGCCACCCATTTTTTGTACTTCGGCGTAAAACTGATCAACCAATGCGGTTAGCGGCATGCTTAAACCTTGACGCTCAGCTTCGCTCAGTGCAATTTTCAAGTCTTTACGCATCCAATCAACCGCGAAACCATGCTCATAATGTTGTTCCCACATGGTTCTATAACGATTTTTCATTTGCCATGAACCTGCTGCACCTTGGCTGATTGCATTGATTAAAGTGTCTGGGTCTAAACCAACTTTGCGCGCTAGCTGTAGGCCTTCCGATAAACCTTGAACCACGCCAGCAATACAAATCTGATTCACCATTTTGGCCAACTGACCGTGCCCCGCTGGGCCCATGTATTCCCGGGTTTTGGCGTAGCATGTGAGCGCTTGATTAACCCGATCAAATGCTTCTTTATCTCCACCAATCATGGCTGTTAACACGCCGTTCTCAGCGCCCTGCTGCCCACCTGAAACCGGCGCATCTAAAAACCCAATACCACGTTCATGACAAGCTTGAGCAAGTTCTTTGGCAAGTTCTGCAGAAGCTGTGGTGTGATCAATCAGCACACTGCCTGCCTTCATCGTCGCCAACACACCGTCATCGCCATAAACTACGCTACGAACATCGTCATCGTTGCCAACGCAAAGCATGACAAATTCAGCGCCTTCTGCCGCAGCTGCAGGCGTCTGAGCAAATTCACCGTGATAGGCTTGTGCCCACTTTTCCGCCTTCGCCGTAGTGCGATTGTAAACCTTGGTGGTAAAGCCGCCTTGTTGCAGGTGTCCCGCCATCGGATAGCCCATTACGCCTAAACCAATAAATGCACAGCTGGTACTCATGAATTCTCCCCTTTCGTTATCTCAAAATAAGGTACTGATACCAAAATAGTTGCGGTTGCGATCGTCACTGTTGCCGGACCGTGAAAGTAAATATCACCATCAAGTTCGAGCGAGTGCTCAGAATCGCCAATTTGAAATTGCTTACCGCGTTCAAACTCAATTGCCGCCGTGGTTTCAATACGACCTTTCAGAACGTTTAATAAGGCCTTAATTTGTCGCCAGCGCGGCATTTTTGGTACACGAATACGCGCTAGCATGGCGTTGGTTCTGTCAGCGTGTGGATGCACCAGAAAACCACCGCCAATATAACGGCCTAACGCCACAAATTGACCATCATCCCAATACTTACCGCGGCGTACGCGCGAACGTCGTGTCATTGAACCAAACAAGTAACGCGCTAGCGCAATCAAATAACTTACATGCCCAGCGCTTTGCTTTAGCCAATGTGGCTGTAGGCGCATGAGATCAACGCTTAAGCCGGTTCCTATGTGGTTGACGAAATAGCGGCTCTGGTTGTTTGATTGCACATGGCCGACGGCTTCAGTCTGCGCGCCGACCGCTGTCTTCATGCGCCAATTCCAGTGTTTTAAGCCGTGATCACGCGCAAAATCATTGCCGGTGCCTACCGGTATCACAGTAAGCACCACCTGCAGCTGAAGTTCAGCTTGAATCAACGCATTCACCACAATATTGATACTGCCGTCACCACCTATCACTACGCATTCGTGAGCACTCTCGCAGGCTTGTGTGAGTTGTGACTGATCGCGCACCGAACTGGCTGAACTTGGCAATAACTTTACGTCGTATGCTGCGTTTTCAAAAAATACCTGATAGCGGCTTGCTAAGCGCCGCGCGCGTCTACTCAGCTGGTTGTAGTAAATGACAATCTTTCTTTCAGCTAATGTGCGCTCAGGCATGTTCTATTTGCCAATGTAAATAACGACCAATATCCACGAACGGCGACTGTTGGTTATATCGTAGCTCCAGCGCGAGCAACTCATCGTAGCGTTTCTGATCATCACGATTCCGCAAATAATCATGAAAACAACGTACGCCAGTGCGTTGCGTCACTTTTAACTGCATATCTTCAAGCCAATCACGCATATCATTCGGGTTAATCGGCTGTTGTGGGCTCATGCGTACCGTCTTCTTCACGGTCAAATCGGCTTGTACATAATCGAAGTTGCCAAAAATGATATTCGCAAGAATCTTGGCGTCGCGATTATAAAACATTAGCGATAAACGTCCGTTGGCATTCAATAATTCCTTTAAGGTAACCAGCGCTTGCTGCGGATCAACCAGCCACTCCAAAACCGCATGGCAAAGCACAATGTCATAACGCTGCTGTAGCAACTCAGGTAATTCCTGTAGCGGCGCCACGTGGTAAGTGTACTGCTGCGCTAAACCATGCTGAGCATGAAGCGTTTGCGCCTCACCGACTATTTCCGCTGAAATATCTGTATGCGTTACCTCACAACCGGCTTGCGCAAACATCATTGACAGTTGCCCAAGCCCACCACCGACATCCAACACTCGTAATTTCTCGGCGTTGCCTGATTGTGGCAACCACGCTTGTAAGTCACGCTCAAGCACGGCTAAACGCAGCTTGCCTTTGTTGGTTGCGTAGATATTTCGCGAGAATTTTTGCGTGATACCTTCAAAGCTTTGATCGCGTTTGGCCATTACGCAGGGTTCTCAATATCAATAAATACATGCTCAAGGCCAAATTTCTCGGCTAAATGATCGCCCAATGCACGAATACCATAACGCTCTGTTGCATGGTGGCCTGCCGCAAAATACGCAAGCCCCTGCTCCTGTGCACTGTGCGTTGTTTGCTCAGAAATTTCACCACTTAAAAATGCGTCAAACCCCGCCGCGGCGGCATGGTCGATGTAGCCTTGCCCACCACCGGTGCACCACGCAATGCGAGAAATTGGTTGGTCACAATCAATTCGTACGGTTAACGGACGCTGTAAACACCGACCAATATGTTCACCAAGTTCCTCCGAAGTCATCGGTTTGGGCAATGTGCAGCCCATCACCACACCTTCCGGATCAACACTTAACATTGGCTGTGGTTGTGGCCAACCAAATAATTTCGCTAACTGTGCGTTATTACCAAGCTGCGGATGTACATCAAGCGGCAAATGATAACCAAACAGGTTGATATCGGCTTGCAACAACGACTGAATACGACGCTTCTTCATGCCGGTTATCACCGCAGGCTCACTTTTCCAAAAATAGCCATGGTGTACCAAAATAGTATCCGCGCCCTGCTCTATTGCGGCATCAATCAGTGCTTGGCTAGCCGTAACACCGGTCACAATTTTGCGGATGTGTTGGCGACCTTCAACTTGCAACCCATTCGGACAATAATCACGAATGCGGTCAATTTGTAATATTTCACTGAGATAATTCTGAAGCTCGGAACGTTGCACAATGTCCTCGTTTCTACTGAAAATTTGATGATGTTGTGTGTTTTTAGCATATATTTAGGACAATTAAGTCAGACATTAGACAATATGCTGAAAAAACGGTATAAAAATGAAACACACACACATTACAAAGCTATAGGATAGTATCCATGAGCAAACTTGATAAAGACCAAGTGCTTGCTGATTTTACTGCAGCATACCAGCAAGCTCACGGTAAAAAACCAAAAATTGAAGCAAAAGGCGGCTGGTATAGCGTCGACGGCGGTAAAAATGTGCGTCTTGCACAACTAGCCGAAGAAGCAGAAAGCTTAGCTGGCGGCGCAGCGAAAAAGCCAGCGGCAAAAGCTGAGAAGAAAGCTGAACCAGCCAAAAAAGCGGCTCCAGCTAAAAAGGCTACAGCGAAAGCAGCACCAAAAGCAGCAGCCAAGTCTGAATCTAAAGGCGCTAAAGTTGCAAAATCTGCTAAAGGCGGCCTAACGGCGAAAGAATTATGGCGCCAACGTCTAGAGCAAGACAGCACCTTGTCACGCTTACCTCGCGGTTACGATTAATTAAACGTAGTTCGCCTAGTATTCGAAAGCCGACCTCTGCGTCGGCTTTTTTGATCAAGGCAACTCTCCGTGTACGACAACTGGATTATACTGTCACACTTACCGTGTAGTAACGCATAAGTTGTTAAGCAAAGGCTGATCCTATGGCAACACCGCAACGTTCTAACGCTCTACCCAGATTATTTAGTGGGCTTCGTGCAGCTTGGCGAGACGGCTATACACTCACCAATTTGCGCCAAGACATCTTAGCTGGCTTGACGATCGGAACCGTCGCTTTACCCTTATCGATGGCGTTGGCTATTGCGACAGGGGTACCACCGCAACATGGCTTGTATACCGCAATAATCGCCGGAGCAATAATCGCGCTGACTGGAGGCTCTCGTTACAACGTTTCGGGGCCCACGGCTGCCTTTGTCGTTATTCTCTTCCCAATTGTTCAACAATATGGACTCGGTGGCTTGCTTGTTGCCACGATGATGGCTGGTGTGATTCTCATTGGATTAGGGTTGGCGCGTATGGGAAGACTTATCCAATTCGTCCCCCACCCAGTTATTCTTGGCTTTACTGCCGGTATCGCAGTGGTCATTGCGGCGTTACAACTACCTGATTTCTTGGGTTTAACAACGGCGGCTTTGGGTGAGCATTTCACCTCCAATATGGCAGAAATTTATCGCGCCCTTCCAACAATCAATTACCTCGAGTTGTGTGTCGGCGTATTTACCTTAGGGCTATTGCTAATTTGGCCTAAATTAAACATCCCAATTCCAGCACCACTTGTTGGTCTCGTCGCCGCAGCGCTTCTTGCTTACGTCATCAATCACTATTTTGCAACGGATGGCAGTCGGTTGATTGAAACCATCGCCTCTCGGTTCACCTGGACAGCGAATGGTGAAGTAGGACAAGGAATTCCTCCTATTCCACCAACATTCGTGGCGCCATGGACATTACCAGGGCCAGATGGTGAACCGCTTAGAATTCCGTTTGAATTAATTTCTAACCTAGCGGGGCCGGCTTTCGCAATTGCTATGCTTGGCGCTATCGAATCACTCATGTGTGCGGTCGTTGCTGATGGTTTGACAAAAACCAAACATGACCCGAATGCTGAGCTTATCGGTCAAGGGCTTGGTAATATTGCTGCGCCATTATTTGGAGGCATAACCGCCACCGCGGCATTAGCACGCACTGCAACCAACATTCGTAGTGGCGCACGATCGCCTATCGCCGCTATCGTCCATTCGTTGGTTGTTCTTCTGGCCGTTGTAGCTCTGGCCGGTTTACTCGGATTAGTGCCTATGGCAGCGCTCGCCGCCCTACTTTTTATTATTGCATGGAATATGAGCGAAGCTCGGCATTTTGTCAGAACGTTACAAACAGCACCAGGTGGCGATGTTGCTATACTTCTAGTTTGTTTCGGCCTAACCGTATTATTTGATATGGTACTTGCGGTTGCGGTAGGTATTGGCTTGGCTGGTGCACTATTTATTCAACGCATGGCAAATTTAACCAGTACCCAAACACATCACAATGAAGCGCACCCAGCAACACAAGGTTTGCCGCCATCGGTGATGGTCTATGACGTCAATGGCCCGCTATTTTTCGGGGTGGCTGAAAAGGCTCTCACTGCACTTGAAAGAGTTGAAGGCAGCATCCACACCTTAATCTTAGATATGCATGATGTACCGAGCATTGACGGTACTGCATTAAATGCCCTGCACTCCTTAGTCGTTGAATTGCAGCGTCAAAAAATCAAGGTAATTTTGGTGGGTTTACCAGCACGAATGGTAGTAAAACTCAGTCGTGCTGGCATCGAAAAACAACCAGGATTACTTGCCTATTGCCGGAATTTGACCCATGCTCGCGACGTAGCTGAGCGCTGGTTAATTCAAGACTCCGTTAAGGAATAATTGGTGGTTATTCCTTATTTCTTACCAATATAAAGTGTAATCTCACCAACAGGCAGACCAAATTTATACATTTGTGTGCGGTTGATCATATTGTCTTCATCAACCAGGTACAGCCAGTCATCAAGCTGCACCGAAAAAGGTTCGCCATCACGCTCAATAATCAGCGTGTAGCTCCAATTTAACACGTTACCTGCGGTTGTACCCTCGGCAACACCTTTCACATCACTAGCGCGACCTTCATAGCTGTTTTCGCCCGTTTTCGTAATGTACCAAATGCGCTCTTGTTCACTACCGTCGGCATAATAGAATTGTTCGTCTAGAACCCCTTCATTGCCGTCCCAAGTACCTTTCAAGTCGGCACGAAAGCGTTGAATTACCTTGCCGCTATAATCTTGCACCATCCCGTAAGCAACTAACTCGCCGTTAAAGAACTCTTCAAGTTTTAGCTGCGGTTGCTCACCTTGGTAATCTTCAATATTTGCCGAACAACCAATTAGAAAACTCAATGCACTCGCTGCTACTAACATCTTTAAAAATTTCATCATTGCACTCCTATTAATTCGTTACGTGCGTCTTTAAAACGGGAGTTTTCATCCAGCCATATCGCCAGAAAATCATCCGTAAACTGAGCCGAACTAATTTCACCAAGTTCGCCCGTTGGGCCAAAAAATTTAGCATGCCCCTGCTCTGTCTCCAGCAACGTAATACAATCGCCTTCTTTCACATTCGGCCACATTTCAAGTAGCTCACTAAGCCATTGCTCATGTTCACCACTGATAGTAATGCCTAGGCGTTCCCACTCTTCAGCAGTCGTATCAACGAGATCTTTTGCTTTAATATCGCGTAGATAGCTCAACTGCAGTGCCCGTTGTTCGGCGCTGTCGAGTGCGCCCGTATCGGTGCGTAGTTCGGCATCATACACATCCCAAAACCAAACACTGAGACGAGTCTCGCCTACTTTTTGTAACGTTTCGAACTCATCAACCGCACATTGCGATGCCAGCGCAGAAGTACTAATACCGCTTAAAACCAGTGCCGAAGAAACAACAAACCCGATACGTAGATAAGAAAATAATGTCTTCATGATGAACCTCCTCATTGCTTGGCTCGTCGCCTAGCTCACTGCTTTCATAAAGCGCGGCATTAACCAAGCAAATATCACCATATATACGGACCAAAGTGCCGCATAGATTACCCATAGCTGCCATTCAGGCGCCAGCAGCTCGGCTGCACCTAAACGGATACCAATAGCATAAGTCAGCGGGCCAGAGGCAATGCCGAGCAACGCAGCCCATATTGGCCGCCCGGCTAACCCGCTGAGCGTATTCATCAGCATACCGACAAAACCGAGCCAGAGTAAAATCAGCCAAAGCGGCAAGAAGCCGCCGCTAAAGGTAAGAATACCGACACCAACCACCGTAGCCTCAAGCGCTAAACCGAGAACCACCAGAATAGTATAGAGTGTCCAATTAAAGTCGCTGCTACGAATGGCTAAAGCCACCTGTAAGGCCACTAGAATAATAGTTGCAACCAACCAGTCGGCACGACCAGCAACAGCACTGAGCCAGACTAAATCAAACAGAAATAGTCCGGCCAGTTTCGGAAGCCAGGTTCGAGCGACCTGGCGTGATTTTTCATTTAGCGACACTGTGGTTTGGTTGCCACAAGTTGCACCGCAGATACGGTGCGCTCACGGAAACCACCTTCGCAGTAGCACAAGTAATAGTTCCACATACGGCCAAAGCGCTCATCGTACCCATGTTGCATCAACTGTGGATGCGCATGGTTAAATTGCACGCGCCAATCGGCTAATGTTTGTGCGTAGTCATAGCCAATATCATCAATGTGACGAATGACCATATCGGTTTGTTCAGTAAACATTTCTGCCATCATGGTTAATGACGGTAAGAAGCCACCTGGGAAGATATATTTCTGAATAAAATCAACCGAGTTGGCGTAACTCTTCATTCGCTGATCAGCAATAGTAATTGCCTGCAACGCCATCTTTCCGTTTGGTTTCAACAATCGGTTACAGGTTTTAAAGAAGGTTGGCATATATTTACGACCAACGGCTTCAATCATTTCCACCGATACTAACTTGTCGTAAGTGCCTGTAAGATCGCGGTAATCTTCTTTGAGCAGCGTGATTAAATGGCCGAGACCTTCGCGCTCAATCAGCTTTTTTGTATAACTATACTGCTCTTCCGAAATAGTCGTGGTTGTGACCTTACAGCCGTAGTTCTTAGCCGCAAATACCGCAAGTCCACCCCAGCCAGTGCCAATTTCAAGCAAGTGGTCAGATGCAGTTAATTCAAGACTGTCACATAAGCGCTTCAATTTGTGCTGTTGCGCTTCAGCAAGCGTGGCATCTTCATACGGATACACCGCACTTGAATACTGTAGCGCTGGGTCTAAAAACGCCTGATATAGGTCATTACCTAAGTCATAGTGCGCTGAAATATTCTCTTTTGCTTGGCGTTTACTGTTATTGCGGCGCCAATGCTGAAACTTTTGAATCGGCAACAAAATCCAGCTCAGTTTGGCTTCTGCGGCATCGAGGGCCGGTAAATTACGGGCAAACACCTGAATCACATGCGTTAAATTAGGGGTTGTCCAGCTTTCATCCATAAACAATTCAGCAGCACCAATACTACCGCCGAACAGAAAGCGACGATAGAAACCCGGCTTTTGAATATCAATTTCCGCCTTTAACGTGCTTTTTTCAGAGCCAAAGCGACCAACAACCTGACCGCGCTCTTTCACCACCAAATAACCTTCGGTTAACCGGCTAAGCAAGCTCAACACGGTCTTTCGTAATACTTTGTCGATACTACCTAAATCGTTCTGCATAACCGTCAACGCATTCTCTTTGTACATTAGAACAAACCCTTATTTAGACTTATCGGTGTTGGGGTGTGTATACACAGGTGTGCGTTTTAACCACAACCGCAGCGCTTGCCAATAAATGGCACCCACCGTGCCCAACGTGTTTATGGGATATCTTAGTAATACGTTGCGAATGGATTTCGAGTTCAATTCAACCCGGGTTAATTTTACGGTGGCACTAAAGTCACGCTTTTTCGCATGCACGTCTAAGTGCACTATGGCGTGATGATCTGCCGTAGGTTGTGGCGGAATGAGTTGCCAGTGATAGCGCATGTCTATCGGGTTAAACGGTGAAACATGGAAGGTTTTGTCGTGTACCAAGGCTTGCGATAAATCCAGCGCATAGTAATGACGTTCGTTCCATGGTGTATTACTCACTTCAGCGAGCATATAACTGTAATCCGTTTGACCTTCAGGTTGTACGAAGTAACAGTTCAAGGGGCTAAAATATAAACCAAACGTGCGGACAGCTCCGAGAAAAAACACTCGGCCATTGATTTCATGACCGGTCAACTCAGCGAGTTTATCGCGCACAGCTTGCGCTAAATCGCCTTGCGTGTCACGCAGATAGTCTTCGCGCCGAAATCGTAACGGCGCGAAGCCCTTGGTTGAAAACCAACGGCTTTGCGCAGCAACTTGGTCAATTTCATCCAGAGCCAACCACCACTGCGCAATGCTATAGCTAAATGCATGTTGTGTGGGGCGATAGCGTGCATGATGCACGTGCCCCTTTAAAATCGCGCTAGTTAACATCCCAGTCAATTCCTAAGCGTCTCGCTACATCAACCGCACT
>NCJS01000092.1 GCA_002279005.1 Idiomarina sp. 34-48-12 | reverse complement strand
CTGCCTCTCGGCGTGCGCTGCAAAAAGCCTTGCTGAATCAAATATGGCTCTAACACATCTTCAATCGTGTCTTTTTCTTCGCCTATGGCCGCTGCCAAGTTATCTAACCCGACAGGTCCACCCATAAACTTCTCAATTATCGCCAATAGCAGCTTACGATCCATGTAATCGAAACCCGCTTCATCAACGTCGACCATCGCTAGTGCGGCTGCTGCCGTTTGTTGATCGATATGGCCGCTATTCTTTACTTCGGCAAAGTCGCGTACGCGTCGTAATAAACGGTTTGCAATACGCGGTGTCCCGCGAGAACGACGCGCAATTTCGAGTGCCCCTTCAGCTTCTAAGTCTAAATTCAAAAATTTTGCTGAGCGGCGAATAATGGTCGTTAATTCTTCCACATTATAAAACTCAAGCCGCTGCACAATACCAAATCGGTCGCGCAATGGTGAGGTTAAGGCACCTGCTCGGGTCGTCGCGCCCACCAAAGTAAATGGTGGTAAGTCGAGTTTGATAGAACGAGCCGCTGGACCTTCACCAATCATAATATCCAGCTGATAATCTTCCATCGCTGGATACAAAATCTCTTCAACCACCGGACTCAATCGGTGAATTTCATCAATAAATAGCACATCATGCTCTTCAAGATTTGTTAACAATGCCGCAAGATCGCCTGCTTTTTCCAGCACTGGCCCCGAAGTTTGCCGGATATTTACGTTCAATTCATTGGCGACAATATTTGCCAACGTAGTTTTACCAAGCCCCGGAGGCCCAAAAATCAAGAGATGATCAAGCGCTTCAGAACGCTGTTTGGCGGCCTGAATAAAAATTTCCATTTGCTCAACCACATGCTTCTGGCCGGTATAGTCGGCAAGATGCTTCGGACGAATGGCGCGATCGACCACTTCATCTTCGCTACTCGCCTGCGGCTGGTTAATACGATCTGGCTCAATCATTCGAAACCTCAATGACGATATTAGCTATTGGATATTAGATATTAGCGCTGATATTTCAGGTTTTTCTAATATCTAATATCCAATAGCTAATATCACTTTTGTTTTTACATATTCTTCAACGCGAAGCGGATGAGGGCTTCGCTTGGTGCTTCAGGTTCGGCTTTGAGTGCTGCAGCGACAGCTTTTTCCGCTTGCGCAGGTTTGTAGCCAAGCGCTAACAGTGCGCTCAACGCGTCATCGCGCGGCGAACTTGCACTGATCGTTGGATTCACATCACCGAAATCAATTGGTGCAGCATCGGTTGCTGGTGTTGCGGTACCCCAATTTTTCAATCGGTCGCGCATTTCAACCACCAAACGTTCCGCGGTTTTGCGGCCCACGCCAGGCAACTTCACCAAGGTCGAAACATCATCATGCGTGACTGCGTGAACAAACTGATGGGCGGTCATACCCGACATAATCGTTAGCGCTAACTTCGGACCGACACCCTGAGCTTTTATCAACTGACGAAAGAGCATGCGCTCTGCAAACGTATTAAAACCATACAGCAGTTGCGCATCCTCACGCACCACGAAGTGAGTGATCACTTTCACTTGTTCGCCAATATCGGGGAGTTCATACAAACACGTCATTGGCATCTGAACTTCATAACCAACGCCGTGTACATCAATGAGAATTTCAGGTGGCTGCTTAGCGATTAACGTTCCTGTTAATTGACCAATCACGCGCGTCCCCTTGTTGTTTTTATTAGTTGTTTTTGTGTATGTGCATGGCACAGTGCAACAGCCAATGCATCAGCGGCATCCGCTTGCGGTCGATGCTGTAACTTCAGCATCGCCATCACCATATGTTGTACTTGTGTTTTGTCTGCCGCACCAGTGCCAACCACCGCCTGTTTCACCAAGCGGGCAGCATATTCGGCTACTGGCAAGCCTGCACCAGCCGCAGCGACAATTGCGGCGCCGCGCGCTTGACCTAACTTTAGCGCAGAATCAGGGTTGCGTGCCATAAACACTTGTTCAATGGCAAATTCAGTGGGTTGAAACTGCGCGATAAGCTCAACAATACCATCATGGATAACTTTGAGCTTATCGGCAAGAGTTGGCTCGGCTTCGCCTTTAAGACTGCGCATCACATTGATGCAGCCGCTGCCTAAGTAGGTAATCTGATTGCCTGATTGGCGAATCACACCATAGCCGGTAAGGCGTGAACCTGGGTCAATTCCCAGAATGATGGCCATGATTCGCTCCTATCAGTAAACGGCTTTAGTCACTGTCCTTCACGGTAACAGCAACATTCAGCTCTGCCAATGCTTCTGGGTTCGCAACACCAGGGGCGTCGGTCATGACACACGCCGCAGTGGTTGTTTTCGGGAAGGCAATCACTTCACGAATTGAGCTTGCGCCCACCATCAGCATTACGAGACGGTCAAGACCAAAAGCCAAGCCCGCATGCGGAGGCGTTCCGTACTTCAACGCTTCGAGCAAGAAGCCGAATTTCTCTTGCGCTTCTTCTTTCCCAATACCCAAAATTTCAAATGCGGCTTGCTGCATTTCGTTATTGTGAATACGAACCGAACCGCCGCCGACTTCAACGCCGTTTAGCACCATATCGTAGGCATTCGACAGCGCCGCTTCAGGATTCGCTTTCAATTCATCTGGGGTAACCCCAACCGGCGCTGTGAACGGATGGTGAATCGCATGCAAACGGCCTTCGTGCTCTTCAAACATCGGGAAGTCGACAACCCACAATGGGCGCCACTCATCGCTCATCAGCTCGAAGTCATTACCGACTTTCAAACGTAATGCACCCATGGCTTCGGCAACTACCGTTGCATTATCTGCACCGAAGAAAATAATATCGCCATTTGCCGCCTCGGTACGCGCCAAAATACCCTCAAGCGCTTCGTCTGGAATAAACTTAAGCACCGGTGACTGAATACCTTCGCGCCCCGCACTCAAATCATTCACTTTCATCCACGCTAAGCCTTTCGCACCGTAGATACCGACAAAGTTGGTGTACTCGTCAATGTTCTTACGTGAAATGACTTCTGCTTTGCCTGGCACTTTCAGTGCAGCCACACGGCCCTTCGGGTCGTTCGCTGGCCCAGCAAATACTTTAAACTCAACATCTTTGAGCAAGTCAGCCACGTCAACTAACTCAAGTGGATTTCGCAAGTCTGGCTTATCGCTACCGAAGCGACGCATCGCTTCGTGCCATGTCATACGCGGGAAGTCACCTAAATCAACGTCGAGCATTTCTAAGAATAACTTGCGAACCATCTGCTCGGTGACCGCCATCACTTGGTCTGATGTCATGAACGATGTTTCAATATCAATTTGGGTGAATTCAGGCTGGCGATCGGCACGTAAATCTTCGTCACGGAAGCACTTCACAATTTGGTAGTAACGATCAAAGCCAGACATCATCAGCAACTGTTTAAACAACTGCGGCGACTGTGGCAACGCAAAGAACTTACCTTTGTGGGTACGGCTTGGCACCAAGTAATCGCGCGCACCTTCAGGCGTTGCACGAGTTAACATAGGCGTTTCAATGTCTAAGAAACCATGGTCATCTAAAAATCGACGTACCGCACTAGTTACTTTGGCACGGAATTGTAAGTTGTGGTTCATGTTTGGACGACGTAAGTCCAAATAACGGAAGCGCAAACGCTGCTCTTCACTCACCTGCTGATTAAAGTCAATTGGTAGTGGCTCGGCACGGCTAATAATCTCAAGTTCAGTCGCCATCACTTCAACAGCACCGGTCGCCATGGTTTTGTTGACTTGGCTTTCAGGACGCGCACGCACGGTACCCACTAAACGAATACAGAACTCTTGACGTAGCTTGTTGGCAGTCTCAAATAGCGCCTGTTGGTCAGGATCAAAAACAACCTGCACCAGACCAGTACGGTCGCGCATATCAATAAAAATCAAACCGCCTAAATCTCGGCGTTTATTCACCCAACCACATAAAGTTACGGATTGGTCTACAAGACTCGTTTCAAGCTGTCCACAGTAATGGCTACGCATGGGATCATCCCTACCACAAATTAAGAATTTACAAAGCTGCACATTATAACGGACTTACACTGAATGTCAGTAACTGTCGGCGCAAATTAATAATGATATCGCTGCTGGTGCTACTGTTTCTCGCTACGTTACGTTAAAATATATCGCGTGTCTGTCAGCCAAAGATTATTGAGACGTATGACGAAAAAAGATTCGATATTCGCCGAACCGTTGCCGCAAGTAAGCGACTTTGTGTTTGATCAAACCGTGGTGGAAGTATTTCCCGACATGATCAATCGCTCGGTGCCTGGCTATCAAAGCATATTGCAAGGCATTGGCCAGCTCACTAAACGCTTCGCGCAGGCTGATTCAAACCTCTATGACTTAGGCTGCTCATTAGGCGCGGCAACTTTAGCAATGCGCCAGAATTGCCAGCACCTCAGTAATATTCGAGTGATCGGTATTGATAACTCAGAAGCCATGGTGGAGCGCTGTAAGCTTCACTTGCAAGGCTATCGTAGCGACGTACCTGTGAGTGTGCGCTGCGAAGACATTCAGCAGTCTGACATTCAAAACGCTTCGGTGGTGACGATGAATTTCACCTTGCAATTCGTTCCACCTGAGCAGCGCGATGACTTACTGAAAAAAATATACGACGGCTTAAAACCCGGCGGCGCACTGCTGCTGAGCGAGAAATTCCGCAGTGCCGATGAGCGCATGAATGAGCTGTTAGTAGATATCCATCACGAATTCAAACGCGCTAACGGTTACAGTGAACTCGAGATTGCTCAAAAGCGCGCAGCCATTGAGAACGTCATGCGCATTGACACGCTTGAGACACATCATGAACGCCTGCATGACATTGGTTTTAAACACACTCAAGTGTGGTTCCAGTGTTATAACTTCGCTGCATTACTCGCCGTAAAATGAGTTACCGAAAGAAACCGGAGAAATGATGAATTTATTCGCCCAAGACCTTATCGCTGTTGCCCAGTCACCTTTGCAGCACTGGCTTACAACGTTGCCAGCGCAGTTAGAAACTTGGCAAAAAGAACAACAGCACGGCGAATTACCGAAGTGGCTTCGTTGCGTAGCACAGCTACCGAAAATTGAACCACAACATGTTTCTCTCGCTGATACGGTTACCATAGCGAACGAGAACGCCAGTGAAGGCGAGCAAAACCGCATTCGTGGGCTCATGATGCAACTCACGCCTTGGCGAAAAGGCCCGTTTGATCTGCATGGCGTACACATCGATACCGAATGGCGTTCTGACTTCAAATGGCAGCGCGTGCTACCGCACCTAAGCAACAATGGCGACCTCCGCGGTCGCCAAGTACTTGATATCGGTTGTGGCAGTGGTTATCACCTGTGGCGGATGCTGGAAGCGGGTGCTGAACAAGTTTGGGGCATCGACCCAGGCCAGTTGTTTATGGCACAGTTCATGGCAATTCGGCACTTCATGCCTGCCGAACTCGCAGCTCGCGCTCACTGGTTCCCGCTTGGTGTCGAAGATTTACCTGAACTACGCGCGTTTGACACCGTGTTCAGCATGGGGGTCTTATACCACCGTCGCTCCCCTATTGATTTCCTGACACAGCTTCGTTCCCAATTAAAACCAGGCGGCGAACTGATACTCGAAACATTGGTGGTAGAAGGCGACGAACATACGGTGTTGGTGCCTGGCGAAACCTACGCAAAAATGCGCAACGTTTGGTTCATCCCAAGCACCAAAGCGCTATTACATTGGATGAGCCGAGTCGGCTTCAAAAACGCACGCGTCGTCGACGAATCCGTCACCACCCTCGAAGAGCAGCGCGCCACCGATTGGATGCAAGGCCAATCACTCGCCGACTTCCTCGATCCAAACGACCGCAGCCGCACCATTGAAGGCTTCCCCGCCCCACGCCGCGCCGTCATCATCGCCAACCCGTAGCCCGGCGTTCCACGCCGGGTGATGCGCAGCATCGTCAATGCCCAAGCATACGCTCATGTTCATGCCCGCATGCTCATGCTCTTGCTCACAGACACAGTCACAGTCATGACACCCCAATTTATTTTCAGTGTTCAGTTGCAGCAGAAAAGTTACAAATCAGCCCCCTCTTTTTGTAACTTTTCTGCTGCAACTGAACGGTTTTATTTTCGATAGATATACACACCCACCACTCTTCTATTTTTTGAGCCTAAAACTCACTGGTATGGCGCCATAATGGCATCGACTCGGCGTTGACGTTCATCTCGAGCGCGTTTGGCCGGCGGCTCGGCAAGTAAACTATCAATAAGTGCGATAAAGTGCTCCGCGAGGTCGAGCTCTGTAAGTGCGGCGATTAAGAACTCGCTTCGAATATTTCTGCCGCTTTCCATGCGCGAGATAGACGCGCGGCTACATAGAATCCTCTCGGATAGAGACTCTTGACTCATTTGGTATTCGCGTTCAATACGCAGTAACTTGGAAAGCTTTCTAGTGAGCTCATTCTGTAGCTCGTCTCGATCATGTCCTGATTTGCGTTCCATTGCAGATTCTCCGTTTTAACAACAACGAAGAGTTTAGCGCGCAAATTAGGCTTTGAACCGCGTTGACGTAATAAACACTACGGTTAATCGATAATGTCAGACAAAGAATGTCACGGATGTGGATGTTTCTAGATAGTGAGTAGCGCCTTCAAATCGATGCCAATACGGCGCCAACGTGATGGGCTACTCATCATAACGCTACTTCAGGTCTTTCAGCCAGGCT
>NCJS01000091.1 GCA_002279005.1 Idiomarina sp. 34-48-12 | reverse complement strand
CGGTACCGGTAATTGTTTGACCAACCGCGACACCAATACTGTGCGTGCCAAAATCGAAGCCGATGACTTGGCTCATGCATGCCCCACATCAGGGCCAAGCTGCCAGGTTTGAATGCCTAATTTTTTCACCGCTTTTTGCCAGCGTTCTTTGCTCGGAGTGTGAAACAAGATGTCGCTATCAGCAGGGATGGTCAGCCAACTATTCTCGGCTAGCTCACGCTCAAGTTGACCTGCTTCCCAGCCTGCATAGCCTAAGGTAAGTAAGTAGTCACTTGGCATATTGCCTTTACCCATAGCCTCAAGAATATCTTTCGAGGTGGTGATGACAACATCATCACTAATCTGCACTGAGCTACGCCAATTTTGGTCTGCTGAGTGCAAAACAAAACCTCGGTCACGAGCCAGTGGGCCACCTGAATAAACTGGGCCGTCTAAGCGTTGATTATGCTCTGGGATCACAATTTCGAGCTTTTCCAATAAATCTTCGACGCTCAATTCCACCGGTTGATTGATGATGAGCCCCATTGCACCCTCTGCATTGTGTTCACAAATATAGGTGACTGTGCGTGCAAAATACGGATCATCCATGCTTGGCATGGCAATTAAAAAGTGATTTTGCAGGCTTTGTAAGGTTTCCATCCGTTCAACTTCTCCGCAACAGCATGATGTTTACGACAATCAACACAAGCCAAGTTGGCGCTCAATGGCCTCAAAAACTTTGGCTGCGATATTAATATCATATGCGGCCTCAATTTCGCGCATACAAGTCGGGCTAGTGACATTAATTTCTGTCACGCGGTCGCCAATCACATCTAACCCGACGATGGTTAAACCACGCCGTTTTAATTCTGGGCCAACTTGGCGCGCAAGTTCCCAATCCGATTCGCTCAGTGGTTGCGGGCGACCGCTGCCACCAGCGGCTAAATTGCCACGCGTTTCGCCTGCTGATGGAACGCGAGCGAGGGAATATGGCATTGGCTCGCCATCAATAATCAGTATACGTTTATCGCCGTCTTTAATTTCAGGCAAATACTTCTGTACCATTGCAAACTGCTGACCATGGTTGGTTAAGGTTTCAATAATCACACCCAAATTGGTGCCGTCATCACGAACGCGGAAAATTGAAGCCCCACCCATTCCATCTAATGGCTTTAAGATAATGTCACGATGTTGTTCGTGGAATGCCCGTATCTGCTCGGCACGACGCGTAACAATGGTTGGCGGCGTGAGATCTGAGAACCAAGCGGTAAATAGTTTTTCATTGCAATCACGCAGACTCTGCGGCTTGTTCACCACGAGCGCACCACGACGCTCGGCTAGCTCAAGTAAGTAAGTTGCGTAAACAAATTCTGTATCAAACGGTGGGTCTTTTCGCATTAAAATGACATCAAAGCTACCCAAATTCATTTCTGTGGGTTCGCCAAGAGTGAAAAAATCTGTTGGCTGATCGACGACTTGCACAGAGCGTGCGTTGCCCATTGGCTCACCTTCAATAAGCGACAAATCATTCATGGTGAGATAGTAGATTTCGTAGTCACGCGCCTGCGCCTCAAGCAGCAAACGAAAACTTGTGTCTTTGTAGGTTTTAACCGACTCAATCGGGTCCATAATCATCGCAAGTTTCATCAGAATTCCTTAATTAGGCTAATCGTTAAGCCATTAGTTAGGCTAGGTCGCCAAATTGATATTGAATAATACTTAAAGCCGTGAGTGCAGCTGTTTCGGTGCGCAGAATACGAGGGCCAAGACGAACTGGTAAGAAATCATGCTCGCTGGCGCTTGCCACTTCTTGCTCGCTAAGACCACCCTCAGGGCCGATAAAAAGAGTCAACTTCGCCGGTTTTTCGGCGAGATCGCGTAGTGGTTTTTCAGCATAAGGGTCGAGTGTTAAGCGAAGCCCTTCGGGTAACTGCGTCAACCATTGGTTGAATGACACCGGCGTATGTACTGTTGGAACCTTGCTGCGGCCACTTTGTTCACACGCAGCGATTACTATTTTTTGCCACTGTTGTTGTTTTTTCAATAAGCGTTCGCCGCTGAGCTTTACCCCACAGCGTTCAGTGAATAGCGGCGTAATTGCAGCAACACCTAACTCCACCGACTTTTGCAGCACAAAATCCATTCGGTCGCCTCGCGAAATACCCTGGGCGAGATGAATGTGCACAGCGGATTCCGTTGAATTGGCTTCAACATGGTCGATTTGCACAGCGACTGAGCGCTTTGACGATTCAATAATTGTCGCAGCGTAATTACTGCCGTCACCATTAAAAAGTTCAAGTTGCTGACCTGCGTTCATACGCAGAACGCGACCAACATGATTCGCTGCATCGGCTTCAAGTTCAAGCGTTTCGCCGATACCCCACGGGCTCGAAGCAGTTTGATAAATGCGTGGAATGCGCATGAAAGGTAAACCCTTCTGAGTATCCAAAGTTGTTTGCATCTTATCATTCAGCGGAAAGTTTGACAGCTTGAAAAAATTTGATTTTGTTGAACATCCGACCGATCATGGCTCAAGCGTGATAACCAAGGAGATGAATTACATGTATCTGTCGCGACTCGTTATGTTGTTGAGCTTAGTTTTAACTTTGCTGGTAGGTAGCCCTGCTCAAGCTGAAGATGTGCACAGTTACGCACGATTGAATCAAGTATCGACACCTCATCTCGATCTTAATTTAACGGTTGATTTCGAAGCGCGTCAAATGAAAGGTCATGCAACCTATACTTTGGCGCGTCATGACGAAACCAACCAGCTTTATCTCGATACCAGCGATTTAACGATTGAGCGTGCAGAGTTGCTTGTGAATGATCAGTGGCAACCAACGAAATTTACCTTAGGCGATGTTCATCCAAGCCTTGGACGCGAGTTAATTGTTGATATTGGTAGTGTGGCTAAAAAAGTACGTATTCATTACCAAACCGCACCGACCGCAAGTGGTTTACAATGGCTAACGCCAGAGCAAACGGCAGGCAAACAGCACCCGTTCATGTTTAGCCAATCACAACCTATACACTCACGCAGCTGGATTCCAATTCAAGACAGCCCAGCATTGCGATTGACCTACAACGCCACCATTACCACACCTGAAGGGCTATTGGCAGTGATGAGTGCTGACAACAGCTTGAGTGATGAGCGTCCTGGCACTTATGACTTCACCATGCCACAACCAATTCCGCCGTATTTGATTGCGATTGCCGCAGGTGATTTAGCAATTAAATCAATTAGCGACAATGTTGCGGTATTTGCTGAACAGTACATTTTAGATGATGCCGCTTGGGAGTTTGCTGATACCCCAGCGATGATTGAAACCACGGAAGCCATGTATGGACCATACCGCTGGGATCGATACGATTTACTTATTTTGCCGCCGAGCTTCCCATTCGGTGGTATGGAGAATCCGCGCCTATCATTTATTACGCCAACCGTTGTGGCTGGCGACCGCAGTTTAGTCAACCTGATCGCCCACGAACTTGCCCATAGTTGGTCAGGTAACCTTGTGACCAACGCGAGCTGGCGCGACCTTTGGATTAATGAAGGCTTCACCAGCTATGTTGAAAACCGGATCATGGAAGCTTTGTTTGGTGAGCGCCGCGCGAATATGGAACTCGCGCTGGGTTATCAAGACTTGCTCGGTGATTTAGAACGTTTAAAACCTCAGGATACTGTTCTCAATATTGAGTTAGGCACTCGCCATCCCGATGACGTATTTTCACAAGTGCCGTATGTGAAGGGGCAACTGTTCTTGGTTTACCTCGAGCAAAAATTTGGTCGCGAGATGTTTGATAAGTTTCTGCGCCAATACTTTGATGACTTTGCGTTTCAGAGTATTTCAACCGAGCAATTCAAAACTTACTTAAAACGTGAACTCCTCGATAAAAAACCGAACACAGTCGCCATGAGTAAAATCAATGAGTGGTTGCATGAAGCTGGGCTACCGGAGGATGCACCCACGCCAACTTCAGATGCGTTTGCTCAAGTAGAGCAGCAAATGCAACGTTGGTTGAAAGGTGGCCAGTTACAAACCGAAGAATGGACAACCCATGAGTGGCTGCACTTCATTAATAACCTGCCATTGGATATTTCAGCGAACAACATGGCGCGCCTCGACCGTGAATTTAGCTTAACTGAGAGCCAGAATAGTGAAATTGCACATGCCTGGTTAAAACTCGCGATTGTGAAAAAATATGAACCAGCGCGTGAGAGATTGCGTAGTTACTTGCTAACTATCGGACGGAATAAATTGGTGAGCCCGCTTTACCGTGAATTAGCGAAAACACCAGATAATTTAAAATGGGCACGAGAAGTCTATCAGCAAGCGAAACCAGGCTATCACCCATTAACCCAAACCGTGAATGAAGCATTGTTATACGGTGAAAACTAAGGAGTAAACATGCCAAAAGCATTAGGATTTGCGGCTCAAGCAGCCGATAAGCCTCTTGAATATTTCGAGTTTGAACGTCGTGACCCGACCGCAAACGATGTTGAAATAGAGATAGCCTACTGCGGCGTTTGTCACTCTGATTTACACCAGGCTCGTAACGAGTGGGGCGGAACCGTGTTCCCATGTGTGCCAGGCCATGAAATTGTCGGCAAGGTGACGCGCGTTGGCAGCAAGGTCACAAAGTATCAAGTTGGTGATACCGTTGGCGTGGGTTGCATGGTGGATTCATGTCGTACTTGTGCCAACTGTGAAGATGGCTACGAGCAGTATTGCGACAACGGTTTTGTTGGAACCTATAACGGTGAAGACAAACATTCTGGTGGTGTGACATTTGGTGGTTATTCGAATCGCATTACCGTTGACGAAGATTTCGTTTTAAAAGTATCCGACAAGCTCGATCTCGCTGGCGTTGCGCCGCTACTTTGTGCTGGCATCACGACTTATTCGCCACTACGTCACTGGGGTGTACGTGAAGGCCATAAAGTTGGTGTGGTTGGCTTAGGTGGGCTCGGGCATATGGCAGTTAAATTAGCCAAAGCCATGGGTGCTGAAGTGGTGCTATTTACCACTTCACCAAGCAAAGTTGATGATGCGAAACGTCTTGGTGCAGACCATGTGGTGATTTCAAAAGACGAAGAGCAAATGAAAGCATGGCGTAATAGTCTAGACTTCATTCTCAACACCGTTGCAGCACCTCACGATCTGGATGCTTACCTGACGTTACTACGGTTAAATGGCACCATGACATTGGTCGGTGTGCCTGCGGAATCACATCCGTCGCCGGCGGTTTATAACTTAATCGCAAAACGTCGCAGCTTAGCTGGCTCGTTAATTGGCGGCATAGCGGAAACCCAAGAAATGCTTGATTTCTGTGCTGAACACGGCATCACTTCAGACATTGAAATGATTGCCATGGACGAAATTAATGAAGCGTATGAGCGCATGCTCAAAAGTGATGTGAAATATCGTTTTGTTATTGATATGGCGACGTTAAAACAGAAATAAAGACTTTTAGACGTCTAAATGTAGAAAAGTGGGCGTAGTTCAGTTAAACTACGCCCACTTTTTTCTTCCCAACTTTGATTAGAGATTGCAAAGCATGGCACAGCATTTATTCACTTCTGAATCAGTATCAGAAGGTCATCCAGACAAAATTGCCGATCAAATTTCTGACGCGGTACTCGATGCGATACTCACTCAAGATCCGCGCGCACGCGTTGCTTGTGAGACTTATGTGAAAACTGGCATGGTGCTTGTCGGTGGTGAAATTAATACCAACGCTTGGGTCGATATTGAAGAAATTACGCGCAACACGGTTCGCAACATTGGCTATGTGCACTCTGATATGGGGTTTGATGCAGACTCTTGTGCCGTACTGAATGCTATCGGTAAACAGTCGCCAGATATCAACCAGGGGGTTGATCGTGGCTCTTTAGAAGAGCAGGGCGCGGGCGATCAAGGCCTGATGTTTGGCTACGCCTCGAATGAAACAGACGTGCTCATGCCGGCACCAATTACCTACGCGCATCGTCTAGTGCAGCGCCAAGCGGAAGTTCGCAAGAATGGGACATTGCCGTGGTTGCGCCCCGATGCGAAATCTCAGTTAACCTTTATTTATGAAGACCGCCGCCCTGTGGGTATTGATGCGGTGGTGTTATCAACGCAGCATCATCAAGATATCAGCCAAAAAGACCTACGCGAGGCGGTGATTGAAACGATCATCAAGCCGGTATTACCAGAAGAATGGTTCCCGACAAGCCAAGAGCGCATTTTTATCAACCCAACAGGCAAGTTTGTCATTGGTGGGCCAATGGGCGATTGCGGTCTAACGGGGCGTAAAATTATCGTGGATACTTACGGTGGTATGGCACGTCACGGTGGTGGTGCATTCTCTGGTAAAGATCCGTCAAAAGTCGACCGCAGTGCCGCTTATGCAGCACGTTATGTGGCGAAGAACTTGGTGGCGGCAGGCTTAGCCGAGCGCCTTGAAATTCAAGTGTCGTACGCTATTGGCGTGGCGGAGCCAACGTCAATTAGCATTGAAACGTTCGGTACCAGTGCACACAGTGAAGAAAAATTGATCGCATTAGTACGCAAGCATTTCGACCTGCGCCCATACGGATTAATTCAAATGCTTGACCTTGAGCGCCCAATTTATCAGCCAACAGCGGCTTATGGTCACTTTGGTCGAGATGAGTTCCCGTGGGAAAAAACTGACAAAGTTGAAGCACTCCGAGCTGATATCTAATTTGCGTCAAAGCCCCGAATTGTGGA
>NCJS01000237.1 GCA_002279005.1 Idiomarina sp. 34-48-12 | reverse complement strand
GACATAATATCGCCGCCGAGACGATGCCAAGCGCTCTCAAATGAAAGCCGGGTACGCGTGCTTGGTTCGTAAAATGCGCTTATCAAAATTTTATTCTGTAACGGCGAACTAAAGCGTTTCGGGTTACTCTCTATTTTTGCCGCTAAGCGAAATAGCTGCTTCATGGTGTCTTGATCAAACTGATCGCCAGACACAATATGCTGATTCGCTAGTTTGACTAAATAGTCACCATCTTCCTGAATCACTCTGAGCAACGCTTTCGGATGGGCGTCGCCATAGACATCAGGCCGCTCACGTTCAAATGAGACATCATTCACATTCATAGTGTGTTACCAAAGTTGTTTAGAAATGAAATCTTTTAACCACAGCGCCACCAAAATAACTGGCGCCATCGCTGAAAAAAAAAGGCAAATCATCACTAACGCGCTAAATTCGGTTAATCCGAGCATTACGATGACTCCTGTAACTTGTTCCAATCAAAATCTTGCTTCGAGCGCCAAACACCAATTGCACACACTGCTGCAGACAGTGCACAGGCGGTAAGTGCGGCGACATAAAATCCAATTAAGAAATAACTCACAAGGCCAAACAGCGTGCCGCTAGCCATAGCTGCTGCGGCGTATTTCCCAGAAAGCTTGTTTTGATAAAGCCCCAATACAATTGGAAAAATCGTACTTGCAACAAAGGCACCGGCAAAATTTAATAACGCCCCCAAGGTGGCAACCTGAGGTAAGCAAAACAACCACGTCAGTACCCCAATACCGGCAATGCAGTAGCGGTTAAACTTGAACAACTGCTGATCAGTCGCTTGTGGCCGCAACTTCTTATGATAAAAATCGCGTGTTACTAAATCTGAGGTTGCAGCAAGTAATGAATCAAGACTAGACGCTAACGCTGAAAAAACCACGATAAATACCACGACGGCACCAACTTTACCGAGTACCTCAGCAGCAACCATCGGCCCTACCATATCGGCGCTGGGCGGGAAAATGCCTAACTGTGGCGCAGCCAGTGCAATAAAACCTGTGACGATTGGAATCGGCAACCAGAGTAAGCCACCGAGTAAAAATGCTTTAAACGCAACGTTGCCTTTGAATGCGAGCGCGCGAGACCACCACACATTCGAATGAAAAATCTCACCCAAGCCGAAAAATATATTGTTAAACAGAAACATAATGGCGGCGGGAAACATTAAGTCGAGTAATCGAGGATGATTCTCTGATAATTCGGTATGAATACTTTCGAGGCTCACCGTATCAATTAAAAACCAAGCGATACCAACCACACCGATGATAATGATCAAGGCTTGAATAAAGTCGGTGGCGATGACCGCACGTAGGCCGCCAAATAGCGTATAGCCAACGCAAATAACTAAGATAGCTGTCATGCCAATGTGGTAATCCAAGCCGCTCAATGCTTCGAGTAATATGCCACCAGCCATACCGAGGCTGACTAACCAACCGAAAGCATAAACCACCGAAATGACCATAAA
>NCJS01000236.1 GCA_002279005.1 Idiomarina sp. 34-48-12 | reverse complement strand
GTTTCGAGTGTTAGCTGTTGCCAACCCTGATTTGAAAGCTGAACGTGGCTATGCGTTTGAAACGGGTTTCCGAGGGCGAGACAGTGATACTCAGTGGTCAATTACCGCTTATCACAATCGTTACAGTGACTTTATTCAAAGCCGAGCTTCGTTGGGATTTGATCCAGCTCGCCAGTTGCTAATTTTTCAATCAATCAACCGTGATAAGGTAGTGATTGAGGGCGTTGAAGCGAACTGGGAGCAGCAGTGGAGCGATGCATGGTCGAGTGCAGTGAGTGCTGAATATAGCCGTGGCGAAGATCGCGAGAGTGGACGCGATCTTGCCGATGTGACGCCTCCACGATTAATCGCTGAAATTCAATATGAAGCGCAAGACTGGGATTCACGACTGGTGTTAACAGCTGTACGTGGGCAGAGGGAGCTCGTGGATGAAGCCGATAGTCCTTTATTTTCAGCACCCGGTTACGCAACGTTTGATTGGATCTCACGTTGGTATGTCAGCCCTGACTTAAACGTGACTGCAGGTGTATTTAATCTCACAGACAAACGTTACTGGCGTAATGCTCGAGTAAGCGGCATGCCGGTAGATGACCCATCATTACCAGTTTTAGCCGAAGCCGGACGGAGCCTAGGTGCTTCAGTTTACTATCGGTTCTAATAGTGCATTGACGGTATCGGTTCGGAATAAAAAACGTAAAAAATTTCGAAAATTGTTGACAACTTACGGTTTCGCCTCTATATCGTCAGTGACGCAAAGAGGCGTTACCGTTTACCTGTAGTTGTTGGTCTGGAGGATGGGCACACAATGGCAACAATGAACCGTGATCAGATTATGAAGAAGCCGTTTAACGACTTCAAAAACTACCCGTACGGATTTGCTCGTTCGGGCGATTTTTCAATTCGCGAAAGTGAGCTGTTAGCAAAACACGGCAGTTTGATTGCGGCGTTGATGAGTGGTGAACTAGAGCCAGAATCAGCCGAAGAACAGTCATTGTTAGCAGTTGCTCGAGGCGAAAAAGCAGCTGATTCACCTGTCGAAAAGGCATGGTCGAAATATCAGGCGCGTATCAATCGTCCGAAAGTGGGCAGTATGTATGGCCGCAGTCGCTACACTGATGAAGCTTTCGAAATCAGCGGTGGTGATGACGAAGATTTAGTTGTTGAAGACGATGCTTCTCATCATAACACATTACATCAGAAATATAAAATTCAAGACGTAATAAGAAAAGGGCAGGTTATACTTGTTCAAGTTATCAAAGAAGAGCGTGGAAATAAAGGAGCGGCTTGTACCAGTTATCTCTCTCTTGCTGGGCGTTATTGCGTATTAATGCCAAATAGCGATAGACAAGGTGGAATTTCACGTCGTATTGTTAATCCTGCAGATCGTAAGCGTTTAAAGGACGTTGTGTCAACTCTAGAATTGCCAGAAGGTGTAAGTATTATTTTGCGTACTGCTGGAGCTGGGAAGAACACTAATGATATTCGTCGTGATTATT
>NCJS01000235.1 GCA_002279005.1 Idiomarina sp. 34-48-12 | reverse complement strand
CAAATTAAGCTATCAGCGCGTGCGAGGTAGAGCCCTATTAGGAAGAGTATTAAGTTTGCTCGCACCCATGTTACCAACGGAGTAAAATTGATCCACTGACAACGGTTTAAAAGTGATCCACCTGAGGCATCATAGCCGCACTTTTCAATAAGACAAGGCGGCCTAACATGCTAACTCAGGAGCAACTAGTGGACATTCACGTTTTACACCGACAGGGATTGAGTAATCGCGAGATTGCGCGCCGTCTTGGCATTTCCCGCAACACAGTAAAAAACTATCTAGCTCGGCCGACAGTAACGCCTAGCTATTCGGCGCGTGAAGCGCGCCCAACGAAGTTAGGCCCTTATGAGGCGTATCTTCGTGAACGGATTAAAGCCGCTGAGCCTGATTGGATACCGGCAACGGTTCTTTTTCGAGAGATAGAAGCCCAAGGTTATAACGGCGGTATGACTCAGTTGCGACAGTATGTGTCGCAGTTTAAAAAGCCAGAAGCGAGCGACCCTGTTGTTCGTTTCGAGACCCAGCCCGGTGAGCAGTTGCAAGTTGATTTCACTAACATCAACCGCAACCGGCGTCGCATGAAGGGCTTTGTCGCGACGTTATCGTTTAGCCGTGCAACCTTCGTACACTTTTCAGAGCGCGAGCGCCAAGAAGATTGGTTGTACGGTTTAGAAGAAGCATTTGCCTTCTTCGGTGGTGTTACTCAACACGTACTGTTTGATAACGCCAAGACCATTATGATTGAACGTGATGCGTATGGCCCAGGACAGCATCGCTGGAACCAAGCGCTGCTCGAGTTCGCTAAGTACTACGGTTTCCAACCGCGTGCTTGCCGCCCTTATCGGGCTCGAACGAAGGGCAAGGTTGAACGTTTCAACTCGTATTTAAAAAGCAGCTTCATCACGCCATTAGCTGCCAGTTTGAAGCAGCATGGCTTACGCTTTGATGTGTCGGTGGCCAACGCTCACATTGGCCCATGGCTTGAACACGTTGCGCATCAACGTATTCACGGTACAACCGGACAGAAGCCGCAGATATTGCTTGAGCAAGAGCGGTTTCATTTACAACCGCTACCAACTAAAGAACACGGTCGTATCGCGACATCATCAGCGAGCCGACCAACACCGATAGAGAGCTTACAGCACCCGCTTAGCGTCTATGACAGCTTGTTGGAGGGACGTTTATGAACCTTCAACAAGAACGCATACTAGACGCTTGTGAGACGCTCAAGCTCGGAACCATTAGTTCTGAGTGGTCTGCCGTCGCAGATAAAACAAGTGCTAAAGAAGGTACTTTTGCCGACTTCTTAGAGCAACTACTGCAGCTTGAACTGCAAGCACGGACACGACGAACACAAGAGACGCTTCTTAAGTTCGCTGGCTTTCCAGCATTAAAATCGTTCGATGATTACGATTTTAAGTTTGCTAGTGGCGCACCACGACAGCAACTAAAAGAGCTAACTGGCTTAGCGTTCGTTGAACGTGCCGAGAACATTGTA
>NCJS01000090.1 GCA_002279005.1 Idiomarina sp. 34-48-12 | reverse complement strand
GGCAAGCTGTTTCACTAATAACTTGCTCAGGGAAGTATTGGTTTTGCCATGTGACACACCCCATATCGAGACTCACTAAATGCTCTGGGTGAACGCCCTGACCAACAATAATTTCGGTGCTTGCGCCGCCGATATCTAGCACCAGCACAGCTTTGTTTGAGTGTAATAAATGCTGGGTTGCACCCTGATAAATAAGTCGCGCTTCTGCCTCACCAGAAATAACTTCAATGTCGTGCCCTAGTGCCTGTTTGAACTGCTTAAGCATGACATCACTATTACTGGCTTTACGTAGAGTTGCGGTGGCAACACAACGAATTCGTTCAGTGGGGATATTTTTAAGGAGATTGGCAAATCCGCGCAAACAGTCAATGCCGCGAGTAATCGCGGCATCATTCACGCTAAGGTGATCATTGAAACCATCGGCGAGTCGTACTTTTTGACGATAACGGCCTAAAATTCGGTAATGGCCGTCACGCTTCACGGTGGCAATAATTAAATGGAAACTATTAGAGCCTAAATCAATGGCGGCGAAGCGTGCGTCCTGCGTCATGGTGCGTTACCGAGCCGGTTTACGACCGCCACTTCGTCGCTGTTGGTTGCCACCACTGCTGCGGCGACCTCCACGTGGGCGACGATGATTAGAGCGTGGCGTTTTTAAATCAGTCAACAGTGCTGTCGGATCGTATTTGGTCACTGGAATACTGTGGCCAATGTACTCTTCAATCGCTGGCAGATTATAAACATACTCTTCACATGCCAAGTTGACTGCTTTACCGCTCGCACCGGCACGACCGGTACGGCCAATACGATGCACGTAATCTTCGAAATCATCCGGTAAATCATAATTGTAGACATGACTTACTTCAGGAATATGAAGGCCACGGGCAGCAACATCAGTAGCAACTAAAAAGTCGAGTTCACCATCAGTGAATTGCTCAAGAATTTTTAATCGCTTGCGCTGCGGCACATCACCAGTTAACAAACCAACACGGTGACCATCAGCCTCTAACCAATTATATACCTTCTCACAGGTGTGCTTGGTGTTTGCGAAAATAATCGCTTTATCAGGCCAATCTTCTTCAATCAGCGTCAGCAATAACTTAATTTTGTCTTGCTTCGACGGATAAAACAGCTCTTCGCTGATACGCTCGCCGGTTTTACGCAATGGCTCAATTTCCACCTTGGTCGGCGAATCCATGTGCTCATAGGCAAGTTCTTGTACACGTTGCGACAATGTTGCTGAGAACAATAAACTTTGACGCTGGCCTGGTGCTGGCATTTTGTGGAACATGTAGCGAATATCTTTAATAAAGCCTAAATCGAACATGCGATCGGCTTCATCAAGAACCACCGTTTGAATTTTATCGAGTTGATAAATGCCTTGCTTGTAGTAGTCGATCAAGCGGCCGGTGGTACCAATCAGGATATCAACGCCTTCTTCGAGCTGTTGCCGTTGAGAATCGTAACCTTCGCCCCCATACACAATGCCAAGGCGCATATCGCAATGCTTCGCGAGTAGTTCAGCATCATTGGCAATCTGAATAGCAAGCTCACGCGTTGGCGCCATAATAATGGCACGCGGATAACGTTTCTCACCGTCACGAGGGTTGTTAAGCAACGTCGTAAATGTTGCAATTAAAAACGCCATCGTTTTACCAGTACCGGTTTGGGCCTGGCCAGCAACGTCTTTTCCGATTAACGCAATCGGTAAGCTCAATGCTTGTATCGGTGTACAATATTCAAATCCAGCACTTTCCAGTGCGGACAATACCTGCGGGTGCAGGTCGAGATCGGCGAAGCGTGTCTCTGTTAAGTGTGTTTTACTCATGGCGTAAGCATATCAGTTTGCGCTAACATTCAAAAACAGAAATAATAGTGTTTTATTATTTCACGCGAATTCAGCAGCGGAGATTATCATGAGTGACAAAATTGTTCAGCTAAGTGATGAAAGTTTTGAGAGCGATGTTCTTAATTCTGACAAGCCAGTATTAGTAGACTTCTGGGCCGAGTGGTGTGGTCCATGCAAAATGATCGCGCCAATTTTGGACGACATTGCCAATGAATACGGCGACCGCATCACTGTTGGTAAACTGAACGTTGACCACAACAACCAAACCCCACCGAAGTACAACATTCGCGGTATTCCTACCTTGTTGTTGTTCAAAAACGGTGAAGTTGCAGGTACCAAAGTAGGTGCATTGTCAAAAGCACAACTGGCTGAGTTCATTGAACAAAACCTGTAATTGCTAGACAGATTCAGCGGGTTGTTGAGGATGATCTTCAGCAACCTTTGCTGAGCTTTTGCACAAAATGAGCTGAAAAACTGGACGTTTTTCCATTTAAGTGTTACTTTTCCTTGCATAACAATTCTTCAGGGTGCCAGCCTTCCGGCAGCCGAGCAGTCAAATCCCGAACTGATTTAACAAAACTGGTTTAACTAAATAAACGTACAACTATTTCCATTGGCCAAAAAAGTCATAACCCCCCTATGAATCTAACAGAATTAAAAAACAAACCTGTGAACGAGCTGGTTCAGCTCGCAGACACAATGGGCCTCGAGTCCATGGCGCGTATGCGCAAACAAGACATTATTTTTGCCATTTTAAAAGCGCATGCGAAAAGTGGTGAAGACATTTATGGTGATGGTGTGCTGGAAATCTTGCAAGATGGCTTCGGCTTTTTGCGTTCAGCCGATTCATCTTACTTAGCTGGCCCAGACGATATCTATGTCTCGCCAAGCCAGATTCGACGCTTTAACTTGCGCACCGGCGATACCGTATCAGGAAAGATTCGACCGCCGAAAGAAGGCGAACGTTATTTTGCCCTCCTGAAAATCCGCGAAGTTAACTTCGACAAGCCTGAAAACTCCCGCAACAAGATTTTATTTGAGAACTTAACCCCATTACATGCCGACGAACGTATGCGCATGGAACGTGGTAATGGCTCAACCGAAGACATTACTGCGCGAGTTCTCGATTTAGCTTCACCGATTGGTAAAGGTCAGCGTGGTTTGATTGTTGCACCACCAAAAGCCGGTAAAACGTTGTTGCTACAGAATATTGCGCAATCTATTGCTGCCAACCATCCTGAATGCGTGTTGATGGTTCTTCTTATCGACGAACGTCCGGAAGAAGTGACCGAGATGCATCGTTTGGTGAAAGGTGAAGTTGTTGCTTCAACGTTCGATGAGCCAGCGAGCCGTCACGTGCAAGTTGCTGAAATGGTGATTGAGAAAGCTAAGCGTTTGGTTGAACACAAGAAAGATGTGGTCATTTTGCTTGACTCAATTACGCGTTTAGCACGTGCGTACAACACTGTTATTCCTAGCTCAGGTAAAGTATTGACCGGTGGTGTTGACGCGAACGCGCTACACAAGCCAAAGCGTTTCTTTGGTGCCGCTCGTAATGTGGAAGAGGGTGGTAGCTTAACCATCATCGCAACCGCATTGATTGATACGGGCTCGAAAATGGATGAAGTGATTTACGAAGAGTTTAAGGGTACCGGTAACATGGAACTTCACTTAAACCGTAAGATTGCTGAGAAACGGGTGTTCCCAGCCATCGACTTCAACCGTTCTGGCACGCGTCGCGAAGAGTTGCTGACGTCGCAGGACGAGCTTCAGAAAATGTGGATTTTGCGTAAGATCGTTCACCCAATGGGCGAAACTGAAGCAATGGAATTCCTCATCGACAAGCTGCAGATGACCAAAACCAATGATGAGTTCTTTGAAGCGATGAAACGCCAAAAGAGCTAATCTAATCAGCGGCCTTGCTAATTCCCACGCAAGGCCGCTTTTTCATTACCTTCCTTAATTTGTTAATTCACTTGCGCCGTAAGCCATTTCTCGTTATTACTTGTTATAAAAATTTATGACAATTAAAAAGGATTTGTTGAGATGGCGCCTAAGCATCGTTTCTTAGTTTCTTCATTATTGGCATTATCGCTTGTCGGTTGTGGCGATGGAGAGGTCTTCCAAAATGGTCAGCCACCTGGTGGTGACCCCACCGGTGACGGCGGTGATGACGGCGGCTCACAAACAACACCGGTTGCTACGGCACAAAGTGTTGCCGTCACAGAATTGACTCCGAATGATGCCGTACAGGCTGAAATTGTAGTGACCTTATCGGAAGCGCCTGACTCAACAGTTTCCTTGAATTATGCGACAACAAATGGGACAGCGTTAGCCGCTGAGCATTATCGCTCAACGTCAGGCTCACTTGAGTTCGCTGCGGGCCAGAATTCAAAGTCATTTCCAGTGCCAATTATCTCGAACAACTATTATGGAAGTGACAAATCATTTAGCGTGAACTTCTCCGGTGCGTCAGGTCTAGAGTTAGGTGTTACTTCAATTGAAGTAACCATTAAAAACAACGATACAATTCCTTCGCTACAATTTAGTCAACCGCAATTCAGAACTTCTGAGCAAGCGGGTGAAATTGAAGTACTAGCTCGCTTAAGTCACGCCTCAGAAACCCCTATCAGTTTTGCTGTGAGCTTGGCTGGTACCGCCACCCGCGACAGCGATTACACCATCAACGAACAGTCATTTACGATTCCTGCGTTTGCAACACAAATTGAAGTTCCTTTAAGTATGCTCAGTGACAACCTTAAAGAAGGTGGCGAAACGATTGTTTTGGGTTTGAATAATGCTGATGGTGCATCGATTAATGCTGCTCGTAGTGTTCTAACAGTGATGATATCTGGCGATGCTGTATTGGCAGATACCGGCTATGTCGGCTATTACAACGCGAGTGCTTATAATGCAACGACCCCAGAGGCCGGCTACGAAAATCAAGATGCTGATTACGGTCGAGATACGGGTGCTGAGGGAATGTTTCATGAAGATGGCGAAGGTAATTTAAACTTTACCAAACTCGATTTTAACGGCAACGCTCTACCGCGAACGACGACAGCATTTGAATGTGTTCGCGATAATTTATCAGGAACAGTTTACGCGGTCTGGGGTAGCCCAACGTATATTCAAGGTTGGAATAATCCAGCGAATTTATATCGTTGGTATGATTCTGATCCAGCAAATAACGCGGGAAATGCCGGTACATATAGCCCAGAAGAGTTAGTCCCTAATGCCGATGAAACCTATTACACTGCGGCAACTTGTGAATTCCCAGGTATCGAAGGTGGTGAGATTGATTATGAAGCGGGTTGTACCAGCGAAAACTATCTCAATTACTTGAATGTACTGGGTTACTGCGGTTTTAGTGACTGGCGTTTACCAACCGTGAATGAAGCACAAAGCAGCTCATTATTTGGTCAAATGTTGTCATACGATGCGAACTATTTCCCAGATGTGGCGCAATTTAGCTCTGACAAAATCATGACTTCATCGCCTGCCGCTGATAACTCAGGTGCTGCATGGTGCTGGGATATTCAAAATTCACGTCGAATGCTGTGTAATAAGAACGATTACATTAGTATTCGCGCTGCACGTAACCCAGCTGTTAGCGACTAAACAAGGAGGTCAGCAATGAAAAAGTTAACTTATTTATCGCTAGTGGCATGTTTTGTGGGCTTAAACGGCGTTGCTGAAGCTTCCTGCAAATATGAATCAATTAAACCGAATACTGCGCCTGACCAGTTCTACGATAATCGTGACGGCACGGTTCTTGATGTGCGCACCGGTTTAACTTGGTCATTGTGCTTATATGGTCAAGCTTATGACGCAAGCAATAATAGTTGTACAGGCTCACCGACAGCAGTGACCGACTGGAGTGTTGCGTTAAACGCACAGGATGATTTTAGTCACGGCGAGGTGAGTGATTGGCGTCTACCAAACATTAAGGAACTCGCCACCTTGGTTGAATACGCATGTTTTGATCCAGCCATCCGCACTGAAGTGTTTCCAGAAACACCAAGCGCACCATTTTGGACCAATACCCCTGATGCTGAAGATATCGACCCAGCGCCATTAGCACTGGGTCGTTATATTGATTTCTATGATGGTAGCGAGTTTAACGATAATCCGGCAGTTTCCCGGTTTATTCGTTTTGTTCGCACGTCTGACTAAGCTGAAGCTTCGCTTTTTAGCGCTAACTCGGTGAGTAGCGCAAAATGGTCTGAGCCAAACGGTGGAAGCCGTTTGAGCTCTACCAGCATAAAGTGTTCACTGTGAAACACGTGGTCAAGCGGCCAACGCATAATTGGAACTTGAGCATGGAAGGTATTATAAATACCACGCCCCATGCGTGGATCAAGTAATTGACTTTCCTTTAAAAAGGCACGGGTAGATTTTGACCATGCCACATCATTCAAGTCACCAGTAACAATAACCGGACCAGTTTCCTGACGTGCCCGTTTAGCGACGAGCATTAACTCGTTATCGCGTTGTTCCGATTTTTCATTTTCGGTTGGGCTTGGCGGTGCGGGGTGAACGCAGTGCATGCGCACGACTCGCGTTGGTAGCTGCAAATCAAAATGCATTGACGGCACGCCCTCTTGAATTAAGTCGGTGACCTCAATGTTGGTCATCGGCCATTTCGAGTACACCATCATGCCGTACAAATTATTTTGCGGCTTACGAATGACATGCGGCAGATCATCTTCAATATCACTGAATTCTTGCTCCCACCATTCGTCAGTTTCGACAGCTACAATAATATCGGGACGGTTATCATTGATGATTTGAGTTAGTTCAACTCCGCGGCGGTTGGGTTCTAATACGTTAACGGTTAATAGCCGAATATGCTCATCAACGTTTGGCTCATCACGCTTGCGCTTATAGCGTTTGACCGTGCGCGCTGCAAAGGGCGTGTAGGGAAATATCCACCAAAA
>NCJS01000234.1 GCA_002279005.1 Idiomarina sp. 34-48-12 | reverse complement strand
GACGCCTGTTAACAGGGCGCAGCGAGCGCATCTTAATTGTCGTGCCAGATAGCCTTGCTCATCAATGGTTAGTCGAACTGCTACGCCGGTTTAATTTGGGTTTTAGCCTATTTGATGTAGAACGATGTGAACAAGCGTCCCTTGATGGCGATGCTATTTTCGCGAGCGAGCAACTCGTTTTAATTCCGCAGTCGTTACTTGCAAACCCTATTTGGTCTGGTGAGCTGTTTGAGGTGAGTTGGGACTTACTTATTGTCGATGAAGCGCACCAACTAGCTCCAGCGGAAAAACGCTTTGCGTTGCTGCAACAGCTTACCCAGCACATTCCGAGTGTACTGCTGTTAACAGCGACGCCTGAACAAGCGGGATTAGAAGCTCACTTTGCACGCCTGCAACTATTAGATCCTGATCGGTTTAATGATTTCGAGGCGTTTGTTGAAGAACAAGAAAGCTATCAAGCACTCGTTCCAAAAGCTGAAGCCTTAGCTAACAGCGGGCAATTGGAAGCGTTGGATGAGTTATTAGACAGCTATGGCACTGGACGCGTGATGTTTCGCAACAGCCGTCGTCACATTGGTGGTTTCCCGAATCGTCATCTGCAGGTTACAGAGCTGGATGAAGGCGATGCGCTACTTAAACGCTTTGAATGGCTGGTTGCCCTACTTAAAGCACACAAGAATGAGAAATTTGTACTCATTTGTAAAAGCAGCGAATTGGTGTTGGCGCTACATGAGATGCTGCGCGTACAGCAAGGCATTCATGCTGCGGTATTCCATGAAGGGCTAAGCTTACTTGAGCGCGATCGTGCTGCTGCCTACTTTGCCAGTCCTGAAGATGGCTGTCAGTTGCTCCTATGTTCCGAAATTGGTAGCGAAGGGCGTAACTTCCAGTTTGCACAACACATGATTCTGTTCGACCTGCCGCGGCATCCTGATTTGTTAGAACAACGTATTGGTCGTCTTGATCGTCTTGGTCAGCAAGATGATATCTATATTCATGTTCCCGTGGTTGCGAATACTGCCGAGCAAATTCTGTTTGCTTGGTATGAAGCAATGAATGCCTTCACCCAAACCAACGCCATTGGCGCCATGTTGCACCAACATTTTGCAACAGCGCTCGATCAATTATTTGATAGCCAAGCCAATGCCGACTTTGATCAAGATTTGTTCGATACAACCCTGCAAGAAACCCGCGATATGGCTGCTAAAATGCGCGTCGCAGCGGACGCAGGACGCGATCGCTTACAAGAGCTCAACGCGTTTCGTCCACATCAAATGAACGCATTACTTGAAGCGATTGAAGCCATCCAAAAACCAGCTGAGCTCGAGCAGTTCATGTTGTCATTTTGGGATCGTTTTGGTCTCGAATTCGATCGACTGAATGATGATAGCGGTTGGCTCTACCCAACAGAGCAAATGCGGATTCCGCTGGCCGGATTGCCAGAAGAAGGTTTGACGGTCACATTCTCACGAACTTATGCATTAGCGCATGAAGACGTGACGT
>NCJS01000233.1 GCA_002279005.1 Idiomarina sp. 34-48-12 | reverse complement strand
ACTGAGTTTAATAGAAACTCGCGCACTTCTGCACATAGCTGCGGCAACTGGCGTTCATTCAATAAACGCAAGTCTGCAGGTGTATTGATGCTGTCCAACAACGGTGTTGAAGCGGCTGAGTGACTACTAGATAACGACATGTATTAATGATCCCGGTTCAGCAGATGATCTGCGAATGCTTCCAATAATTGGGTATTGTAAGGAATTTTGCCCAGCGCATGAAGCGCTTTGTGGTGTAAATCGTGCAAGCGCTGCTGCGCGCCTTCTAAGCCCAGTATACTAACATAGGTTGTTTTGTTGGCTTGAATATCGCTGCCTTGGGTTTTGCCAAGAGATTCAGTATTGCCAATGACGTCTAAAATGTCATCGCGCACCTGAAAAGCGAGCCCTAAATAATGTGCAAAGGCATCAAAATGTGCGCGATAAGCCTGAGCACCATCATGCCCTGCCAAAACGCCCAATTGAACGGCCGCACGAATAAGTGCACCGGTTTTATGTATATGCACCTGAGCCAGTTCAGATTCTGGAACGGCGTTTCCCGTTGCTGCTAAATCGAGTGCCTGACCGCCGCACATACCGCGATCACCGCTGCCGTCGGCCAATACATGAATCATTTCGAGTTGACGACTTGGGTTGAGCTTTTTATCCGGACTGCTCAATAATTCGAAAGCTAACGTTTGCAGCGCATCACCGGCTAATATTGCAGTGGCGTCGTCAAACGCAATATGACAGGTTGGATGTCCGCGCCGTAGGCTGTCGTTATCCATGGCCGGCAAATCGTCATGAACCAACGAATAAGCGTGAATACATTCAACCGCCGCCGCTGCGCGTTCTAAGCTGTGCTGATCCGCACCGCATAACGCACCCACGTGCAAGGTTAAAAACGGTCGAACACGTTTGCCACCTAATACTAATGCGTAGTGCATCGCCTCGTTCAAGCGTGGGGCTATCGCCACGCGCTCTTGCAGCAAGCGTGATAGGTACTGATTAATGTGTTCTTTGGTATCGTTGAGCTGTTGCGCTAGGTTCACGCGTCATCCTCAGCGTTCGATTGAAATGGCGTAAGTGTTTCTTGCCCTTGCTGTTGCAGCAGTTGACTAACTTTTTGCTCGGCTTGCTGCAATTTTTGTTGGCTAAGACGAGATAGCTTCACGGCTTGCTCAAATTGCTCAAGCGCTTGTTCAAGTGGCAACTCACCCTGTTCTAACTGCACAACAATTTTTTCAAGTTGTTGCATGGCTTGTTCAAATGACAAATCACTCATAAGGCTTGGTATCCAGTAGCTACGTGGAATAATGGCGCACAAGTTACCTTGATTCCGCAGTGTGGTCAAATCAGGTATAATGCCGCCTTTTTACACTCAGTAACAGTAACGGCATCAAATAATCTCATGAAATTTATAGTTCGATTGCACGCAGAAATCACCATTAAAAGTAAAGGCGTTCGGAAGCGCTATGGCAAGGTACTGGTAAATAATCTGAAAAGTATCTTGCGACGTAACGA
>NCJS01000232.1 GCA_002279005.1 Idiomarina sp. 34-48-12 | reverse complement strand
TTACCCGATGGCATGCCAATTTTAAGTAATAGATTTTATCTACATATGTCAGAGGAAGAGCCGCAGCGTCTAAAAGAGTTAGAGCGGAAAATTTTGCAACTCAACAAAACTAAGGAGAAGAGTTAATGCGATTCCTAATGACGTTACTTGCACTAATACTGTCGACAACGGCGATAGCTCAGGAGGCTCAGGAATCAAAATTGCAAAAATTTCGCTGTGAATTGCATGACTGGATTGAACAAACGAGTATTGTTCGTGACTGGTTGAATAAGGTTGAACAAAATAAATTAGTGTTTGTTAATCAATATGGTGACGTACAAGCGCCGCCGCAGCCAATTTTGTGGAAAAAAGCTGCAGGGTGTTCAAATTCCGAGCGAACAAACGATTCAACTGAAAAAAGTGGTTGACGGCGTGAGCCGAATCCGTAAAATACGCCCTCGTTAACACATGCGAGAATAGCTCAGCTGGTAGAGCACAACCTTGCCAAGGTTGGGGTCGCGAGTTCGAATCTCGTTTCTCGCTCCAAATTCGAAAAACCCGAAAGCGTCAAAACTTTCGGGTTTTTTATTGCTATTTTTATCATATCTGTTTTATCATATATCGGATTTTTCAGATATGAGATAGTCAATGAAAGTTCTATTCCTATGCTCAGCCAACTCGGCACGCTCGATTATGGCTGAAGCCATTATGCGGCATTTTGCGGGCTCTGATATTGATGTGTTTAGCGCAGGCACTCAGGCATCGCATGTTGAGCCAGAGGCATTGGCGGCACTATCAGTGCTGAACGTGAGTACGGAAGGGCTGCATTCAAAGGCAATTAAAAGCCTTGGTGATATGCAGTTCGATTATGTTATTAGTTTGTGCGACCGTGCACGACTTGAATGCCAGGCAGACTTTCAGGGCATTAACTTTATCGCATGGGATTTTTCTGATCCGGTCTCCAGCACGAAAAATGACGCTTTCTTGCTGACGGCGAAAGAACTTAGCGAACGTATTCGAATGTTCTTATTAGTGCTGCGCAAGCGGATACAGCAACCCCACCTGTTTAATACTCCACAAGATTTTTTCAAGATCATGGCAGACCCGTTGCGGTTGTCTATGATCCTCATGCTAGCGTGCCAAGATGAGCTGTGCGTGTGCGATTTTGTTGAGATAACAGGAATGTCGCAGCCAAAAGTTTCTCGTCATTTAGCCCAGTTGCGCGAATACGGCCTGCTGCTCGATAGAAGAGATCATCGGTGGGTTTATTACCGTTTGAACTCAGCTTTACCAGATTGGATGCGACAAACCATCATCTTAGCAGCGGAATATAATCCGCAGCTTGGACAAGTTTCGAAGAATACGAAGGAGTAATTTATGGCAATTAAAGTTGGAATTAACGGTTTAGGAAGAATTGGTCGACTTGCGTTGCGCTTGATTGTGCAGAATCCTGCATTTGAATTGGTGCGGGTGAACGATCCCGGTGCTGATGCGGCAACGTTCGCGCATTTACTAAACTTCGATTCCGT
>NCJS01000019.1 GCA_002279005.1 Idiomarina sp. 34-48-12 | reverse complement strand
ACTGCTACAGCCATTGCTGCAAGTTTAACAGCTACCGTAGCACAAGCGGCCACAGTTAACCTGTATTCGGCACGCAAAGAAGCATTAATTAAACCAGTTCTCGAGAAGTTTACCGCAGAAACTGGTATTGAAGTACGCCTTTTAACTGGCGGTGGTGATGCCCTCCTCGCTCGTTTGCAAAACGAGGGCGAGAATACACCAGCTGACTTATTCCTCACGGTTGATGCCGGTAATTTGCATCGCGCTGCTGAAGCTGGCGTATTTCAGCCACTCACATCAGCCAAAGCATTAGAGTCTGTGCCAGCACACTTGCACGGTACCGACAACCTATGGGTTGGTTTGAGCTTACGTGCTCGTCCAATCTTCTATGCGGCCGATCGTGTCGATCCAAGCCAGTTGACAGGATATGAAGACTTAGCAAAGCCTGAGTGGAACAAGAAAGTATGTATCCGTTCGTCAGACAATATTTACAATCAGTCACTCACGGCTGCGTTAATTGAACATTGGGGCGAAGAGAAAACCGAAGCTTGGGCGAAAGGCCTAGTCAGCAATTTGGCCAAGCCACCTGTTGGCGGTGACCGCGATCAGTTAAAAGCAGCCGCTGCAGGCGTTTGTGATTTAGCGGTAGCAAACACTTACTATTTTGGTCTCATGCAAACTGGTGATGACGCCGAACAGCGTGAAGCGGCAAGTAAGCTGAAAATCTTCTGGCCAAATCAAGATAGCTTCGGCACTCACGTGAACGTTTCAGGCATTGGCTTAACTAAGCATGCGAAAAACAAAACTGAAGCACAACAACTTATCGAGTTCTTGTTATCAGCTGAATCACAAGCTTGGTATGCCGCAACCAACAACGAATACCCAGCTGTTGAAGGTGTTGAGTGGAGTGATACCTTGCAAGCATGGGGCGATTTTAAAGCCGATGACTTGTCGATGACCTTCCTAGGCGAAAATAACGCTGCTGCCGTTAAATTGATGAATCGCGCTGGCTGGCGTTAATGCGCTTTAATTTGTGGCGCCAACTAACATTAATTGCAACGGCCGTCGTTATCGGCGTGCCGTTGCTTGTTATTTGTTGGTCGGTGCTACAACTCGCGTGGAGTCATGACACCACGACGCTCAGTCATCTCTGGGCAACCGTGGTTCCAGAGTACATCCGCCATTCATTGATATTGTTAATTGGTGTTGCCGCTGGCGTGGTCACCCTCGGTGTCAGCACGGCATGGTTGACCACGGCTTGTCGCTTTCCCGGACAACGCATTCTAAGTTGGGCACTATTGCTACCATTGGCAATGCCCGCCTACATTACTGCTTACACCTATACAGGCATGCTGGATTTTGCCGGCCCTGTGCAATCGACCTTGCGCGATTGGTTCGGGTGGGGCTACGGTGATTATTGGTTTCCAGAAATTCGCAGCCTTGGTGGTGCGATTGTGGTGCTGAGTTTGGTTTTATTCCCGTATGTGTACCTCATCACCCGTGCCACCTTTATTCAGCAATCTGCGACAACCCTCGAAGCAGGCCGCAGTTTGGGGCTAAACCCCTGGCAATGTTTCCTGCGCTTAGCGCTACCACTTGCACGACCTGCCATTGTGACGGGCGCGACGCTAGCCTTAATGGAAACCTTAGCCGATTACGGCACCGTTCAGTACTTTGGTGTGACAACGTTTACCACTGGTATTTTCAGAACTTGGTACGGTCTGGGTGACTTACAAGGCGCATTGCAACTCGCTGGCATGTTGCTTGTAGCCGTCATTTTATTAATTTTCATCGAGCGCTGGTCACGTCGCCAAGCTCGTTACGATCAACGTAACAATCGTCCGGCACCGCCATTTCAACTCCAGGGGTGGAAAGCCATTGCCGCGAGCATTGCTTGTTGGATGCCATTGTTGTTCGGCTTTATTCTACCGGCATTACAACTAACTAGTTGGTCAATTGAGCGCAGCGAAGTTTGGCAAGATAGTGACTTTTGGCAACTCACGATGAATAGTTTTGGTCTCGCCGTGCTTGCCGCGGTTCTGGTGGTAACGATGGCGCTATGGCTAGCCTATGGTCGTCGTCAAATTCCAACTAAGATTGTTCGCACCAGTGTCGCTTTTGCGGGCCTCGGTTATGCCATTCCTGGGCTTGTAATTGCAGTTGGCTTAATGGTATTTCTGACCAGTATTGATCACGTCATCATCACACTCAGTGAATCTTGGTTCGGTGTGAATCCTGGATTGTTATTGTCTGGTACGGTGTTCGCGTTGTTATTTGCTTACAGCGTACGATTTTTAAGTGTATCGCTGCAAACCATACAAGCTGGTTTAGGCGAAATTCGTCCGAGTATGGATGAAGCGGCACGCATTCAAGGCTACAAACCTCTGCAGGTGTTACGTAAAATTCATTTGCCACTGTTACGCCCAAGTGTACTCACCGCACTTATTTTAGTTGGCGTCGACGTATTGAAAGAGCTACCAGCAACTTTGGTGCTGCGTCCTTTCGACTTCAATACCCTCGCCGTTCGTGCCTATGAAATGGCCGGTGACGAACGCTTAGCCGATGCCGGACCGCCAGCATTGATGATGGTGTTGGTCGGGCTTATCCCGGTTATTTTATTGTCTCGCGCTATGTTAAAGTCGCAGCAGTCTGCATTAAAGGAGCAAGAGTTTGTCCCGGTTACAGCTTGATAACATTCAAATTAGCTTCGGCGCATTGCACATTGTTCGTGGCGTGACCTTTGAACTTAAGCAAGGCGAAATTGGTTGCCTTTTGGGTCCAAGCGGCTGCGGAAAAACCACTTTGTTGCGCGCGATTGCAGGCTTTCAAGCCCTACAATCGGGCTCGATACATATCGACGACTCATCGGTTTCCGATGACAAACACACCCTAGCCCCAGAACAACGCGGCGTTGGCATGGTGTTTCAAGATTTTGCTTTATTTCCCCATCTCAATGTTGAAGACAATATAAGTTTTGGCATGCGCAAAAGCAGCGCCTCTGAGCGTCGCAAACGCGTGGATGAATTACTCGATCGCATCGGGCTTCCGGGATACCACAAACGTTTCCCGCACGAGCTTTCAGGTGGCCAACAGCAACGCATCGCGTTAGCCCGCGCGCTTGCACCAAAACCACGATTGCTATTACTCGATGAGCCATTCTCAAGTCTCGATGCCGAATTGCGTGAACGACTCGCCGTCGAAGTACGTGGGCTGTTGAAAAAAGAAGGGATTACCGCGTTGTTGGTCACGCACGATCAGCAAGAAGCCTTTGCCATGGCCGATAAAGCTGGCGTCATGTACCAAGGGGAATTACTGCAATGGGACACCCCCTATCAGTTATACCATCAGCCAAAACATCAGTTAGTCGCTGACTTTATTGGTCACGGCGTGCTGTTACAAGGAACTGTCAATACGGAAGGTTCGTTGGCGTCGCCACTTGGCATGCTTGAGCATCCAAGTTTGTTGCAAGTGCCAGCTGGAACACCGGTTAGTTTCCTCGTGCGCCCTGATGACCTTGTTCCTGACCCAACGTCGCGCCTACGCGGCACCATTAAAGCGCGTGGTTTCCGCGGTGCACACAACCTCTACACTATTGAGCTTGCCAGCGGTATTGAGATTCTAACCTTAAGTCCGTCACATGAAGAATTCACCGTTGGCGCCAACATTGGTTTAAGACCAGCGTTTGATCACCTGGTTGTCTTTGCCGCAGACCACTGTGAGCTGCCTGGCTTTCATGACCAAGCGCCCACGGTTCAGCCGCTACCGACAGTGTTACCAAAAACGCAGTCGGCGTAACAGTAAAAACTCAACCACCGCAATGATGAACAACGCAGCGCTGAATATCCAAAACGCGCTGCTATCGTCAACACCCGGCATTCCGCCAATGTTGATACCGAATAACCCAGTCAGAAAACTAATCGGTAAAAACACGCCAGCAACCATCGATAGCCAATAGGTATTGCGATTCATCTTTTCAGCTAAATCCTGTTGTAAATGCTCGCGCAGCATCCATACCTGCTCGAGTAACATCTCCATGTTCTCTAATTCACGGTGCGTATTGTCACGCTCGTTTAATAACCACTGGGTCCAATCGGCGTCAAACCACTTACTGCTATCGGCAGCCAATTTATCCAACGCCGTTAATTGCGGGCGTACAAAACGGGTTAGCCGCAGCAAGCGGCGATGCAATTGCGTGAGTGCGGATTGACGCTCGCTCGTTGTGCCTTGCGTATCATCCTCTAACGCCTCCATTTCTGCTTCGATACTATCTTGCAGTTGCTCGATCTTATTGGTCATTTCATCAACCAAGTGCAGAATAAAGTCAGGTAATGATTGCGGCCCATGTTGCTCCTCAAGCGTCTTTTGTATCAGTTGCACCGCTCGCACAGGACGTCGCCGGAAACTATATAAGTTGCCCTTAAAATACAAAATACGCAGACTCACCATATCTTCAGGCTGGTCACTTTCAGCCAAGTTCACGCCGCGAAGAATCAACAAAAAACCATCGTTGAGGCGATCAAATCGCGGTCGCGTATCTTCTTCTAATACCGCATCGATTATTGGTTCTGGAATTCCAGAATCCAGTAGCCAATCCGCTAGACCAGCTATATTTCGCTGAAAATGAAACCAGCTTTGTTGACGATTATGAAAGTTGTCGTGAATTGGTTGTGCTGGATGTTGACTGAAATCCCAGCTATCAATCATAAATTCTGGTCGCGCTAACTGCTTGTCCGCCATAACGAAATCCTCTTTTTATACGTGCTTCCAGTCTAGACTGTTAAACACTGCATTCACAAGCACTACGAATTCACGTTAGAATGCTCAGCAACTTAATAAATCACAAAGGAATTCTATGTTACTTGCCATTGCTGCCATTATTGTTGGCCTCGCTTTATTGGTTTGGAGTGCGGATCGGTTTGTCGATGGCGCCGCTGCAACAGCTAATCATTTCGGAATGCCTGCCCTACTCATTGGTATGGTTATTATTGGCTTTGGTACGTCAGCCCCTGAAATGGTGGTGTCGGCTTTAGCTTCCGCACAAGGTAATCCAGGATTAGCACTTGGTAATGCTTATGGTTCAAACATCACCAACATTGCACTTATTCTTGGTATTACCGCACTGTTGGCTCCTATTGCAGTTGCTAGCCAAGTATTAAAACGCGAAGCGCCGATGTTAATTGCCATCACGTTACTAGCCGCATGGCCATTGATAGACGGCGTTATAACAACGCTAGAAGCTTGGATTTTGCTCGCTATCTTTGCCAGCTATCTTGGTTGGAGCATCTATCAAGGCATGACCGGTAGCGAAGACACCTTAAGTGGTGACTTCGATCAAGAAATCAAAGAATCAGCCATGCCGATTGGTCGAGCCATTACTTGGCTTGTCATTGGATTGATCTTATTGATTGTCAGCTCGCGTATTCTAGTTTGGGGCGCTGTCGATATTGCCACTGCTTTAGGCGTTAGCGATTTAGTTATTGGTTTGACCGTCGTTGCTGTCGGCACTTCATTACCAGAACTCGCCTCAGCGATTGCTGCAGTTCGCAAAAATGAACATGATTTAGCCCTCGGTAACGTGATTGGCTCAAACATGTTTAACACGCTCGCCGTCGTTGGTATTGCGGGTGCGATTACGCCAATCTCATTAGAACCGTTGGTGTTAAGTCGCGATTGGTTAATGATGACCGTACTTACCTTTATGCTGCTGATTTTTGCGTTCCGTCCAAATAGCCGACCGAATCGCATTAATCGAATTCACGGCGGCATATTCGTGGCATGTTACGTTGGTTACACCATTTACGTACTACAAACAGGATTTACCGCATGAATTTAATCTCACAATACACGGCTCAACGCCTTGGCTTCGCCGGACTTGTTCCGTTTATTGTGTTGACGTTGATGGCGCTGCTCGACCTAAACGGCGACCTCGCCATCACCCTGTTTATTCTATATAGCGCGATTATTTTCAGCTTCCTCGGCGGCGTTCACTGGGGTCTTTGCATGCTCGATACCGACACCGATCACCGCCGCAGCCTGCAATGGAGTATGGTGCCATCGGTCACCGGCTTCGCCGTACTGGTCGCTACCCAGCTTCCGATATGTAGCGACTCAACTCTCTCGTTCTTAGCCATCTTAGCCCTACTCCATCTTTTCTGGCTAAATTACGAACGCCGCAAAGTCAGTGCTCACGCATGGTATCTTGAGTTGCGAGGTCGTTTGACGTTCACGGTGGTCGCGCTACACGTCATCCTACTAATCATCAGCCTTTAAAAAACGTTAGTCGTTATTCGTTATTGGTTATTCGGAAAAGCAAAAGACGAAAAACCAAAACCCGCTCATAGAAAAGTGAGCAAATATATCTGCTATATCACGATCGAGCTAACCCACGAATAACGAATAACGAATAACGAACAACGAACAACGCCGTTTATATTTTTATTGCGAATCATTCTTGTTTGTATTACCATTAGAGCCGTAACAGTACGGAGCTAATTATGTACGTATGTTTATGTAAAGGTGTCACAGATAAAACCATTCGTCGCGCCGTCGACGATGGCTTAAGCAGTATGCGTGAACTGCGCCAGCAATATGGTGTTGGAACGCAGTGTGGCTGCTGTAATCAGTGCGCCAAAGACATCGTAAAAGACGCCGTTGCCGAACGAAATGCACGATTAAAATCAGAAACTTTATTGCCAGTAGAGGTGTGCTACGCTTAAGCTGTTAGAAAATAACAGTTAGGAGTTGTAGTCATGAAAGGCGACAGTAAGGTTTTACAAGAGCTTAATCGCATACTCACCCGCAAGCTTACCGCTATCAACCAGTATTTTTTACATGCTCGCATGTACAAAAATTGGGGCTTTGGCGAGCTCAATAGCAAAATCTACAAAGCATCTATTTATGAAATGAAACACGCTGATGACATTATCGAGCGTATTTTGTTCTTAGGTGGCCTTCCTAACCTGCAAGATCTTGGCAAACTCTATATTGGTGAAGATCCGCACGAAATGTTGCAGCTTGATCACAAAGTGCAACTGGATGATGTGCTTGCCATTCGCGCAGCGATTGCCGTTTGCGAAAGTGCACAAGATTATGTCAGCCGCGATGAATTAACTGAGATTCTTGAGCAGCAAGAAGAACATCTCGACTGGTTAGAAACGCAGCTTGATTTGGTCGAAAAAATTAGCTTACCGAAATATCTGCAGACCAAACTCGACAGCGAATAAGGAATGACTATGAATCTTGACCATCAAGCCATTGTTGAACAATTGAATAAACTTCTCGCGTACGAGTTAACCTCTATCGATCAATACACGGCGCATTCACGTATTTACGAAGATATGGGGTTGGATAAACTCTATGAGCGCATCAACCACGAAGTGGATGATGAGCGTGGCCATGCTGATTTATTGATTCGCAGAATTCTATTTCTCGGTGGCCAGCCGAATATGAATGGACGTGAGCCTCACACCATTGCGAACGACGTCCCGACCATGCTCGCTAACGATCTCGAACTGGAATATGGTAACGCCCGCACTTTACGTGGCGTCATCAAATTCTGTGAACAAGCCGGTGATTTCGTCTCGCGCGACATGCTCATTGGTATATTAAAGGATACTGAGGAAGATCATGCTTATTGGCTACGCCAGCAACTTGAGCTGATCGAAAAGTTAGGGTTAGAGCTATATTCACAAGCACAAATGGGATAATGCTGCATGGAGCAATTGATTGCGGAGACCAAGCATTTGTTCGGATGGCTTCAGACCGAGCTCTTTAAAATAGGTGAGACATCAATTACGTACGGTTCTATCTTCCGTGTTGTCATTATTCTCATCGTCTCTTACATTACCTCACGCCTGCTCCAAAATGCATTGCGACGCATTGCCAGCTATCGCAAATCGATGGCACAGTCGTCAGTGTATGCGCTAACACGAATTACACACTATGTTGTCATGGTGGTCGGTGCTCTGATAGCTGTTGCCTCCATTGGCATTGACCTCACTAAGTTCGCCATTTTCGCCAGTGCACTTGGTGTTGGTGTCGGTTTTGGTCTGCAAAACCTTATCAGCAACTTCACCGCTGGTATTATGTTGCTGTTTGAAAAAACCTTAAAAGTTGGTGACTTTGTTGAGCTGGAATCAGGTGTTACCGGTGAGGTGAAAGAAATTAATATTCGCAGTACTCTGATTACCACTAACGACAATATTGATATTATCGTTCCAAACTCTGAGTTTGTTGCCGGTCGCGTTACCAACTGGACCATGCGCGATACCATACGCCGCCTTAAAGTCGGCTTTGGCGTTGCTTACGGCACCGACAAAGAGATGGTAAGAAAAGCCGTGTTAGAAGCTGCTGCGCGCGTTCCTCATACTCTCGATGATGGCAGCTATCGACCGCCACAAGTGTGGCTAACCGAGTTTGGCGATAGTTCATTGAATTTCGAGCTTGTCGTATGGCTAAAGCCCGAAGCAGTGAATCGCCCTAGTGCGGTTAAAGCGGCATTTATGTGGGAGATTCATACATCGCTAGAAGAATACGGTATCGAAATTCCATTTCCGCAGCGTGATTTACATATTCGCAGTTGGGATGGCGATGCAAAAATACAGACTGAGTCCATTACCAAGCCTCGCCCGAAAAAAGATAGCACCGCATCGAAGTCTAAAAAACGCCCAGACAACGATGCTGCTGAAGATCTTTAGTAAATTCGCGAGTTAGCTTAGGCGCTCGCGAATTTCGTCAATGCAGGTGGGGTCATCAATTGTTGAGGGCACCACCACTTCTTCACCATCCGCAATTTGCCGCAATACACGCCGTAAAATTTTACCTGAACGCGTTTTCGGAAGACGCGGCACAACCAATATTTTCTTCAAACAGGCAACGGCACCAATTTCATCACGAACGCGTTGCACGAGGCGAGCGCTGAGCTCATTGTCGCTAATCGTCACACCATCCTTCGTTATCACTAAGCCAACTGGAACTTGACCTTTTAGCGAGTCTTGCACCCCAATGACCGCGCACTCCGCAACGGCGGTATCTTTAGCGAGTATTTCTTCCATCTCACCCGTTGATAATCGATGCCCGGCAACGTTGATCACATCGTCTGTCCGCCCCATGATAAAAACGTAGCCGTCATCATCTTTATAACCGCCGTCGCCGGTTGAGTAGTAGCCGTCAAATTCACTCAAGTACCCGCTAACAAACCGCGCTTCATCGTTCCAAATGGTGGTTAAGCAGCCCGGCGGTAATGGCAGTTTTATAGCGACTGCGCCCTGCTCATTGGCGGCAATTTCTTGGCCTTTGTAATCTAAAATTCGCACATCGTAACCCGGCATCGGCAACGTTGCTGAACCTGGCTTAATGGGATGCTCGGCAATCCCCACAGGATTTGCGCAAATCGGCCAGCCAGATTCGGTTTGCCACCAATGATCATACACGGGCTTCCCGGTAATCTCTGTGGTCCAGTCATAAGTTGGCGGATCTAGGCGCTCGCCCGCCATGTAAATGCGCTCTAGCGAGCTTAAATTATATTGCTCTAATAACTTACCTTCAGGATCTTCTTTTTTAACCGCACGAAACGCGGTTGGCGCACTAAATAAGACGGACACCTTATACTCCGAACAAATTCGCCAAAACGCGCCCGCATCCGGCGTTCTGACTGGCTTACCCTCATATAAAATCGTTGTCGCGCCTGCCAGCAGCGGGCCATACACAATGTACGAATGACCGACAACCCAGCCAACATCTGAAGCCGTGAACATGACTTGTCCCGGCTTGATGTCATAAACCGTTTGCATTGAATAATTAAGCGCTACCGCATAACCGCCCGTATCACGAACAACACCTTTGGGCTTCCCTGTGGTACCCGATGTATAGAGCACGTATAGCGGATGAGTACTCGGTACCACGGTACATTCGGCTGGCGTCACTTTCGCAACTTCAGCCTGCCAATCTAAGTCTCCTGGCTGATTTAAATCGGCCTGACATTGTTCACGCTGATAAACAATCACGTTTGCTGGCTTATGCACGGCTTCAGCGATGGCTTTATCAACCATCGGCTTGTAAGGAAGAACACGATTCACTTCAACGCCGCATGACGCTGTCACCACCACTTTCGGCTTCGCATCATCAATCCTCACGGCAAGTTCATGGGGTGCAAAACCACCAAACACCACCGAATGAATCGCCCCTAGACGCGCACAAGCAAGCATCGCAATCGCGGCCTGCGGAATCATTGGCATGTAGATAACAACCCGATCACCTTTTTTGACATGCTGTTTCTTCAACAGCCCAGCAAATAAGGCGACCTCATCACGTAACTCACGGTAGGTAAATTGTTGCTTGGTTTCGGTAACCGGCGAATCATAAATGAGTGCAACTTGATCACCACGACCATTATCAACGTGATAATCCAACGCCATAAAGGAAATATTGAGTTCACCGTCCACAAACCAATCAGCGGTTCCATTCGCTTTTAATTGGCATGCCTTGCTCGGTTCTTTAAACCAATGCAGCTGGCCTGCTTGTTTTAACCAGAACGCTTCGGTGCGTTGTAATGACGATTCGTATTCGCGCGGGTAACTCATGGTAAAAATCCTTATCTACTGCTACTGCGTCTAATTTAGCGCGTTACCAGCTTTTTCCCATACGACTTAGGTCTGAAGAGCAACAGCGAATACGATATTAGCTATTGGATATTAGATATTAGTAAAAGATAAATACCCGATACATCGACGCTAATATCTAATATCCAATAGCTAATATCGTTTTTGTTTTTCAAGTCGAGTTGATTTAACCGGGGCTTTTCCCTATCATACCGCCACCTTCAGGAGAGGTGTCCGAGTGGTTGAAGGAGCACGCCTGGAAAGTGTGTATACGTTAATAGCGTATCGAGGGTTCGAATCCCTCTCTCTCCGCCAAATATGAAAGAACCGCCCTCGTGGCGGTTTTTTTGTGCCTACTCGTTTTGGTTGCTCGCTGTCGTGGTTCGGTAGTAGGTCTGTTATCTGCGATCACGAACATTGCTCATTTGGTAGACACTCCATATAGTGAAGCGGTACCTCACGAAAAACTGGAGTGTTCATTTATGAAGTATCTTGTTCAGAAATCAAAGGTGGCAGCAGCCAGTTGCCTTTTGGCGCTTAGCTGCGGCGCTGCAAGCGTGAATGCAGTGGCGGCCGATCGCATTACGGGTCATCACTTTGCCACCCGCTCAGAAGCCATGGCACCACACGCAATGGCAGCCACCAGCCAACCGCTCGCAACCCAAGTTGCCCTGGATATTATGCAAGCCGGCGGCAACGCGATTGATGCTGCGATTGCAGCCAATGCACTTCTCGGCCTTGTTGAGCCGACTGGCAACGGTATCGGCGGCGATTTATTCGCTATCGTTTGGGATGCGGAAGGCAAGCGTCTGCACGGGCTCAATGCATCTGGACGCTCACCGAAATCACTCACCTTAGATTACTTTTTAGAGAACGGGTACGAGTCTATTCCAGCACGCGGTGTGTTGCCGTTATCTGTGCCTGGTGCTGTTGATGGTTGGTTCGAATTACACAAAAAGTTCGGCAAATTGCCAATGGAGCAAGTGCTAGCCCCAGCTATTGAATATGCTGAAAACGGTTTCCCAGTCACTGAAGTGATTGCGTACTATTTTGAGCGTAACGCCGACGTACTCAAGAATCAGCCGGGCTTTGCCGATGTTTTCATGAAAAATGGCATGCCGCCACAGAAAGGCAAAATGTTCAAAAACCCCGACCTTGCGAATACCTACAAACTCATTGCAAAAGAAGGTCGCGATGCATTCTACAAAGGCAAAATCGCCAAAACCATCGACGCATTCGTAGCGAAACATGGCGGCTTTTTGAGCTATGACGATCTTGCAAGCCACACGTCGACATGGGTGAACCCAGTATCAACCAACTATCGTGGTTATGATTTGTGGGAGTTGCCACCGAACACGCAAGGTATTGCTGCTCAGCAAATTTTGAATATTCTGGAAAACTACGATGTCGCGAGTTTAGGCTTTGATAGCCCTGAATATATTCACTTGTTCGTCGAAGCCAAAAAGCTCGCGTTCGAAGACCGTGCGAAATATTACTCTGACCCTGATTTTAACGACGTTCCGGTAGAGGGTTTACTTGACAAAGGTTACGCCAAACAGCGCGCGAAATTAATTGATATGAATCGTGCTGGCAAATCGTTTGAACCGGGGAACCCGCCAACTGAAGGCGATACCATTTACCTAACCACTGCAGATGCGGATGGCAACATGGTTTCTCTCATTCAGAGTAATTATCGTGGCATGGGCTCAGGCATTACGCCGACTGGTCTTGGTTTTGTGATTCAAAACCGTGGCGAATTATTTGCGCTCGATAAAAATCATCGTAACGTCTTTGAGCCAGGCAAACGTCCGTTTCACACCATCATCCCAGCTTTTGTCACCAAAGATGGCAAGCCGATTATGAGTTACGGCGTGATGGGTGGCGCAACGCAACCACAAATGCACGCTCAAATTCTCATTAACATGATCGATTTTGGCATGAATCTACAAGAGGCTGGCGATGCGCCACGAATTCTTCATACCGGTTCAAGCCAACCAACAGGCGAAGTCATGACTGATGGCGGTGTTGTCAGTTTAGAGAATGGTTTCTCAGACGGCACACGTCGCGAACTCATTAAAATGGGACATACACTGCAAGAAGCTGTCGGACCGTATGGCGGTTATCAAGCCATTTGGCGTAATCATGAAGAAGGCGTATATTACGGTGCATCAGAAAGCCGTAAAGACGGTCATGCGGCAGGTTATTAATTCTTAAGGAATAAATCATGGAGCTAGTCCTCACAGCGTTACTGGCGAGTACAATCACTGGTGGTTTAACAGCTGTGGGGGCACTTCCAATATTAATTGGAAAAAAGCCGTCTGAAAGGTTTAACGATACCCTACTAGGTTTTGCGGCGGGCGTGATGCTCGCCGCCTCTTTTTTCTCATTAATTGTCCCATCAATTGATATTTCAACAGAAATTTATGGACCCGGTCCGTGGCCAGCTGCCATTGCGGTTGTTGGTATATTACTTGGCGCCTTTACCATCGCACTGTTTGATCGCATGGTGCCACACGAGCATTTTATTAGCGGCATTGAAGGTCGCAACAGCGACAAAATTGCTGGTGTCTGGTTATTCATTTTCGCCATTGCCATCCATAACTTTCCTGAAGGGTTAGCCGTGGGGGTGGCCTACGGTAGCGGTCAGCAAGAAACCGCTTTTTCATTAGCGCTCGGAATCGGATTACAAAATCTTCCAGAAGGGCTTGCGGTAGCCGTCGGCCTCGTTGCCGTTGGTTACAGCCGTATGAAAGCATTTTTAGTCGCTGGTTTAACGGGGCTGATTGAACCTCTCGGTGGCTTATTTGGCGGCGTATTCGTGAACATCTCTGAATTACTATTACCGTGGGGATTGGTCTTTGCCGCTGGCGCCATGCTTTTTGTCATTAGTCATGAGATCATTCCTGAAACGCATCGACACGGCCATCACAGTCGAGCGACTGCTGGCCTGATGGTAGGCTTAGTCGTCATGTTATTTCTGGATGTTTGGTTAGGAGCAGTTTAAACATGCCCAAAGTACTTTTATTAGGTTACGGAGATATCGCTCAGCGCACGGCGCCATTACTGGTGAAGGCAGGCTGGGAGGTCATTGGCGCATGTCGCACACCGGCCACGAAAACTGCCGTTGACGGCGTTGAGCTAGTTAGTGCGGACGCGAACAGCGAACACGATTTACGCCAATTACTGACCCACCAATTTGACGCGATTGTGATTACCCTAACACCATCCAATTATAGCCGCGACGGTTATCATCAAGGGTATGTGGTGCCGTGCCGGCATCTGCAGCACTTAATACATCAACTCAATACACCGCCACGTGTACTTTATATTTCAAGCACCGGTGTTTATGGTCAACGTGGTGGTGAGTGGCTTGACGAAACAAGCCCAACCCAGCCCGATAGCGATAGTGGCGAAATGCTATTGCAAGCGGAACACGTCATTCTCGGCAGCCCCGCTCAGGTTTCGGTGTTACGTTGTTCGGGTATTTACGGCCCCGGCCGCGAACGACTCAAGCAGCAAATTAAAGAAGGTACTGCAGTCATCGCTCCAACATGGACGAACCGCATTCATAGTGACGATATCGCAGGCTTTATTAGTCATTTACTCCAGCACCCAGAGCACCATGACGAAATCTATGTCGTTAGCGACAACGAACCTTTGTTGCAAGAAGATGCCTATGCGCGCATTGCACAACAACTTGGCGTGTCGATTGACGGGTTAAAGCGCACGAATGAAGTTGGCCCTCGCGGCAGCAAACGGCTCAGTAATGCACGAATGCGAGCCACCGGCTATCAACTACGCCACCCCCACCTGTAAAAAAGCCCGGCTTTGCGAGTATATAGTGAAAACTGTGTATAACTGCGAGTGAGTGAGTGCGAGCCCAGTTAATGCTGGGCTTTTTATTGCGACAAGAATGTACACGGTATGTACATTCAGTATGTACATTCTAATCTGGGAACGCTTGTTTTTTTGTAATAGCCGCTGCGCGGCGGTTTAGCAGGATGAAGGCTTGGTATGATGATACACAGTACATAGAATGCACTATATATTCATTCGCGTTTTGACCATAAAAAAAGGCAGATTTCTCTGCCTTAATACATATTATACACAGTCCAAACAACTATATATAACAAAACGCGGGCTTTTCTCTAATATCTAATATCCAATAGCTAATATCGTCTTAGCCCTTAAATTGAAGCATGCGATTCAACGGCTTCAATGCACGCTCAGCCAATGCTTCGTCCACATGAATTTCATGCTTGGCACCACCGCTCTCGAGTGCCTCAGCAATAGCCACAAGGCCATTCATCGCCATCCAAGGACAATGAGCACAACTGCGGCAAGTCGCACCGTTACCGGCTGTAGGCGCTTCAATGAAGTGTTTATTCGGCGACAATTGCTGCATTTTGTAGAAGATGCCGCGATCAGTCGCCACAATAAATGTGTCATTGGGCATCTCTTGGCTCGCTTTAATCAACTGTGACGTTGAACCGACCGCATCAGCCATTTCCACCACGGATTGTGGTGACTCGGGGTGCACCAAAATTGCTGCATCTGGATAAACACGTTTCAGGTCTTCCAGTGCTTTGGTTTTAAATTCATCGTGAACGATACAAGCGCCCTGCCACATGATCATGTCGGCGCCAGTTTGTTTCTGAATGTAGGCACCTAAATGCTTGTCAGGCCCCCATAGAATCTTTTCACCATTCGCATCAAGATGGTCGACAACCTCAAGGGCAATACTTGACGTAACAACCCAGTCAGCACGCGCTTTAACCGCTGCAGAGGTATTTGCATACACGACCACAGTGCGATCAGGGTGCTCATCACAGAACTTCGAGAACTCATCGATAGGGCAGCCTAGGTCTAACGAACACGTTGCCTCGAGCGTTGGCATCAGGACACGTTTGTTAGGGGTCAGAATTTTGGCAGTTTCGCCCATAAACTTAACGCCAGCAACAATCAGCGTTTCTGCTTCATGTTTCGCGCCGAATCGAGCCATCTCCAACGAGTCAGCAACACAACCACCGGTTTCTTCGGCGAGTGCTTGAATTTCTGGGTCAGTGTAATAGTGCGCGACCAGCACGGCATTCTTCTCGCGTAATAACTGCTTAATACGCGCAGTGTAGTGTGCTTTGTCAGCGTCAGATAATGCTTTCGGTTTAGGCGGGAATGGATAATCTAAACTATCAACTACCCGTGCTTGAATTTCTGCCGTAATGCTCATGGTACCACTTCAATGCATTAAAAAAGTTTGGAGATTATAAATCAAATTGGGGCACGAAGGGAAAAAATAAAGTGGTGGGTTGTGCAGGATTCGAACCTGCGACCAATTGATTAAAAGTCAACTGCTCTACCAACTGAGCTAACAACCCACGATAAAACTTTGAAGAGAGTGAGAGTGATTGGTGGGTTGTGCAGGATTCGAACCTGCGACCAATTGATTAAAAGTCAACTGCTCTACCAACTGAGCTAACAACCCATCACTTTCGTGTTACACACTTATCAGTGGCAACGGCGGCATAGTTTACTTAAAAAGCCGCTCGTTGCAACTGTAAATTGAAGGAATCGGGTGCGTTTGCTCAATTTGCGAACATTTCCCCGATTTTTCTACAGGAATTTTACAAATTATCGAGGCGTTTGCGTGCTAAGCCAGCTTCAGTTGAATTGGCATATTCGCTGATGACCTGATTATATAACTCACGCGCTTTCGTCATATCGCTTTGTTGTTGAGCGATAATACCCAACTTCAAGATGCAATCTCCGCGCTTATTACTCTCAGGGAAATCAGCAACAACGGTCGCAAAATGACCTTTTGCTTGGTCGTACTTGCTTTCAGCAAACAGGAGTTGTCCTAACCAATAATGCGCATTCGGCACATAGGTTGAACTTGGATAATTTTTAATGAATGCCTCAAATGCTGGTACAGCAGCATCATAGCGCTTATCACGTAGCACTAATTGAATGGCTTGCTCATACGCTTCATTTTCAGACAGGTTCGACGAGTAATTCGTCGTAGCGGAATCGACAGCAGTGGTAGTCACTTGTGCAGGCTGTGTTTGTGCAGCCGGCTGTGATGCTAAACGGCGGTCGATTTCTTGATAAATTTCACGCTGACGCTGCAAAATTTGCTCAATTTGATATGCGTGCTCTTCGGTTTTACCACGAAGTTCAGCAACCTCATCTTGCAGCTGTGACATTTGATCTAATAGTGCCATCTGCGCAGCATTACGCGCATCCATAACACGTTCGAGTTGATTAAGACGTTCTTCTAACGACCCACTGCCTAACTTAGAAACCGGTGCCTGCGCATGCAGGACACCGGGAATCAGAAAGGCCAATACTAAGATTACTTTTTGCATTGGCTCAACCAGAGTTACTTAGTAAACGAGTACACCGCGGCGGTTTTTCGCGTAGGCGTCATTGTTTGAAGCGTTGATTAACGGCTTCTCTTCACCGTAAGAAACGGTAGTGACCTGGCTAGAGCTTACGCCCAAGTTTTGCAAGTATTGTGCAACAGCTTTAGCACGACGCTCGCCCAACGCGATGTTGTACTCAGGAGTACCACGCTCGTCACAGTGACCTTCAACAGTCACAGTTACATTTGGGTTTTCAACTAAGAAATCAGCGTGAGCTGCAAGAACTTGTGCATACTCAGATGAAATACGTGAATCGTCAAAAGCGAAGAAAATCATGTTTTCTTGGCGCAATTCAGCTACTTTCTCAGCACGAATCTCTTCAGGAGTTTTCTCACGCTCTACAGCGCCAACATCAACACCTGATTGATCTTGTGGCTGTTCTACTTGCTGATTAGTTTGCTGGTCAACAGCGTCCTCAGCACCTTGGTTAGAGCTACATGCTGCAAGAGTCAGCATAGGTACTGCAATGAACAGACTTTTTAAGGCTTTGTTTGCGTTCATGTCCGCGTTCCTTTCTTTCATGTAAGTGATTGAACTTGCTTTTTAAAACACTCGTACTAACGTAAAAACGGTGACCACGACGGTGATTTTACTTCACCTTCTCGCGCAGGTAAACGCGCTTTAAATCGTCCGTCTACCGATACCAGCGCCAGTACTTGCTGGTTATTATGGGTGGTGCTGTAAATCACCATACTACCATTCGGTGCCAAGCTTGGCGACTCATCCAAAGCAGTCTGCGTTAATATCTGCATAGTGCCGTTTGGATAATCCTGACGCGCAATGTGATAGTTACCTTGTGTCCGGTTAACCATAATCACTTGCTTGCCATCTGGCGAATACGTTCCGCCCAAGTTTTGCTCGCCTTCAAATGTTAATCGGCGAACCTGGCCTGAACTTAAATTTACGCTATAAAGTTGTGGTCTGCCACCCCTTTCTGACGTAAAAATCAGCGAGTTACTGTCCGGTGACCAAGCTGGCTCCGTATCAATTGCATGATGATTTGTTACGCGACGAATTCGCTTCGTTGCAATATCCATCACATACAGCTCCGGATTACCATCCTTTGATAGCACCATTGCCAAGCTCTTACCGTCTGGCGAAAACACTGGACTGCTGTTAATGCCAGAGAACTGGGTCATCCGCTCTCTGTTACGAGTATAGATGTCCTGAATGAAAATCTCAGGTTTTTTGTTCTCAAAGCTGACATAGGCCAGTTTATTGCCATCAGGCGACCATGACGGTGACATCAACGGTTCAGGGCTGCGTAGCAGCACTCGTTCGTTATAGCCATCATAATCAGCTACCACAAGCTCATAAGGCTTATCTAACTGATGGTTAACCGTAACATACGCTATACGCGTCATAAACGCACCGCGTTGACCGGTTAAGGTTTCGTAAAAGATATCCGAGATGCGATGCGAGTATTGGCGGAACTGATCACCAGAAATAACGCTAGAACGCGCGTCTAAAATATGGTCTTCCGACGTCACTAATTGACCATTACGAAGCACTTGCGTGCCGCTGGTAATTTGGCCGCGTAGAATATCGACAATTTCAAAAGAAACCGTATAGCGATCAAGCGAATGCGGCTCAATGGTACCAACCAACACGGCTTCAACACCTAAACTTGCCCACTCTGTGTAATCAATTTCTGCAGAGTTCGAAGGCAATTGCGGCATCCCGTTAACCGGAATCGGATTAAACTTGCCACTACGCATTAAATCGGCAGCAACAACTTCCGTGAGTCCCTGCGGTTTTGGCCCATTCCCTAGCCACTTAAACGGCACCACCGCAATTGGTCGAGCCGAGTCAATACCGCCGGTAATGACAATTTCAAGTGAGGCTTTGGCGGACTGGCTGGTAAACAGCAAGCTCGCCGCGGTTACAACACAAATGAGCAGTTTTTTCATCATAAGCTTCTTCATTTAATCCGCGATAAATGGGAATGTAATATTTTTCATCTGTTCGTACACGTCAGGGTCTTGCGAAACTGGTAACGTTCCAATTTTCAAAATAGCACGACGCGCTGATTCACAGACAGCTCGATCGCCATCACCTTCGCTGACTGAGGTGACAAAACCGCTACGCGAAAGCGTAATGTTCAATCGGCATTCCTTGCCGCGCATCGAATCATCGACAATCCAATTCCGTTGCACAACATTTTTAATGAGTGCCGTGTAGCGATCAAGTTCACTCTGTACTTGCTGACGTCGAGCCGCGGCCCGAGCCTGCGCCTCTCGCGCTAATTCTTCTTGCAGTTGACGTTCTCGCTCCGCCCGTTCACGTGCTTCTTGCTCGCGACGTTTGCGTTCTTCTTCGGCTTTACGCGCCTCTTCTTCTTTGCGCTTGCGCTCAGCCTCAGCTTTCGCTGCAGCTTCTTCCTCACGTTTGCGGCGTTCAGCTGCCGCGGCGGCTGCTTTTTCAGCTTCTTCGCGTTCCTTAATGGCAGCGGCTTTTTCTTGCTCTAAGCGACGTCGCTCTGCTTCTTGCTGTTTTTGCAATTCGCGCAAACGCTGTTGTTCAGCCTCACGCGCTTTGCGAGCTTGTTCTGCTTTGCGTTCAAGTTCAGCTTGACGACGCTGCTCAGCCAACTGCGTTTGTCGCTCACGTTCACGAATCTCGTTGACGCGCTGCTCAACTGCTGCTTGATCAACCGTCACTGCTTGCACAATCTCTTCATTATCCGGTTGTGGCGCATTCGGCGCTGATAGCTCAACCTGTAACGGCTTATCAAATGGCATCTGAAAGTGCATGCCAAAAATCATCAGTCCGACGACAGCAACATGCACTAACAGCGACAGTACCAAAGGCACTGTCCAATCACTAGGCCATGACCGACTCTTCTTTGCCACTACTGATCACCTGCTGAGTTATCTGTCATTAAACCAACTTGTGGTACGCCTGCTTTTTGCAACAATACCATTAACTGCACCACTTGATTGTACTGAACCGACCCGTCACCTTTAACAACAACTGGACGACCAGGACTCACTTTAAGTTCGGCCTGCACGGCTACCGCTAAATCAACCACATCAATCGCTGCATTCGGATCGTTATTAGTGCTGAGATAGTAGTTCCCATCTTTATCCACCGATACAACAATCGGTGGCTTACTCTCAGGGTCAAGCGGCTCAGCCGAAGCTTTCGGCAAATCAACCTTCACCCCTTGCGAAATCAGCGGTGCTGTTACCATAAAGATAATCAGTAGTACCAACATCACATCAATGTATGGCACCACGTTGATTTCCGACACCTGTTTACGGCGTCGACGCGTTACCGTCATCATGCCGCAGCACCTGCTTTCGATTGCGAACCTTGACGCTGAAGAATCGCCATTAATTCATCCATAAAGTTGACGTACTGGTTATCCACTTTTTCGACGCGGTAGCTAAAACGGTTGTAGGCAATAACTGCTGGAATCGCAGCAAATAAACCCATTGCCGTTGCAATCAAGGCTTCGGCAATACCCGGAGCAACCATTGCTAGCGTTGCCTGCTGAACCGCGCCCAAGCCGATAAATGCGTTCATGATACCCCACACCGTACCAAATAAACCCACATAAGGGCTAATTGAACCGATGGTGGCTAAGAACGATAAATTACTTTCTAGTCGATCGAGCTCACGCGAATGTACCACGCGCATCGCACGATACGATGCATCCAACATCTGCTGCTGGCTCAATGTCTCATTCTTACGAAGGCGCGCAAACTCTTTAAAACCAGCATGAAACAACTTTTCCATGCCTGAGGCATTTTGCGCACGTGCCGATACTTCTTGAAATAAACGAGCAAGATCAACACCCGACCAGAAGCGATCTTCAAAACTCAACGCTTGCTGCGTGGCGGTTTTAATCACCTTGGCTCGTTGAAAAATCATCATCCACCCAACCACTGAAAACGCTAACAACAGTAGCATGACGAGTTGGACAACAATACTTGCCTCTAATATAAGCGCCGTAATCGACAATTCAGTTTGCACGTTTTAACACCTCAAATATCTCTGCTGGCATCGGCACCGCTTTCACCGACTCGCCAGACTCTCCTAAATTGACACAAGCAGCTTTAATCTGCGCCTGACATAAAATTGTGCCATCTTGACGCATCACTTGTTGCGCAAAAATGACCGACGCCTTTCCGAGGCGTTCGACCACAACCGTGACTATCAGTTCATCATTAAATCGTGCCGGTAACAGCAAATCTAACTGTACCTGCCGCACCACAAACCCAATACGATGCATCAACCACGTATCTTGCTCAATTCCTAAAGAGCGTAACCATTCCGTTCGTGCCCGCTCAAGGAATTTGAGATAATTCGCATAATAAACGATACCGCCAGCATCCGTATCTTCGTAATAAACCCGAATCGGCCATTCAAATGTTAACTTGTTCAATTTTACACCAGACATTTTTTTATCTTAACGATCTGACCAATTTTTACAAAACCCTTAATTTTCGAGCCCTATTTTGGTCTGACCAATTTTCGTTAGCGTATTTTTTAACCACCAAAAACGGCATCGCATTAGTAAAAATAATGTGAAACACAATTTTTCTCGTTTGAAAGGTGGTCAGTCCTCCGTATAATGCGCATCAGATATCAGATACGAAGAGACCGGTTGTCACTTCTTCCTGTTATTGTTCCCTGGATTTAACTTCCTTGTTGTTCTGTATTTT